>JAZRZS010000027.1:0-12504 GCA_045601505.1 Acutalibacteraceae bacterium
CAAACATGAAGGCTGTACTTTCAGATATTCAGGACGGTACCTTTGCAGGTAAGTGGATTGCCGAGAATAAAAACGGACGTTGCTTCTTCAATTCTAAGCGTGAAACACTTGCAAAGCATCAGATGGAAATTGTCGGACAGCAACTGCGTGAGCAGATGCTTTGGAAGAACGATTCCGACCTTGATACAGCATCCAACTAAAATATAGGATTAACGAGTATTTTAACAAAGTATGAGCGAAAATCCGCCTTTTCAAAACAGAGTTTGTATTATTTGCTCTACCCTAAAAAAACATTCCCGAGGTTATTATGAATTCCGATAGTATTAAAAGCGGCATTGAAAGAGCACCTAACAGAAGCCTTTTGTATGCACTCGGTCTTACTGAAGAAGAACTTTCACGCCCTTTAGTAGGTATTGTAAGTTCGCACAACGAAATAGTACCAGGTCATATGCACCTAGATAAAATTGCCGAGGCTGTAAAAGCAGGTGTTAGATTAGCGGGAGGAACACCTATTATGTTCCCTGCAATAGCCGTTTGTGACGGCATTGCAATGGGCCATGTAGGTATGAAGTATTCACTCGTAACGCGTGACCTTATTGCCGATTCAACCGAGTCAATGGTAATGGCACATCAGTTTGACGGTCTAGTAATGATACCCAACTGTGATAAAAATGTGCCGGGTCTTTTAATGGCGGCGGCAAGACTTAATATCCCCACAATTTTCTGCTCGGGCGGACCTATGCTTGCCGGTCGCCTAGATGACGGTAAACGCACATGCCTTAGCCATATGTTTGAGGCGGTAGGCGCCTATCACGCGGGAAAAATGACCGAGTCAGAGGTGGACGATTATGTTGAAAACGCCTGTCCGTCCTGTGGTTCTTGTTCCGGAATGTATACTGCAAACTCAATGAACTGCCTGACCGAAGCGATTGGTATGGCGCTATCGGGCAACGGCACAGTTCCTGCTCCGCTTTCGGCAAGAATTCGTCTTGCTAAGAAGACGGGTATGCAGATTATGGAACTGATAAAGAGGGATATCCGTCCGCGTGATATTATGACGGCGGATGCCCTTCATAACGCTGAAACGGTTGATATGGCACTTGGCTGCTCAACAAACACAATGCTACATCTTCCCGCCATCGCACACGAGGCGGGTGTGGAAATCAGCCTTGATATGTCAAACGAAATCAGTAAAAACACGCCTAATCTTTGCCACCTTGCACCTGCGGGTGAGACATATATGGAAGACCTCGACCGCGCGGGTGGTGTCTATGCTGTTATGAACGAACTTTCAAAGAAAAATCTGTTAAAACTCCAATGTATGACCGTAACGGGCAAAACGGTGGGCGAGAATATTAAATGTGCTTATAATAAAAACGCTGAAATTATAAGACCTATTGACAACCCCTATTCGCAAAGCGGTGGAATAGCCGTGCTTAAGGGAAATATCGCACCCGATGGCTGTGTAGTAAAACAGTCGGCGGTTGCGGACGAGATGATGAGTCACCGAGGTCCTGCGAGGGTGTTTAATTCCGAAGAAGAGGCTATAGCAGCTATTTACGGAAAACAGATTAAAGCAGGGGATGTTGTTGTCATTCGTTACGAGGGCCCCAAGGGCGGACCTGGTATGAGAGAGATGCTTAATCCTACTTCTGCTATCTGCGGAATGGGACTTGGTGAGAGCGTAGCACTCATAACGGATGGACGCTTTTCTGGCGCAACACGCGGCGCGGCAATAGGACACGTAAGTCCCGAAGCGGCGGCAGGCGGTAATATAGCGCTTATTGAAGACGGCGATATGATTTGTATCGACATTAGAAACTTTAATATTAATGTAGAAGTGTCGGATGAAGAATTAAGCAAACGCCGCGAAAAGTGGGTTTGCCCCGCACCGAGAATAAACAGCGGCTATATAGCAAGATACGCGAAACTTGTGTCTTCGGCTGATAAGGGCGCAATACTTTTATAAAAACCATAATCGGAGAGAGCAAATGAAACAGGTAAAAATTTTTGATACAACACTGCGTGACGGTGAACAGTCACCGGGTTGCAGTATGAATCTGCGCGAAAAGATAGAGGTTGCAAAATGTCTTGAAAAGATGAAAGTGGATATTATCGAGGCGGGATTTGCAATTTCTTCTCCCGGCGACTTTGAATCGGTTAATACCATTGCAAAAACTGTAAAGGATTGTACCGTAGCGTCACTTGCGCGTTCAACAGTAAAGGATATAGATGCAGCGTGGGAGGCAGTAAAGGTAGCCGCCGACCCGCGAATTCACCTTTTCATAGCAACAAGCCCACTCCATATGGAGTATAAACTTAAAATGACGCCCGAACAGGTGTTAAAAAAGACCGAAGAGATGGTAAAATATGCTGCTAAGTATTGCAGTAACATAGAGTTTTCGGCAGAAGATGCAACAAGAAGCGACTGGGATTTTTTGGTTAAGGTTGTAAATACGGCTGTGCGTTGCGGTGCAACAACGGTTAACATTCCCGATACGGTCGGTTATACCACCCCTGCAGAAATGCAGGCGCTTATCGAGTATTTAATAGAAAGAACAGAGAATGCCGATAAGGTCGACTTTTCAGTTCATTGCCATAATGACTTGGGTATGGCAGTTGCAAATGCACTAGCGGGTGTAAAGGGCGGTGCAACACAGATAGAGTGTACCGTAAACGGACTTGGCGAGCGCGCAGGTAACACCTCTCTTGAAGAGGTTGTAATGGCAATGCGCACCCGTCCCGATGTGTTTACAGGAGCAACGCGCCTTGATACCACACAGATATACAGAACGAGCAAAACGGTTTACAATATCATCGGCCAAAAGGCACCTCTTAATAAGCCAATTGTGGGTAAAAATGCTTTTGCTCACGAATCGGGCATACATCAGCACGGTGTTCTTGCTAACAAATTAACATACGAAATTTTAACACCCGAGTCGGTTGGAATTCACGCAAATAATATCGTGCTTGGCAAACATTCGGGTAAACACGCGTTTGAAACCCGCTTAAGTGAGATGGGATATACCTTGGAAGCAGATGAACTTTTACGCTCATTTGAAGAGTTCAAGGTGCTGTGCGATAAGAAAAAAGTTGTAAGCGATGCGGATATTGAGGCTATTGTGCTTCATAAATCAGCCGTAGATACCGCACAGAGCGAGGGCGATTATACGCTTGATTGGTTTGCTGTTCACACAAGCAATTTTACAACAGCAACAAGTACCGTATGCCTTAAGAAAGGTGACGAAAAGTTTGAGGGTGTCAGCCTTGGTGACGGACCGATTGATGCATCGTTTAAGGCTATTGATACCATCATAAATCCCATAGAACATACATTTGATAACTACACAATTAACTCGACATCAGAGGGTAAAGACACCCTTGGCGATGTATCGGTAAAACTTACTGCAAACGGAAAAAGTTATTCTGGGCGCGGCCTTTCAACCGATATTATCGAGGCAAGTATAAAAGCATATCTTGCGGCATTACATAAATTGCAATCAGCCGCAGAAAGTGAAGCGGAGGCAAAATAATGGGAATGACAATGACACAGAAAATCCTTGCTGCCCATGCAGGACTACCATCGGTTAAAGCGGGTGACCTTATCGAAGCAAAACTCGATATCGTGCTTGGCAACGATGTTACAACCCCTGTAGCAGTTGGCGTTTTTGATGAAGCAGGATTTACACAGGTGTTTGATAAAGATAAAATTGCGATAGTGCTTGACCACTATACACCTTGCAAGGATATAAAATCTGCAGAACTCTGCGCCATAGCTCGTGAGTTTGCAAGGCGGTTTAATATTACTCATTTTTACGATGTCGGTAATGTCGGTATAGAACATGCGCTTTTGCCCGAACAGGGTGTTGTAGGACCTGGTGACTGTATTATAGGCGCCGATTCGCACACCTGTACATACGGTGCATTGGGTGCATTTTCTACAGGTGTTGGCTCGACCGATATGGCGGCAGGTATGGCAGTGGGCGAAAATTGGTTTAAGGTCCCCTCTGCAATAAAGGTGGTGCTTAAAGGTGCGCTTCCTAAATATGTCAGCGGTAAGGATGTAATACTTCATCTTATTGGAATGATTGGCGTTGACGGCGCACTTTATAAATCGATCGAGTTTACAGGTGAGGGCGTTTCCTCACTTTCAATGGACGACCGCTTTACAATTGCCAATATGGCTATAGAAGCGGGTGGAAAGAACGGAATTTTTCCTGTTGACGAAAAAACACTGGAATATGTAAACGGCAGATTCAAGCGTCCTATTAAGGTTTATGAAGCGGATGCCGATGCAGAGTATGAAAGCACGGTGGAAATTGATTTGTCGTCACTTAAACCCACCGTATCTCTACCGCATCTTCCGTCCAACACAAAAACAGTGGATGAAGTTAAAGGTTTGCATATTGATCAGGTTGTTATAGGTTCTTGCACAAACGGCAGAATAGGGGATTTGCGTCAAGCGGCAGAAATTTTGAAGGGCAGACGTGTTGCAAAAGGCGTTCGCTGTATTGTAATTCCCGCCACGCAAGAGGTTTATATGCAGTGCATAGAAGAAGGCCTTGCGGAAATATTTATAAAATCGGGCTGTGCAGTTTCAACTCCAACCTGTGGCCCCTGTCTTGGCGGACATATGGGTGTAATGAGTGCGGGTGAACGCGCGGTTACCACAACTAACAGAAACTTCGTAGGCAGAATGGGACATATAAAGAGCGAGGTAATACTTGCAAGTCCTGCAGTTGCGGCGGCATCGGCAGTAGCGGGTGCAGTTGCATCGCCTTATGACTTGGCGGAGGTGTAATTATGGCAAAAGGAACAGTTTTTAAATACGGTGATAATGTCGATACGGATGTAATTATACCCGCCCGTTATCTTAACGCGCCATCCCCCTCTGAACTTGCAAAACATTGTATGGAGGATATTGACGCTGATTTTGTTAAGAATGTAAAGTCTGGAGATATTATGGTCGGCGGAGCTAATTTTGGCTGCGGCTCAAGCCGTGAACACGCGCCCATTTCCATTCGTGCAAGTGGTGTTGCTTGTGTTATTGCCGAAAGTTTTGCAAGAATTTTTTATCGTAACGCAATAAATATTGGCTTCCCGATTCTCGAGTGTCCCGAAGCCGCAAAGAAAATTAAAAACGGCGATACAGTAAGTGTTGATTTTGCCACAGGTGTGATAGTGGATGAAACAACGGGCGAATCATTTAAGGCTACCGCTTTTCCCGCATTTATAAACGGAATTATTGAAAACGGCGGTTTGCTTTCGTATCTAAAGGCAAAACAGGCGGGAGGTAACAAATAATGGAATATAATATTGCGCTTGTAAAGGGTGACGGCATAGGTCCTGAAATTGTAGATAGTGCCGTTCGTGTGCTTGAAACTGTGGGTGATAAGTTCGGTCACAAGTTCAATTTCACACCTTATCTTGCGGGAGGTGCCGCAATAGATGCATATGGCATACCGCTGCCTGAAGAAACAGTAAACGGATGCAAAAATAGTGATAGCGTTCTGCTCGGCGCGGTCGGAGGACCCAAATGGGATACTCTTCCGGGTGATATCCGACCTGAAAAAGCACTTTTGGGGCTTCGCTCTGCACTAGGACTTTTTACTAATCTTCGTCCCGCAAAAATCTATCCCGCCCTTAAAGATGCTTGTACTTTGCGCCCTGATATCGTAGAAAATGGGTTTGACCTTGTAATAGTGCGCGAACTTACAGGCGGAATTTATTTCGGCGAACGTGGCAGACGCGAAGGCAAATACGGCGAGGAAGCTTACGATACAGAGGCTTACAGCATAAAAGAGGTAGAACGTATTGCTCATGTAGCCTATAAAACTGCCCAAAAGCGTAGAGGAAATGTGGTTAGCATTGATAAAGCTAATGTTCTCGAAACCTCGCGACTTTGGCGTGAAACGGTGCATAAAGTAGGAGAGCAGTATCCTGATGTTACCTGTACCGATATGCTGGTTGATAACGCCGCAATGCAACTTGTTCGCGACCCGTCAAAATTTGATGTAATTGTAACATCAAATATGTTTGGTGATATTCTGTCGGACGAGGCATCGCAAATTACAGGTTCAATCGGTCTTTTGGCATCAGCGTCACTTGGTGACGGCAAGTGCGGCCTTTATGAGCCTATTCACGGATCGGCACCCGATATAGCGGGACAAAACAAGGCGAATCCAATTGCAACAATTCTTTCTGCTGCTATGATGCTTAGGTATTCTTTTGAACTCGGGGCAGAGGCAGACGCTATTGAAAACGCGGTGAACAAGGTGCTTGAAGATGGACTTCGCACCGCAGATATTCTTGTAGGCGATGGCAAAGCGCTAACATGTTCCGAAATGACCGATGAAATAATCAGCAGAATTTAGTCAACTAAGAGGTGACAAGAAATGCTTAATATTAAAATCACAAAAACACAAACACCTAAAGAGAAACCGGTAGGACCTTTAGGTTTTGGTAAAATATTTACAGACCATATGTTTGTAATGGATTATACCGAGGGCAAAGGTTGGCATGATGCGAGAATTGTACCTTTTGCAGATTTTGCATTTTCACCTGCATCAATGGTTTTCCATTACGGACAAGAAATGTTTGAAGGCCTTAAAGCGTATAAGGGAAAGGACGGCAAGAGTTATCTCTTCCGCCCGGATATGAACGCCAAGCGCACCAACGCAACTAACGAGCGACTTTGTATACCTTATCTGCCTGAAGAAGATTTTGTACAGGCGGTTTCTGCGATTGTTAAAATGGATGAAGACTGGATTCCCACAGAGGAGGGAACATCGCTTTATATTCGTCCGTTTATTATTGCAACCGATGCGTTTTTGGGTGTTGCACCCTCAAAAACCTATAAGTTTATAATCATTCTGTCCCCAAGCGGAGCATATTACGCAAGCGGACTTGCCCCTGTGGGTATATGGATAGAAGACGACTTTGTACGCGCGGTGCGCGGCGGTGTCGGTTACACCAAAACGGGCGGAAACTATGCATCAAGTCTTGCTGCACAGGTCAAAGCACACGATGCGGGTTATTCACAGGTTTTGTGGCTTGACGGCGTAGAACGCAAGTATATTGAAGAAGTCGGCGCTATGAACATCTTCTTTAAAATAAACGGCACTGTCGTAACACCAATGCTCAACGGCAGCATTTTGCCTGGAATCACGCGTGATTCGGTTTTGTACCTTTGTAAAAGTTGGGGTATAAAGACTGAAGAACGTAAAATTTCGGTTGACGAACTGATAGAAGCGCAGAAAGCAGGCACTTTGGAAGAGGTTTTCGGCACAGGTACAGCCGCCGTAATTTCACCTGTTGGTAAGCTTCGTTACAAGGATGATGTTATGACAATCGGTGACGGCGGAATAGGAACCTTAAGCCAAAAACTTTACGATACAGTAACAGGTATCCAAACAGGTAAACTTGAAGACGAATTCGGTTGGAGACTATCGGTAGAATAGAGGTAATTTATGTATAAAGAAGTATCAAAACTGTTGCTTTACAGCAACCTTGGCGAAAACAGTATACTAGGCAATTTTTGCAGTATATTTAAAGCTTGGGAAGAAAAGCAAGAGGATAAGGATGTTCTCGTTCATAAAATATATGTGGAAATCAAGCGCCTTTTGGACCTTGCCACGCAATATGGTTTTGATGCTAATTTATGGCACAACTATCTTACCTTTTTGCTTATAACAAACGAAAACTCTTTTTCTCTTACGTGCGAGAGACAGGGCGCTACCGAGGGCGGAAGCGTAAATGCCTTTGCAAAAAATGATTTTTCTGTCTTTATGCGCTTGTTCTCATTTGATTTCACACCCATTGAAAAAGATTTGGGAATAGACTGTTTTACAACCATAACAAACTATAAAGCCATTGCTAAACGTGAAAGGCTTTATAATAAAAACGTCAGCGAAAAGGTGCAAAAATTGTCGAAAAGTTTGTCATCTGCTAAGAATGAGGACGAATTTTTCACACTTGTTACAGAACTTTACCGCGATTACGGTGTCGGAATGTTTGGGTTAAATCCCGCATTTCGCATTAAAACTGTAAACGGAAAACTTGAATTTTGTCCTATAAACAATGCCGATAAAATTCGCCTTTGCGACCTTGTGGGTTACGAATATCAAAAAAAGCAGTTAACCGACAATACCCGTGCGTTTATAGAGGGTAAACCTGCTAATAACGCCCTGCTTTACGGTGATAGCGGTACGGGCAAAAGTTCAAGCATCAAGGCTGTGCTTAACGAGTATTATGATAGCGGTCTTCGAATGATAGAGATATATAAACATCAGTTTTCCGAACTGTCAACGGTTATATCTCATATCAAAAACCGCAATTATAGATTTATAATTTACATAGATGACCTTTCGTTTGAAGATCATGAAATAGAATATAAATTTTTAAAAGCGGTTATTGAGGGAGGCGTGGAATCAAAACCCGATAACATTTTGATATATGCAACCTCAAACCGCCGTCATTTAATAAAGGAAACATGGAACGACAGAAACGATATGGAGCATAGCGGTGAAATCCATCGTTCTGATACAATAGAAGAAAAACTTTCGCTTTCAAGCCGTTTCGGTGTGCTTATTAACTACAGTAGTCCCGATAAACAGGAGTTTAATGAAATAGTAAAAACCCTCGCACATAGGGAGGGAATAAAACTTGATGATGAAACCCTGTGTTATGAGGCAAACAAGTGGGAGCTTCGTCACGGAGGCGTTTCGGGACGCACAGCGCGTCAGTTTATAAATTATCTTGCAGGAATAGAGGAATAATTATGGTAACACTTGATAAGGTTTATCAGGCCGCATATACACTTAAAGATGTGGCTAGAAGAACCGACTTAATATATGCAAAAAATCTTTCGAAGAAATCGGAAATATATCTTAAAACCGAGAACCTGCAGGTAACTGGCAGTTTCAAACTTCGCGGAGCCTATTATAAGATAAGCAAACTGAGCGATGAACAGAAAAAGGCGGGTATAATAGCCTGTAGCGCAGGAAATCACGCGCAAGGTGTTGCACTTGCCGCGTCACAGATGGGCATTAAAAGCGTTGTATGTATGCCTGATGGCGCACCTATAAGTAAGGTTGAGGCAACCAAGGCGCTCGGTGCAGAGGTAAAGCTTGTGCCAGGTACATATGATGACGCTTATGAAGAGGCACTTCGTCTAAGAGAAGAAACGGGTGCGACCTTTATTCATCCGTTTGACGATGATGAGGTTATAGCGGGACAGGGAACTATCGGTATAGAAATATTAGAACAAATTGATGAACTTGATGCCGTAATTGTACCCATCGGCGGCGGCGGTCTTATTTCAGGTGTTGCCTATGCCGTGAAAAAGTTAAAACCCGATGTAAAGGTCTACGGTGTTCAGGCGGAACGTGCTGCGGCAATGGAAAGAAGTGTAAAACAGGGTGAAATCATAACCCTAGATGCCGTTTCCACATTTGCAGACGGCATTGCTGTTAAGCATCCGGGTAATACAACGTTTGAGATGATAAGCAAGTATGTTGATGATATTGTAACGGTAAGCGAAGACGAGATAGCGACCGCAATACTCACACTTATTGAAAAACAAAAACTCATAGCCGAGGGCGCGGGAGCAGTAAGTGTAGCGGCGGCGATGTTTGAAAAATTGCCTATTGAAAATAAAAAGGTAGTGTGTCTTGTTTCGGGCGGTAATATTGATGTTAACATTCTTTCACGCGTTATTACACGCGGACTTGTAACCACAGGCAGAACGACAACTCTTTTAATTGCGCTGGAGGATAAACCTGGACAGCTTTTGGGTGTCAGTACGATTATTTCGAATTGCGGCGGCAACGTTACAAGCGTACATCACGAGCGTTCAGATGCCAATATGGCGGTTGCAAGTTGTTTCCTTAGAATTGGTGTTGAAACGCGCGATTTTGAACAAATCGAAGAAATAAAACAATCCCTTAAAAATGCAGGGTTTAAGATTGTAGAGTAGGTGTAAATATGAAAGTAATATCAACAGATAAATCACCCGCCGCAATTGGTCCCTATTCGCAGGGGCTAGACGCGGGCAACATTGTTTTTGTTTCAGGTCAGATTCCTGTAAATGTAGAAACAGGCACAATGGCAGAAACAATAGAAGAGCAAACTGCACAGTCGCTTAATAATGTTAAAAACATTCTTGCGGCAAACGGACTTACAATGGCGAATGTCATTAAAACATCAGTTTTTCTATCTGACCTTAATGATTTTGCAGCAATGAACAAGGTGTACGAAACCTTTTTTACAGCACCTTATCCTACACGCAGTTGTGTGCAGGTTGCGGCAATTCCCAAGGGTGCTAAGGTAGAAATAGAGTGTATTGCTATTAAATAATGGGTAAGTGTAAATACTTCAGAGTATAGAAAAAGACACATCAGCAAGGCTGATGTGTCTTTTTTTAATCTTCAAACAATTCTTTAAGTCTGTCTGTAAAACTTTTTTTCTTGGTGTAGTTCTTTTCTTCCGCTTTTTCATCAAAAGAACGCAGCATTTCTTTTTGTTCTTTTGAAAGGTTGCGAGGCACCTCAACCACAACGGTAACATATTGGTCGCCGCGTCCTGAGTAATTAAGACGCTGTATGCCTTTACCACGGAGTTTAAATTCGCTACCGGTCTGTGTGCCTTCGGGAATGCTAAACTTAACCTTTCCGTCTATGGTAGGAACAATGATTTCTGCGCCTAAAGCCGCTTGGGTAAAGGTGATGGGAATCTGGCAGAAAACATCGAATCCGTCACGCTCGAAAAACGGGTGGGGACGAACACCAATGTGAATGTTAAGGTCACCTGCTGTGCCACCGTTAATTCCCGAATCGCCTGCTCCGCGAACGCGCAAGGTCTGTCCGTCATCAATTCCTGCGGGAATTTCAATTTCTTTTTCTTCTGTGGTGCGTATTCTGCCCTTACCGGCACAGGTTTTACATGGTTTATCAATAATTTTGCCTGTACCGCGACATTGTGAACAAACCGATTGAGTTTGCATTGTTCCAAATGGGGTGCGTTGTGTGACATTAACATGTCCCGTTCCGTGACAGTTAGGACAGGTTTTAATACTGCCGTCAGAGTCAGCACCGCTGCCGTTGCACGAAGAACAGGTGGTAACGCGTGTAACACTAACCTTTTTCTTGCATCCCCGAGCCGCCTCTTCGAAAGAAATATTTACAGCCGCAGAGGTGTTTGCGCCGCGTTGAGGTGCATTGGGGTCGCGTGTACGCCTTCCGCCACCGAAACCTCCAAATATGTCACCAAATATGTCGCCGAAACCGCCAAAATCAAACCCGCCGAAACCACCGCCAAAGCCGCCTGTACCCGCACCTGCGTTAAAGTTAGGGTCAACACCCGCGTGACCGAATTGGTCATAACGGGCGCGTTTTTCGCTGTCCGATAAAATTTCATAAGCCTCGTTAACTTCTTTGAAATTCTTCTCAGCTTGTTCATCACCGGGGTTAAGGTCAGGGTGGTATTTTTTTGCAAGTTTTCGGTACGCTTTTTTCAGTTCATCATCATTAGCGTTGCGGTTAACACCCAACACCTCATAATAATCTCTTTTATCTGCCAAAGCACAACTCTCCTGTTATGTATGGCAGAGCAAAATGCTCTGCCATATAAAAATCATTATTTGTTTTCGTCATTTACGTCCGTAAAATCGGCATCATAAACATTGTCGTTCTGTGCGGCACCGTCAGCACCCTGTGCATTCTGCGCTGCCTGTTGCGCCTCAGCCGCAGCTTTGTAAACCTTTTCAGATACAGCATAAAGCTTCTGCTGCAACGCCTCTTGCTTGGTTTTGATATCATCAAGATTATCGCCTTTTACTGCCTCTTTGAGTGCTTCACAAGCCTCGGTAATATCCTTCTTCTCGTTTTCATCAAGTTTATCACCAAGTTCTGATACAGTTTTTTCGGTCTGATAAATCATCTGGTCAGCACCGTTGCGAAGGTCGGTTTCTTCGCGGCGTTTCTTGTCCTCAGCAGCATACTGTTCAGCATCTTTAACCGCCTTGTCAATGTCTTCTTTAGACATGTTAGTAGATGAGGTAATTGTTATGGACTGTTCTTTGCCGGTACCAAGGTCTTTAGCTGAAACATTAACAATACCGTTTGCGTCAATATCAAAAGTAACCTCAATCTGCGGAATTCCGCGCGGTGCAGCAGCAATGCCGTCAAGACGGAAAATACCTAAAGATTTGTTGTCCTTTGCAAACTCGCGCTCACCCTGTAAAACGTGAACGTCAACCGATGTCTGTCCGTCAGCCGCGGTAGAGAAAATCTGACTCTTTTTGGTAGGAATAGTGGTGTTGCGCTCAATAATCTTGGTGCAAACACCGCCCATTGTTTCAATGCCGAGTGAAAGTGGGGCAACGTCCAAAAGCAAAAGTCCCTTAACATCACCGCCAAGAACACCACCTTGAATTGCAGCACCGATTGCTACACATTCATCGGGGTTGATGCCTTTGAACGGCTCACGGCCGATAAAGTTTTTAAC
>JAZRZS010000028.1:0-12234 GCA_045601505.1 Acutalibacteraceae bacterium
CTTGTGATGAGCGAAAACTATATTAGAAACCATTTTTGCGATATAAAAAGTTATGCTAATATAATCGAAAACAGATTAGACGACAGTGATTGCACATTAGAGAGCGTTATACAAGATAACGCAAAAATATTAGACCTTGCAAAAAAGCATAAGGTAGAGTATATGCTGATAGATGAGAAGTATGATGTCAAAATATAAAACGTTACTTGTTGTGCTGTGAAAAA
Source organism: Acutalibacteraceae bacterium (assembly GCA_045601505.1). GTDB lineage: Bacteria > Bacillota > Clostridia > Oscillospirales > Acutalibacteraceae > SIG589. Next base: position 225 of record JAZRZS010000028.1, read on the forward strand.
TTGTGTAATATAATTTAATACAGTAATCGTTTTTTGAAAGGATATATGATGAATATTGTTATTGAGAGAGCGTGTGCCTCTGATGCCGCGCAAATTTTAGAATATCTTAAACAGGTTGGCGGCGAAACTGATAACCTGACTTTCGGGAAAGAAGGTATGCCGTTTTCGGTTGCAGAAGAAGCGGATTATATAGCCAAAATGGAAAATTCCCACGATGATATTATGCTCACGGCAAAACAAGGTGAGAAAATTGTGGGAATAGCAACTCTTAACCGTTTGCCGCGCCGTATGGCACACCGCGGAGATTTTGGTGTTTCGGTGCTCAAAAGCCATTGGGGAGAGGGAATTGGCAGTAAATTATTAGAGGAAATTATAAATTTTGCAAAATCAAACTCTTTTACGGTTATTGATTTACAGGTGCGAAGTGACAATATACGAGCAATACGACTTTATGAAAAATACGGTTTTGCAATCAGCGGCACACACCCTGCATTTCATAGAATCGGCAACGAAAATATACCGTTTAATTTTATGTTTTTGGAATTAAAATAAACCTTACAGAATAAAAGTATGTTTTTAATTTGGAAGAATAGCATATGTTAAAAAATAAATTTTCGCTTATATCTGTAATTTTTGCTCTTGCATGGCCTACGATATTAGAGCAGATAATGCAAACCGCAGTACAGTATATAGATACAATGATGGTAGGCTCTTTAGGAACAGATGCAACGGCGGCAGTTGGTGCAACCGTTACATTAAATTGGCTTATACAGGGTACTGTGGCGGCGGTTGGCGTTGGATTCCTTTCGTATATATCACAGGCAAACGGAGCAGGGGATAAACAAAAGGTTTCTGCCGCGTGTGGACAGGCGGTTTTTTGTGTGCTTGTCTGTGGAACTTTTTTTACCGCACTAACCCTTATAATTAGCCCTTATATTCCTACAATTATGATGGTTGACCCAACTATAAAGGGGATAACTGCAAAGTATTTCTTCATACTTTATACCCCAATGCTTTTTAGAACGGCAACCATAGTTTTCGGTGCGCTTTTACGTGCGGTTGGGGACACCAAAACCCCAATGCGTGTGGGATTATTGGTTAATGTTGTTAATGTAGTGCTTAATTTTCTTTTAATATATCCAACAAGAGAAATTACGATTTTTTCAAATAGCATTACAATTTACGGCGCAAATATGGGTGTCTTAGGCGCCGCAACAGCATCGGCTCTGGCATTTGCTATCGGTGGCATAGTTGTTACTATATCAATTTTTAAGCATCCCGAGCTAAATCCTAAAGGACACAAAATAACACCTAACGGAAAAATTTTGCGTCCTTGTTTGAGGGTTGCACTTCCCAATGCTCTTCAGCGGTTTGGAACTTCACTCGGATATGTTGTTTTTGCATCTATGATAAATTCTCTTGGCGAGATTTCAACAGCCGCGCTTACGGTTGCCAATACAGTTGAATCTGCGTTTTATATCCCAGGTTACGGAATGCAGTCGGCCGCGGCAACTCTTGTCGGAAACGCATATGGCGCGGGAGATAGGGAGAAAATTAAAAATCTTAGCAAAATAATGATTATTCTGGAAACGGCGCTAATGCTTCTTTCGGGCACATTACTCTTTATATTTGCAGAGAATCTTGTATGTCTTTTCAGTACTGATACCGCGGTTATAAACTTAGGTACCATAATTTTGCGTATGGTTGCATTTTCAGAGCCGTTTTTCGGCGTTGCAATAATAATAGAGGGTATGATGCAAGGGCTAGGAAAAACGCTAAAGCCCTTCATATTCAACATTTGCACAATGTGGGGTGTAAGAATTGTTGTAACGTTTTTGAGTATCACATTTTTTGGTGGCGGACTTATTTCTGCGTGGAGTGCGATGATAGCGCATAATATCATTTTATTTTTACTTTTTTTGTTATATTATATCGGTCAAAACAAAAAATCGTACAGGTAACTGCAGGATTTTTTTATAAATAGTTAAAAAACAACTATAATTTTCTTGAATAAAATACAATTTTGATGTAAAATAAATTTATAAATTTATTAAGGGGGTAACTTGTTTGAAAAAAGAATATAGCGCACCCGAAATTGAAAAACAAGAACTTGTTGTTGAGACGCCGTATTGTCAAGAACAAGATTCTATGACGGGTTGGACGCCCTGGGAATAAAAAAACCGCTCAAACGAGCGGTTTTTTATTTTATTTTATTCTGCTGTATAGTTATCAAAATAACCTTGAATAAACACAATCGGTGTGCCCTTATCACCCGAACCGGATGTAAGGTCACAGAGCGAACCGATAAGGTCTGTAAGTCGGCGAGGTGTGGTACCCTCAGAAATCATCTGACCTACAAGGTTGCTGTCCTTTTCGTGAATTTTGTTTTTAATAGCCTCTTTTAGTTCGTCGCCCGAAAGTCCAGCAAACTCATTGTCGGCAAGATATTTAAGTTTAAGTTCGTTGGGTGTGCCCTCAAGACCTCTAGTGTAAGCAGGGGAAACAACAGGGTCTGCAAGTTCCCAAATCTTTCCAACGGGGTCTTTGAATGCGCCGTCACCGTAAACCATAACCTCAATATTTTTGCCGGTTGCAGCAAACAACTTGTCCTTAATAGCGTCAACGACAGCCTGACAGTCGCGTGGGAAGAGTTTAACCTTGTCCTCTGTTGCCTTGTTGGAGCCTAAAAGACCGTAATCAGCGTTAAATCCGCTTCCGTTAACAGAGGTGTTTAGGATTTCGTCAAGTCCCAAAACAATCTCTCCGCCAGCGGCTTTAAGAATGCGTTTTGTACGCGCTCTTGTGTGAATGTCGCAGCAAAGAACATTTTTGGTGTAGTTAAGAATTGCTTTAGGATTATTGGCAAAAATAATTTCACATTCTGCGCCGCAATCCTTTATGAGTTTTTCGTAATATTCAACATAGTCAACGCCTGTAAATGTATGCTTTTCAAAACCAAAAAGTTCGCGGTATTTTGAAAGACTTAAAACATCTTTATATGGGTCAACACCTTTGTCATCAAGCATATCAAGTGAAATTAAATGGTTTCCAACCTCGTCAGATGGGTAGGATAGCATTAAAACAACCTTTTTTACACCCTTTGCAATACCACGAAGGCAAATAGCAAAGCGGTTACGGCTCAAAATTGGGAAGATAACGCCAACAGTATCGGCACCAAATTTAGCCGAAACATCAAGTGCAATATCTTCAACGGTTGCATAGTTACCCTGCGCTCTTGCAACAACAGCTTCGGTCATTGCAACAATATCGCGGTCATTGAATTTAAAACCGTCATCCTCAGCGGCTTCAAGGACAGAAGAGGTAACAATTTCAACGATGTCGTCTCCCTCTTTGATAATAGGCGCTCTAACACCGCGCGAGACCGTGCCAATCATACGACTCATATAAAACAACTCCTTAAAAAGCGAAAAATGTAAAATAAAAATTTTTCCGACAGTAAATTATATCATTATATTATGCACTTTTCAACATATTTTTTGCATTTTTCTAAAAAATTTTATTTTCCCGTACTACCAAAACCACCATCACCGCGTTCGGTTTCATCAAGTGATTCAGTTTCGATAAATTCCATTTCCACAAAGGGCATAAGTACAAGTTGTGCAATGCGTTCCCCAGCATTTATAATCCTTGCTTCATTTGAATCATTGTGAAGACAAACAATGAATTCGCCGCGGTAATCGGCGTCAACAACACCAACACAGTTGGCAGGGCGTAAACCTTGTTTGGTGGCAAGTCCGCTACGCGCAAAAATAGCGCCAAAATAACCCACAGGTAAAGCGGCGGCAATTCCTGTGCCGATTTTTGCAGATTGATGCGGTGCTATTGTAACGCTTTCTGTGTCAATACAAGCATATAAATCATAACCTGCGGCAAAAAGTGAACCACGCGTGGGAAGTATAGCGTTTTCTTTAAGTTTTTTTATCTTAATTTCCAAAACGATTCTCCTAAATACAAAAATTCATACTATAATTATACATCAATTTACAAAAAACGCAAGGCATAAAACATATACTTGTTTTGTGCGGCTTTTTATTATATAATATATTTTAATGAGTAGTCGGAGGGAAAGTATGTATTCTTTTAACGCTGAAAAAACTGCAAAAGAATGTGTGCAGTGGATAAAAAATTGGTTCACCGCCAATGGTGACGGATGTAAAGCGGTTATTGGTATATCGGGCGGAAAAGATAGTTCCGTTGTTGCCGCGCTTTGTGTTGCCGCTTTGGGAAAGGAACGCGTTTTGGGAGTGTTAATGCCCCAAGGCGAACAGTTTGATATAAACTATTCAGAAGAGCTTTGCGAAGTGTTGGGTATAGACAGTGTAACGGTTAATGTAAAAGGTGCAATAGACGCAATTATGGCTGAAATTGATGGTAAAGTACCCGTATCTAATCAGACCAAATTTAATTTGCCGCCCCGTGTTCGAATGGCAACGCTTTATGCCGTTTCGCAGTCGGTAAATGGTAGAGTCGCAAATACTTGTAATCTTTCAGAGGATTATGTTGGTTATTCAACAAAGTTTGGTGATATGGCGGGGGATTTCAGTCCTCTTTCACGTTTGACTGTTTATGAAGTTAAAGAGGTAGGCAGAGCATTAGGGCTTCCTGAAAAATTTATTGAAAAAACACCAATAGACGGTCTTTGTGGTAAAACTGATGAAGATAATCTCGGCTTTACCTATGCCGTTTTGGATAAATATATACGCGAGGGCGTAATTGATTCTCTGGAAACCAAAGAAAAAATCGACCGTATGCACAGGCAAAATGCCTTTAAACTAAAACCGATGCCGTGTTTCCAATTTGAACCAAAGGAGTAATAAATATGGCGCTTTATGACATTGCAGACCTTGTTGTTGAAATAAATTGTGAGGGGGATCTTTTGCTTTCTCGTGCCGAAGCATACAAGTCGGCAGAAACTAAAACGCCCGATATAGTCGTTGAACGCAATGAAGAAAATATAATGAAATCTGCGCAAAAGTATCCGAATTTTACTATTGCCGATTGCGAGTATATGCATATGGGTTCGGATTTTTATAGTAAACTGATTGATTTTGATGGTATGTTATTACACGCATCGGCGGTTGTAGTTGACGGAAACGCATATTTGTTTTCGGCACACAGCGGAACAGGTAAGTCAACCCACACGTCACTTTGGCTTAAACTTTTCCCCAATGCCTATATAATAAACGATGATAAACCCGCCATTCGTATGGTGGATGGCGAGTTTTATGTTTTTGGAACACCATTTAGCGGCAAACACGATATAAGCCGTAATACAAAAGCAAAACTAAAGGGTATTTGCTTTATAGAACGGGCTAAGGAAAACAGTGTGCATAAAATGGAAATGAACGATGTGATTCTCAATATGTTTACTCAAACGTTGCGAAATTTACCCAAAGAGCGTTTGGATAAAATGCTAACGTTGCTTGATAAACTTTTAAGTCGGGTAGGCGTGTATAAACTTTGCTGTAATATGGATATTAGTGCCGCAAAATTATCATATGAAACAATGAGTGGTGAAAAATTAGATGGCTGATTTGGTTAACCTTGGTGATATGCTTCCCGCAATGCTCGAAACGCTTAACACCGATGGCGAGGTTAGTTTTATTGCAAAAGGCAGAAGTATGCTGCCAATGCTTCGTGACGGAATCGACACTGTTATACTTAAAAAGCCCACACTTCCGCTGAAACGCTATGATATACCGCTTTATATGCGCAGTAACGATAAGTTCGTTCTGCACAGAATAATTGCGATAAAAGATGGTAAATACATCATCCGCGGTGATAATTGTAAATACATAGAGACCGATATTAATGATGAAAACATCGTTGCCGTTTTGTGTGGTTTCGTACGGAATGGCAAAAAATATTCCACCGATAATTTTTTCTATAAAATATATAGCCGCGTTTACAGTAACGAACTGTTTTATTTTTTTCGCAAACGCGTAATACCAAAACTCAAAAGAATACTTAAAAAAGTAATTCACCGTCAATAATTTTGACGGTGAATTTATTTTTTATCTTTCTTCTCGGAAGTAGGAAAGGCCGAGTGACGCAGGTGGCTGAGTGTCACGCTTTTTACGCATACTCATTATGGTCAGAACAATTATTGTTACAAGATAGGGCAGAATTTTAAGCAATTCTTGGTCTTTTGTAGAAAGGCCTAAAAGGAATGGTCCAATAACGTAAAGTGCACCAAAAATTATAGACCCTAAAATTGCAACATTAGGACGCCATACTGCAAAAATTACCAACGCAACCGATAACCAACCAAACTGGTCAAGAATGTTGTTCTGCCAGTTGGCAGCAGCGAAATCCATAACATAATATAGACCACCAAGGCCTGAAATTACACCGCCAAGACAGGTTGCAACATATTTATAGCGGTTAACATTAATTCCGGCAGCATCTGCAGTTGCAGGCGCTTCACCAACAGAACGAAGATTGAGGCCGATTCTGGTTTTTGTAATTACAAATGCAACTACAAGTGCAATAACAATTGCAAGATATGTCATAAATCCATAGGATAAGAAGATATCTCCAAAAAGGCCAAGTTTATGAGCAAAGGGCAGGGGGGCACGGTATGCTTTACCAATTTCGGGGAAGGCAGCAATGCCCGTTCCGCCCATTTTCTGATTGATAATGCTACCTACAAAGTTACTTATACCAACACCAAAAGTTGTAAGGGCAAGACCGGTAACGTTTTGGTTTGTTTTGAGAGTTATTGTTAAGAAACAATATAAAAGTGTTGTGATAAGTGAGCCGATAATTGAACAAATAATTGTTATAAGAATACTAATAACAGGGTTAAATGCGGCACTTGAGGTTGTGTAAAAATATGCACCTGCAATTCCGCTTATTGCACCTGAAGCCATAATTCCCGGCGTACCAAGGTTGAGGTTGCCCGATTTTTCAGTAATGATTTCGCCCGTAGAACCTAAAAGCAGGGTAGAACTAAGTCGTATAGACTGCTGAATAAATGAAATCAACATTTGAATATTCATTATTTATCCCCCTTTTTAGAATTACGGAAATTAATTCTATATTTTGTAAAGAATTCACACGCTATGATTGAGAAAATAACAATTGCAGTAAGAATATCACCAATACTGTTATCAATTCGGAAAGCAGATGTTGCATACTTACTACCAACACTGAGAAAAACAACAAGGGCGGAAACAGGTATCATCAAGAGAGGATTAAATTTTGCCATCCAAGAAACCATAATGGCGGTAAAACCCTGTCCGCCAACAATGGAGGAATCAATAGAGTGCTTATCACCCGCAACAATCATAAATCCTGCAAGTCCGCAAATTGCGCCCGAAATAGCAACGGTGCGCAAAATAACCTTTTTAACATTAATACCGATATATTTTGCGGTGTTTTCGCTTTCACCGACAACCGAAATTTCATATCCCTGTTTGCTATATTTAAGGTATATGAACATAAATATTACAACACCTGTTACAATGAGTATGTTGAAAATATAGTTGCGACCAAAAAGGTCAGGTAAATAACCGTAACCCGTACGTTCATTAATAATTCCAAGGTCGCTTCTGCCTGACTTGTCCTTAACCATAATAAAGTAGGAAACTAAGGTCATGGCAACATAGTTCATCATAAGAGTGAACAGTGTTTCGTTAGTGTTCCATAATGCCTTACAAACAGCAGGTATAACCGCCCAAATAGCGCCAACAACTACGCTTACAAGCACCATTATAATGAGCAAAGCAGTGTTGTCTACCATACCGCCAAATTCAAGCATACAAAAAGCCGACGCAAGACAGCCCATAAGCACCTGTCCCTCTGCACCAATGTTCCAAAACTTCATTTTGAAAGCGGGAGTAACTGCCAGGGATATACAAAGCAGAATTGCCATTATATGAACAGATTCCATATACTTTTTGTTAAGTCCCATATTAGCTGCAGGTGTGCCAATAACGCCCTCGTACATAGATTTAAATATTTGTAAAGGGTTAGAGCCCGTTACAACAAGAATGAGTGTGGCACTGAGAAGCAGAGCTACAATAATGCCGATAAAGTGGATAAGTGTAGAAGTTCCAAGTCCAACATCGTCACGTTTTGTAATGTGAATAAGAGGTTCACGGTTGGTTTTTATGCGCTTTTCAGTCATTATGTTCACCTCCGTTTGATTTTGTCATCAAAAGTCCAATTTCTTCTTTCGTGGTGTTGCGGCTGTCAACAATACCGGTAACTTGACCTGAACCGATAACAAGAATTCTGTCACACAGTTCAATTAAAACATCAAGGTCTTCGCCGACAAAAATAACGGCAACGCCTTTTTTCTTCTGTTCGTTGAGAAGATTGTATATTGTGTATGATGAGTTAATATCAAGTCCTCGTACAGGGTAAGCTGCCATTAAAACGGTGGGAGATGCAGCAATCTCGCGTCCTACAAGAACCTTTTGAACATTACCGCCAGATAAGCGGCGAACAGGCGTTGTAGCAGATGGTGTAACAACCTCAAGTTCGTCAATTATGTGGTTTGCAAGGTCTTTAGGAGCCTTGCGTTCTAAAAATAGTGATTTGCCTCTGCGGTAACTACGAAGCATCATATTATCAATGATATCCATATTTCCTACAAGGCCCATACCGAGGCGGTCTTCGGGGACAAACGAAAGGCGAACGCCGAGTTCACGAATTTGAATGGGGGTTTTATCTTTAAGGTTTTCAGTTTTTTTAGTTTTTGGGTCATTATATTCAATTTCACCGCAGTAAATTTTTTGTAAACCTGCAATTGCCTCAAGGAGTTCGCGTTGACCTGAACCTGCTATACCAGCAATACCCAAAATTTCGCCCGAACGAGCGGTGAAATTTATGTTGTCGAGGACAGTAATGCCCTCGCGGTTGATGCATTTTAGATCTTTAACAATCAAACGGTCCTCAGTGTTTACAGGTTCGCTTCTTTCAATATTAAGAGAAATCTTTTTGCCAACCATCATTTCTGTAAGCTCAGATTCATTTGTTTTGGCGGTTTCAACAGTGCCAATATATTCACCCTTGCGCAAAACGGCAACGCGGTCCGAAAGTGATAAAACCTCGTGCAGTTTGTGGGTGATTATGATAATAGCCTTGCCATCATCACGCATACGGCGGAGTATATCAAAGAGTTTTTGGGTTTCTTGCGGTGTTAATACGGCTGTTGGCTCGTCAAGAATTAAAATGTCGGCGCCGCGGTATAAAACCTTGATGATTTCAACAGTCTGCTTTTCAGAAACCGACATTTCGTGAATTTTTTTCTGTGGGTCAATGTCAAAACCGTATTTTTCACTAATTTCGCGCACTTTTTGAGAAGCGGCTTTAATATCAAATTTTCCGCCATCGTTAAGTCCTAAAATTATGTTTTCGGTAGCAGAAAAAACATCAACAAGCTTGAAGTGCTGATGTATCATACCGATTTTGTAATCAAATGCATCTTTAGGAGCGCGGATAACAACCTCTTTACCGTCAATGAATATCTGCCCACTATCGGGATAATAAATGCCCGAAATCATATTCATAAGTGTTGTTTTTCCGCTTCCGTTTTCACCGAGAATTGATAAAATTTCACCGCGATTCACTGTTAGGTTAACATTCTTGTTGGCAACAACTTTGCCAAACGTTTTGGTAATACCTTTCAGTTCAATAGCTACATTAGACCCCATTTGTAAACCTCCCATGTTTCTTCAGCATTCAAAAAATCACATATATCTATGCTAATTTTTTCAAGGCTGAAATTGAAAATAAGGCGGAGCACCGAAAAGGAGGCACTCCGCCTTTTTAATATTTAATTAGTTCTGCGGAACGGTGATACCATCAATGATTACATTGAAATAAGGAGCAGAACGTTTTTCAGACTCAATAAAGCGTCCGTCAACGATAGCCTCAGTATCCGGAACATAATCACCAAGGTCAACAACATCTGCAAGGTAAGAAGTAAGTTCTTTGCCGCCAACGGTGAAAGTAGCAGTATCAAATACGCGGAGTTCATCGTTTTCAAGCTTAACCTTAGCAGCATCAATAGCGGCCTGTGTGCCTTCTGCGGCGTTCTTAGTAAGAGTTGTGAGCTGAACAGCGCCTTCCTTAAGGGTTGCGCAGTAATCAGCAGGAATGGTTGTACCTTCCATAACAGCCTTAAGCATCATTGTCATGTAGGGAACCCAAGAAATCTTGGAAGAAATGATAGCTGTGTTAGGTCCAATGTTGGAAGTATCAACGTTGTAAGCGACGTTGGGAACACCTGCAGCCTCACAAGCAGAAGGAGCACCTGAAGAGTCAGCGTGCTGGCTTATAAGTTTGCAACCTGCAGCGATAAGAGCTTTAGCAGCAGAGTTTTCTTTCTCAATGTCGAACCAAGATTCTGTGTACTGAACATCCATAGTAACGGTGGGGCAAACAGATTTAGCACCAAGGTAGAAAGATGTATAACCCGAAATAACTTCAGCATAGGGGAATGCGCCAACATAGCCCATTTTTGCTTCCTCAGCCTTGAAATCACCAGCTTTAATCATTTCGTTGAGCTTCATACCAGCCGCAATACCTGCAAGGTAACGGCCCTTGTAAATTTCAGCGAAAGCAGTGTGATAGTTGCCAACGCCTTCAATCTTACCACGAGTACCTGTTGCGTGGCAGAACTGAACCTCAGGGAATTCCTTAGCTGCCTTAATCATATAAGGCTCATGACCGAACGAGTCAGCAAATATAACCTGGCAACCAGCGGTAACAAGTTCCTTAGCAGTTGTGTAGCAAACTTCACCCTCGTCAATACCAGTCTTAATGAGCATCTGCTCATCAGTAAGACCAAGGTCCTTGCAAGCGGTTTCAGCAGCGTCAAGGAAGTTCTTGTCGTAGGTAGAGTTAGCATCGTGCAAGAAGATGAAGCCTACCTTAAGGTCTTCTTTAGCAACGGCAGTGATTTTTGAAGGCTCGGTGAGAGTAACCTCATCAATAGATTGGGCCTTGTCAGTGTCGTCACCGGTTTTTTCTCCACAGCCAACGAAGCAGAAGAGCATCGAAGCTGCGAGAAGAAGTGCGAGTAACTTTTTCATTTTGAAAAACCCCTTTTTCTAATTTTTTATGTAAAATAAAATTACATACTACGGAATGTGAGCGAATCATCACTCATACTGTCGACAATTGCTAAGGATTCAACGCGGAGTCCTGTAGCACGAAGCTCGTCCCCGCCATTTTGAAAGCCTTTTTCAATAGCAATAGCAACGCCCTTGACTTCAGCGCCTGCCTGTTTTGCAATATCAATAAGACCATTAACAGCATTTCCGTGCGCTAAAAAGTCATCAACAATCAAAATTTTGTCGTCCGCCGATAAAAATTCGCGGCTTATGACAATAGGATAGGTTTTTGTGTGGGTATATGAATATACCATTGAAGAATAAACATCGCCGGTAACATTGAGCGATTGATGTTTCTTTGCAAAAACAACCGGAACATGCATATTAGCCGCAGCAGCAACCGCAATAGCAATACCTGATGCCTCAATCGTAACAATTTTATTTATGTCTTCATTGGCAAAAAGACTTTTGATTTCGGCACCCATTTCCATAAGAAAATCAGCATCAATTCTATGGTTAAGAAAACTGCCAACTTTAAGTATGTTGCCTGGGCAAACCGTACCCTCAAGCAGTATCTTATCTTCCAAAGCCTTCAAACCAAACACCTCTTTAAAATGTATACACTATCTTATAAACTGATGGTATCACAATATGTAATAATTTGTCAATAGAAAGTATACAAAAATGTCAAAATTGTAATTTTACACAATATATTGTTTTAAAGAGCCCCTGCCAAACCTAAAAATGCTTTGGTCTTTTCGGATTTTGGGTGGTCAAATATTTCTTCGGGCGTTCCAATTTCTTCAATAACACCGTCAGCCATAAAAATGACCTTGTCAGAAACACTCTTTGCAAACTCCATTTCGTGCGTTACAACAATCATTGTGCGGTCACTGGATTTAAGTCCCTTTATAACCTTAAGC
>JAZRZS010000029.1:0-43626 GCA_045601505.1 Acutalibacteraceae bacterium
TAAAACATTATTTTTAAAATGAAAAAGAAAAATAAAAAAAGACTTGAAAAAAGAAAAAAATGTGGTATAATAATAAGGCACTCGCAAGAGGGCAAGTGGCAAAAGCCACGCGAGGCGACCTCCGCCTTAAAAAACAGAGGACAAAAAACAAATATCGCGGGGTAGAGCAGTTGGTAGCTCGTCGGGCTCATAACCCGGAGGTCGCAGGTTCAAGTCCTGTCCCCGCAACCAAAACAGAAAAGCAGATGCGAATGCATCTGCTTTTCTGTTTTGGTTGCAATGAAGTCGCCCTTATGAGCTATGAAGCGTGCCTTCGGCACATTGAGAAAGAAATCGTGCGCTTTGCTTCATACGAGCGAAAGCTCGTGCTTCATATTGGCAAAGCCAATGCTTCATTTTTCATTGAAAATCCTTGAAAATTATGTTATGGTTGAGGTACAATAGGGACAAAATGAAAGCAGGGATTAGTTCCCTGCTTATTTATATATCCTCATCATCTATATATTGCATGACATCTTCAACATTACATTTTAAAATTTTACAAAACATTTCTATCGTATGTGTGCTTACGCTTTCATTTCTCTTTAATCGTGTGATTTGCGCAGGGCTGACACTGTATTTTTTAATAAGTGTATATTGTGTAACGCCTTTTTCTTTCATGGTTTGCCATAACTTGTTATAGGAAATCATAAATTCAATCCTCCCTATTGACATATTAACCGATTATGGTATATAATGATATTAACCATTATCGGTCAGGGTATAGGAGGAAAAAAAAGGAAGAAAATATTGTCATTAGTATTATCAGTAGCTATGATGCTGTCATTATCCGCTTGTGGCGGCAGTGGCAATAATTTTAACCGATATGATAAACGGCAAACAAAATAATTATGCCGAGGTTTTTGCGTCGTCAAGAAGTATATTGCATCCGCAGTTTGCAATAAATATCGCTGAAACTGCCGTTAATATGCTTACACCTACAGTGCCGAGATGTCCGCATTTAGGGTGTGCGTTTAAATATAATGCTTATGAACATTCGTGGGATCGCCCCTGCCACGGCTCAAGATTCACAGAGGGCAGAAAACTGATAGAAAACCCTGCTACAGATGATAAAAATATGTAAATTAATAGTTTCCGTCTAAGTAATATTTACAATATACCGCTTTATGACCGTGTGGGACACCTATATGTTTATATATGTGTAAAGCAGTTGCGATTCTTTGATTCTGATAAATATTTTTGCATTAAAAAACAGAAAACTCCAGAAGAAAAGGTCCGTTTGCAAAAAAAGTAAACGGACCCGTTTTTTATTTTTTGGCAAAATTCATAACAAAATGTGTATTACTAAGAACTTTTTTATACACATATTGCAATAAAAAAAACAATACTGATTTTTTTTGCCTGAAAAGAGAAAAAACCTTGTAAAACATAATGACTTGTGGTAAAATAAACCATGAATAATACTTACTTTTTGTCGGTAAGTCGATAGAGTTCTTTGTTTTAGGAGAACAAAGGGCGCTGTTCATTGCGTTTTAAAATTGCGTCTTGTTTGCCCATTTGGGTAGTAAAAATAAGGTGCGGCATATTTAAACGTGTGTGGACTATTCGGTAAATTTGTTATAGTAAGAAAGGTTGTTGATAACAATGAGAAGTAGCAAAAAGTCCTTCAAAAGAGTTATGGCGCTATTGTTGTCGGTGTTAATGGTTTTCGCGAACCTTAATGTGTTTGTTACAGCAGAATCTCATCAGGCAGAATTGTTTGATGTAACAGACGACGGCAAGTGGCGCGGAACTACAGGCGGTTTGGTAGCTCAGAACTACGAACTGAATGACTATGAAAAGGCGATTTTGTCTTGCTCTGGTCTTGTAGGTTCAACCTACGCTGTAGAAATCCCCACAGACTCTACTACAGGTCTTGTATCGGTAGATGCCGATGCAGAAACAGTAACTGCAAACCCTTACGCAGTTGACGGTTTCGTTTGGGTGCCCACCGCGGCGGTGATTAAATACACCAATACGGACGGTACTGCGGGAACCGACATCAGTGTTACCTTGAAAAAGGTTGGAGAGGCGTATGTAGGTAATTTCAACAAGCCCGCTAACTCCTATCGGGTTGAGGTTACATATTCGCTTTACATACCCGAAGAGGCTTCCACACAGGAATTATTACTTAACACACCCTACTATCTGGTAGACGGTTATATGAAGTTGAATTCCGCAGTTGAAGGTTCTCTTGCAATGGCAGTTTCTGCTATTAATGAGAAAATAGAAGAACTCCGCACCTTATACAATGGAATCAAATATGAAGCTGTTGTTGAGGATAAAGTAGTTTACTCTTGTGTTCTTGAATTGGCTGACGGTAAAGCAAAGACCGCTATCGGCAATTTGATTGCTGATTATGACAAGGCTGAAAACGGCGGTCGTTTAACACTTGCTAAGAATTTTGCTGATTATACAGCAGCTACAAGCAAGGTTCAGTTTATGCTTGAAAACGGCGGACAAATCAAGAGCAACATCAAGTGGTTCTACACCCAGTTGGCTGATATTAATGCAGGCAGTCAGGATTTGTTGGATTTAGCAGACAAGATTGATGCTTTGGCAACCGGCGAAGGCGAAGGTTCTATTGCTGAAGCCAAGAAAATTATTGCCACAGAAGCCGATACTGCTCTTCAGAACACCATTATCGCTCCTGCTGTTAATATGGCGAAGGACGACTACAACATCGATATAAAGAGTCTAAACTTTAAGACCCGCAAGAATGATGCTATCTACAAAGAAATCGATGCTAAGCGTATTCAGTTCAATGATGTTGCTGACAAACTTGATTCTACAGCCGAAATGTATGAACTTTTGGGTGAGATCGAAGAAGCACAGAAATTCCGTGCTGATGCTGAAGCAGTTCGCACTACCGGACTTGGCGCATTAGATAAACTTGAAGCAACTATCAGAGCATTTTATACTGAAGTTGATAACACGATTGCAAAAATGGATGCAATGGCAGGAACAGCTACCGAAAAGGCTGACGATATCCGCAATATAGTTACCGGTGGAAACGGCGGCATCAGTCTGCGTCAGGTTGTTAACACTGTTCGTGATTACAATACTGCTACATGGGCATTCTTGGGCAAAAAGCTTGTTAAGGATGATGTTACCGCTGAAGAATATGCTGAGTTAGACGTGGCTGTTAAGGCTGCTATCGATTCTTACGGCGATCCTTTGGTTGAACAGCGTGAAGATTTTGAAATTAAGGCTGAACTTCTTGCTCACGAAACCGTGATTTCTGCAATGGTTGACCAGTTTGCAGTTCGCGTTGAAGCAAAGGCAAACGTTGTTTCTAAAGGCGCTATCGGTACAACATCATTAGTATCTCTTGATGTTCTTACCGCAGTAATCCCGATGGATAAGGGCAGCGATGCTGATAGTATCCTTGCTGCTATCACTGCTTCAAATGTAGAAAGTTCTGCGCTTTCTGCTTGGGATACATACTATAACATTAATACCGATAAATATAATCGTACCGTTACTATCACCGATGCTGACGGTAAGATAATTGATGAATTAGGCGAACTTAAGGGTGATATTAATTACACAATTTCTTATACACCCAAGACCTTTAAAATCACCGAAACCTACAAGGCAGACGGTGAAAAGGTGACCGAAGTTCCTTACGGTTACAGCTGGCGCTTGCCGAAACCTGCAGATACCACAAAGTCTTATGACTATGAGGTTAACGGCGTTTCATACCGCGAAAACACAGTTATCCGCGTTATTGAGGATGTTGAGGTTAAGCGTTCTGAAGGTAAGGCAATTGAAGCTAAGAATCTGGCTGAAGTTGTAGCAATCAGTTTTGTTCCCGGTGCAGATCTCAGTGAACAAGAGAGGGCTGTTCTTAAGACAAATGCCTTCGTGGTTGATTCAATCTATTTCCGCACCCCTGCAACCGCCGATAAACTTACAGAAGTTAGCGCAACCGAGTCGGGTTACTTGCTTGAAGCATTCCCGATGAGCGCAGGTTTAACCACAGACAGTGAAGCCGAATGGGTTCCTGTAAGTGCTTACCCTGTAATCCCCGGCAAGAGCGGCACAAGTTTCAATCTTGTAAAAGATGGCGACAAGTATGTTGGCGAATTTACCTGTGATCAGCTCTTCACAAGCGTTCAGGTAGTTTATGAGTTGAAGATCAGCGTTATAGATGAGGCTCTCCTCAATGATTTGGCTAACCTTGCTGATGGATTGGTTAAGGATGTTGAGGATCAGGAAAGTACACTTGACGCTCTTTGCACTGAGAATAACTTCTTCAACAATCTTGCAAGAGTTGATGCAAAAACTCTTGGTTCGTTAGGTTCGCTTGTTGAATTAACTCCTCCTGCAAAGGCTGCCCTCAAAGCGCTTACAGAAAACTGTATGGACTCTGAGACAGGTTTAACCAAACTTTATGAATACTTGAAAAAGTATATGGATAAAGATAACGGCGGAATCGCTTACTACTATAAAGCAGATAATGCCGCTAAGATTATCGAGCAGATTGAATTAGTTAACGAATATTTGCCGACAATCTGGAACGATCAGCCCCTCCAGGATTACATCAATGATTATCCTGAATATGCAGGCGCTTTAGATAGAGTTGTTTCTGTTATAGATCAGTTAAAGACGGTTGAATTAAAACCTGTTAACAAATATGTTGATACAAACAGTGCTTATATTGATAATTTGATTGCAACAGTCAAAGCTGCTAAGGGCAACACCTCTGCACATGATGTTTCAGATGTTGTGACAATGCAGCAGACCGTTTCTGCAGCAGCACCCGGTTTGTCTTCTTACAGCGTTGAAATTCAGGTTCTCAACAAGAATAACGGTATCGTTGAAACTTACAAGACAGAAGAGTTTGCTGCTCAGGGCAACACCATCACTGTTGCTGATTTTGAGGCTATGTTCAACGAATTGTTGCTCAGTATTCCTAACAGCAAATACTATGTTGTAAACAAGGTTTTACCTGAAAAAGACGAAACATTAGGTAAGAATGGTCTCAATTATATTTCAACACTTACTCCCGTAGCTTATACCGTTAAGATTAACGGTTACGAAGATCAGGTGCTCTATGCATTTGATGCTTATACCATAACACTTCCCGGTACAGGCGTTTCGGGTACAAAGTATCAATATTCAATCGGCGGTTCAACCGTTGAGGTATTCACAGGCGCGCTCGAGAATTTCTCTCTTGCAATAACAGTTGAGCAGATGGATTCACTCTTCGGTGCTGACCGTGAACTCGTTATTACACGCAAGTTGGTTGATGTTAACAAGGATAACCTCTTGAGCTTCATCGGCAAACTTAACAATGCTTTTGCAAACTCAGGTTTAACTTTTGATAACAACCTTGCAATCGCTTTCATTCCTGTTGAAGACGCTGAAGGAAATCTTTCTGTAGTATTGCGTATCAACAGCAATGTTACAGGTTTGTCTCCCGCATCATTAGCAGCTGAAATGATGAGCCTTATCACCGACATTTCTTATGTTGGTATCAACGGCAGTCCTTTCTTTGGTCTTAACAGCGAAAACGAACTCAAAATTTACTTGCAGACTGTTATCAATATGCTTGTAAACAGCGGTATCGGTCTTGATACATTGGTAGAGATCGTTGACGAAAACGGCGATATTAAGGAAATGCAGTTAAATGGTTCTGCCGTTAACTCAAATAACAATGTTATCGTATTAGACAACGGCAGTGTAATTAATGCTGTTGATGCATTGGGCGGTAAGTTGATGGAATCAACCTTACAGTTTGGTGTTAACGTAAACAATGCAACCAGCGTTCCCTTCTATGTAACATATCAGGATTTTGATACACAGGCAGACGTTCTGAAACTTGCAAGAAAAGGTGCAGCTCAGATTGTTCCTTATCTTAATGTAAGCGGAAGAGACGGTGCTTTGAATATCACTTTTAACGCACCGGACAGTGTTTATGCTTACCTCATTTCTGCTATGTTGATTACAGGTCAGGTTGACATTGATACAATCCAGTCATACGACCTTGCAAAAGTCATAGAGTATCAATTCGATTTAATTGCTCCTATGTTTGAAAATGAGGGCGTTAGTGCAGACAGCTTTATCAACACAATTAAGCAGACCGGCTTCTTTGATGCTGTTTCTGAAAGATTTGATATTGAAGCTCACAAGGCACTTATGAACTTCCTTTACAACTCTGTAGATCATTTCTATGATTGCACTTCTGCAACAGGTTCTTCCGAAGGTTCATTGTACAAAGGCACTTTGACTTATGATGCATTGGATGTATTGCTTAACAGCAAGATTTCTTTGGGTGATTATTCTTCAATGATCGCTGAAAAGGATAGCGAGATAGCATTACCTATTACACTCAGACTCAAGAACCGTGAAACAAATTATGAGGCTTTGGTGTTGGATATCCGTGCAGACGGAATTACCAACAAATACAGTATGAGTCGCAATGTTGCTGATGCTATCAAGAATGCGAAAGATGATGCAATCATTATTATGCTTTCTGATGTTCGCAGAAATATTACAGTTAATAATGATGTCTTTATAAACCTTAACGGTTACACTATCAACGGTAACCTCACCGCTAAGGGCAGAACAACAATTGTTGACAGCACACTTGCAACCGATAAGTGCGGAAGCATAACCGGCAAGTTAACCGTTGACGGCGGCAGCCTCAAGATTGGTGGCGGTAAGTTCACTAAGGATGCCGAAGCATATTTAGAGGACGGTTATTACCTTAATAACGGCGTTGTTACCAACGGTTGCTTCAAAATTACAGAGGAAGGCGAGAACTTAAATATCTATTTAGGTACGGACTATCTCTCACTTGATAAGTCAGCTGCCAAGGTTATGGCAACCGACGTTATATTCAAGTTATTAATGAACTACTACACCTGTTCTGAACTCGTTGTAGATAATAATGTTCTTTACGCTGTTGATCTTAAGAATATCACAGAATCTCTTAATAACCTTTCTGGTTTAATCAACAAAATTGTTGAATGTGTAAACTGCGAAAGCTCCACAAAGTTTGCTACCAAGTTTATGAACGATGTTACAAACTTCGGCGCTTTGGCAAATGCAATTGATGACGGTACAGCATTAGTAACCTATGCTGTTCAGCACGCTGCATTTAATCCTTATGTTGATTATGTTGGCGGCGAGGATGATTTCTTCACCTTCAACCTTTCTGCTACACAGGAAAAGAAACGTTCTGTGATCAGTGTATTCCTTGCAGATGATGTTCCTGCTCCTCATAGAAACAAGATAAGCAGTATTCTTAAGGAATTAGATGATGTAACAACCTTCGATGAACTTGAAGTTTCGATTGATGATGTTTCTTACAACTCTGGCTTTAGTTTTGAAGGTTCCGCAAAGGCAGATGTTACTGTTGATCTTTCAAGAAATATTAACTATCCTGTAATCATTGCGGCAATCCTTGCTGCTGATTCAAAGGGCGCAGAAAAGACTGCATATGTTAACGCTATCAAGACTTATCAGACCACCAATTCTGCAACAGAACTTATGAAGGTTATCGAAAAGACACCTGCTTCTAAGTATCTTTCAGCATTGGCAACTACTAAGTCTATGTCGTTGGCTAATATCTTGAAGTCACTTAAGATTTCTGCTCCTCAGGCAGTTGAACTTGAATCACTTTACACTATTGCACGTAAAGTTGCAGGTACCGTTGTTGATGCTCTTGAAATAGACGGTCCTAATGCTACATTGGCGGGAGCTAAGGTAGCAGGTGAGTATGGTACATATTCATACGAACTCAAGAAGAGCGCAGATACTTATGCTAAGATGACATTGAAACTTTTCACAAATGAGAAGGCCATCATTGTTAAGGATAAGAACGGTGTAATTTATATTAATACTGATAACCTTGCAGAAGCGCTCACAAGCGTTACCGCAGATAGCACAGTATATATTAACAATAAGGTAACTTTGGCTGAGGATGTAATTCTTCCCGCCGTTGCTTTCAAGTTGGTGAATGCAGATAATATCACATTCGGTGTCAACATGCTGTGGTTCAACAATGTTAACACAGTATTAACCGTTGATAAGGATCTTACTGCTAACATTATCACAAACGAAGATGAGTTCTGCTCAAAAGTTGAGTATACAAAGTCTGGCGAGTGGTTTGTATTCCGCCTCGTAGGTGAACAGCATAAGTGGGTAGTAATCCCCGCTGTTGCGCCCGGTTGCGAAACTGAAGGTTCTACCGAGGGTATCTGGTGTGAATACTGCCATAAGTATCAGGAAGGCAAGGAACCCCAGCCTGTTGATCCTATCGGACATAACTATCAGGCTGTAGTTACGCCTCCCACCTGTACAGAGCAGGGTTACACAACATACACCTGTTCAAATTGCGGTGATTCTTACGTTACCGATTACACTAACCCCACAAATCACGAGGGTACAACCGAAATCATCCCCGGTAAGAAAGCCACCTGTACTGAAGACGGTTTGACCGACGGTTTGATTTGTACCGCATGTAATACCGTAATCACAGAGCAGACTGTTATTGATGCTCACCACACACCTGAGGATTACGAAGTTGCTCCCAATTGTACCGAACCCGGTATCACAGGTGCAACCAAGTGCTCAGTATGTGATGAGATTCTTGAAGCCGGCACTGTTGTATTCCCGACAGGCCACAGCGCAACCATTATTGAAGGCAAACCCGCAACCTGTACTGAAGACGGTCTCACCGCAGGTTCTTACTGTCCTGTTGAAGGATGCGGATATGTTCACGTAGCACAGCAGGTTATTCCGGCTCTCGGTCATGACATTGTTGAAGACGAGGGCAAGGATGCAAGCTGTACAGAACCCGGTCTTACCGCAGGTTCTTACTGTAAGCGTTGCGGTGAAGTATTTGCTAAGCAGGAATACATCCCCGTTAAAGACCACACAGTTGTTATTGACCCCGCAGTTGAACCCACAACCGATAAGACAGGTCTTACCGAAGGTTCACACTGCGATGTCTGCGGTAAGGTATTAGTTGCCCAGACAGAAAGAGCAAAACTTCCCTTTATTCATATTCCTGAGGTTAAGGTTGACGCTGTTGACGGCACAATTCGTGGCGCAAAGGTAGATGTTGATAACAAAAATATCTTTATCGACGTTAACCCTGATGGTTTTACAGCAAAAGAATTTGTTGATGTAACCTTCAAGACTGAAAATGCAACAGTAGTTGAACAAAGCATTACTAATTACAACGGTGCAGTTGTTCGCGGTGATGATGACCGCATCTGCACAGGCGATATTGTAACTTTAGTGGCTAAGAATGCTGACGGCGTTGAGGTTATGGTTACATACAACATCATCGTTATGGGAGATGCTAACCGTGACGGTAAAATTAATTCACGTGACCTTGTTCTTATGAAGTTGGCGTATGTAGGCGATGTTTCTTTGGAAAATACCAGCTTCTTGGCAGGAGATATGAACTTTGATGGCAAAATTAACTCACGTGATACAGTTGCTTGTGAAATCAAGTATGTTGTTTGGTCTGAGAATGGGTACATCTCTCAGTTGAAATAATCGTTGAATAATAGGAGAAACAGCAATGAATATTTGTAAGAAATTATTTTCCGTAATTCTCATTGCAGTTATGCTTTTATGTTATCTTAATGTGGGCTTGGCGGTTAATGCCGCCTCGCCCGCAAGCCAGACCATAGAGGTAACTGCAGGCGAGTCTAAAACAATTAGTATGACTGAGATTTCTTGTTACGGTATTGACGGTGACATTTCATACAGTAACCGTAATCTCTTTGCTTCTGTAACCCCCGGTAGTTCTGCATACGGTCAGATAAGAGAGAAAAAGTTCATTCTCAGTTCTGCTGATAAATTCGAACCTACTGTTAGTTTAACGGTAAAGGTAAGCGATACTGCCACTGTTGGCAGCACCTGCGTTATAACCTTTAATTATATTCGTACAGATACAGTTGAAAACGGTATCCCTGATGGTCCTGATAATCTTTCAAAGACCATCACAGTTAAGGTAATTGAGAAAAAAGATACCACATCTTCAACCCCTTCGCCTCCCTCTTCTACTCCTTCTACTCCTTCCCCAACACCTTCGAATCCTTCTTCAAATCCCGCTACTCCTTCTCCCAACAAACCTACAGGTACAACCCCGAGCAATCTTAACTTAACTGAACTTAACAAGCAGATTGGTATTGCTCAGGCGTTAAAAAGAAGCGACTATACCGCTGATTCCTGGAATAAGTTGGCTAAGGCTTTGAATGCTGCTATTGCTGCTCGCAATGCAAGTACACAGGCAGGTGTTGATAAGGCTGCTACTAACCTTAAAAATGCTATTGCAGGCTTGGTTCGCGTTGATACATCTGCATTACAGGAATTGCTCAATAAAATCAAGGAATTCCTTGCAAATGAGGATATTGGTGAAGCAAGGGATGCGTTGCTCAATACAATTAATGAAGCAGAAGCGGCTTTGGCGAGTGGAGATCAGGATAGAATCAACGCGGCGTACACTGCTCTTCTTGAAGCATTTGATACATATAAGGCTAAACTCGAAGAAATCGCTAAAAACAGTCTCGTTGAGATTGAAAAACCCATTGAGGTTGACCCCGAAGGTCCTTTATGTAACATCTGGTTACATAAACTTTGGTTGATTTTACTCATTGTTAGCGTTATTATCAATATCGCATTTGGTGTTCTCACTGCGCTTTATTTCATCCGTCGCAAGAAGAAGTTCACCGATGATATGCCTTTGGTAGAATACAATATCAATGACGATTAATGGTTGATTGAGGGATGTTAAGTGAACCAATTAAATGATAAACGCAAAAGTTATGACACATGGGAAGAGGCCTTTAAAGGCCTCGCTCCCGTTGTTCGTCAACAGTCGGTCAGAATAGCGGCATACACACAGGCACTCTATGTTCAAGCCTGTGAAAGCGGTTTCGGTGCAAAGTTTGCAGGCGGTGCCGAGCGTATGCAGTCTTCTTATGCCAACCTGGCCTTTAAGTGCGGTATGTATCATCAGTTGGGTAAGGCGCTTGTCCCTCATGAGTATCAAATCCTTGAGGTTGGCTTTTCAGATGAGGAAACAGCCCTTTACCGTAAGTATACAACCGAGGGCCGTCGCCTTGTTGCCGAACTTCAGGAAAAGGGTTCGGGCAATAAAAATAAGAATGTTCAGGGCGAACCTTTCACCGATAAAATACCATGGCTTATGATTCGTGAGAGTTGTCAGCAGCATATGGAAAGGTATGATGGCACAGGATACCCTGACGGACGTGCAGATAAGGCAATCAGCCCTATTGCTCAGATAGTGGGCATGGCAAAGATGTTTGATCATCTTTCTGCAGAAATAAAATCGGAAAATCCGTTTTCTGAAGCCTGCGAATCCATACTTGATGAGAGCGGAAAGGCTTTTTCGCCTGAACTTTGTGAGGTCTTTAAGACCGCTAAAAGTAAGATACACAATATATATAATAAATATATTCATTACACAATGAAGTTGCCGCGCACGATTCCTCTTGTTAAAAAAGCAAAGGGAAGACCTATGGGTCTTGCTTACCGCTCTTTGACAGGCGGCGATTTCACCACAGTTGCTTACGAGGCTATCCCATGGTTTAAAACCAAGGAAGGAGAGAGGGCAGACATTGCCGAAATAGGACCGCGTCTTGCAAGGACGGGACTTACTGTGGATATGACCTTCTATCTTCTTTATGAAGCGGCGGATACACTGCTTCGTATTCAAAACTGTGAACTTGATTTAAAGTATTTGTTAGTAAATATGTTGCCCGAGTTTTACAGTAGGCAAAGTTACTTAAAGCGTTTTGAGGAACTGTTCTCAAATCAGCCGGTAGATCGTTCCCGTCTGTTGCTCACAATTCCCGAAAAGTTTGTGCTTGGCGCAAACAAAGGCGAAACCGAGATAATTTGCCGTTACCTTAAAAACGGAATTGCTTTGGTGCTTGACGATTATCATCCCGAATCCATATCTCCTGCAAAACTTAAAGAGTTGGGCTTTTCTCATGTGCGTTTATCACCTGAGACAAGCGCTAAACCGCTGTATGCTTCTGATGTAAGGGCGCTTATGGACCGTAATATCACGGTGTTTGCCTCCTGTGCAGAACACCAGCACCTTAAATGGCTTGCCGAAAGCGGCGTTTACGGCGTAAGCAGTCAACTTAACGGAGAAACTGTGGATGAGGATACCGTTATTCGTGACACCTTGTTGCGAGAGCGAGGCACTACGGTATGAGTATGGACAACTACCGTGAAAATGATAAACAGCGAAGGCTGATAAATAAAAAGCGCGCGGGAATTGTACTTACCGAAACCGAGGTAAAGGAAATTATTGAAGGCCGCAAAAAATTGCGTGCTGATATGAAGGCGCAGGGTGCTTACACTAAACGTGAGTTTGAACTTACAGCATCAAGCCTTGGCTTTTATTTCGACAAGGGCCGATTTTTAGGTCTTTGGCTTTGGTTATGGCATAAGGGCGTTATTTGGGGCGTTCTCGGTGCGGCGATTGCAACATTGCTTGCGATGTATGGATTTTCCATTGTTACCGAAATGAGAGGACACTTCACAATAAACTTGGCAGATGAATTAGTTAACCAAGGTTTTGAACTTAGCAATACTGCGGATTTCGCAAACCCAACTGCCAGAATATACGGCACACCTGTTGAGGATGCTCCGTGTATTTCAATTGCGGATTTGCCTGATAATCTTGATGCGATTGACGGTTCGCATAACGGACGAAACTATTTCGCGCATACCTTTTATCTTTCAAAACGCGGTGAAGGCACGGTGGATTACGCTTTCGAATTATCCGTTAATTCTGAAAGTCTTAACGCTTCAGATGCTATTTGGGTTATGCTTTTTGAGGATTCGGTTCCCACAATATTTGCTAAAGCAAACAAAGAAACTGGCGAAGCAGAATGTCTTCCTGCAAAGGATAATGACCGTGTAGGTTATGTTAAGATTCCCTTTGCTGAGGACGGGCTTGGCTCTGAACAGTTTGAGGTTGTCCGTGAAACACCAACCAGAAAATACTTTCGTCTCATACCGAAGAGATTTAAAGACAGTAAAGTTGTGACCGATAGTATTGTGGCAGATGTTGCACAGGACGAAGTACATAAATATACCGTTGTTATCTGGCTTGAGGGTGATGATCCTGATTGTACAGATGACATTATAGGCGGTCATATCGGTATGCAGATGGATTTTGAACTTCTGGATATCAGCGAATAATTTAAATTCGGTTTTCAATTTGCTTTGTGACTCTAACCCACAAAGCAAATCAGAATATAATTTCTCCGACGGGAGATAAAGACGTAATTTTTTAAAAAAGTGAGGTAAATTGTGATGAACAAACAACAGATGAATGAAATGTCTTCCCTTCGCAATAAGCTGTTTGCTGCGGTTGCAATGCTTTTAGTGGCTTGTATCATGGCGGTATCGTCCACTTATGCATGGTTCACATTGTCAACAGCTCCCGAAATTAAGGGAATCACAACCACCGTTGGTGCCAACGGTAACCTTGAAATTGCATTAGGTACTTGGGATACCGTTTACGGTGTTGCAACTCCCGGTTCTGCTGAAGGCGATTCAATGGATAAGGATGGCCAGTTAGTTACTGCTGCCAATATTACCTGGGGTAACCTTATCGATCTTATGGATGAGTCCTACGGGTTAGGCGCTATTAAGCTTTATCCTTCACGCCTTAATGCTACGAAGGCTGACGGCGCTTTGGGTATCTTAACACAGGCATTCTCACCCTTGGCATTCCCAAAATATGGTACAGACGGTCGTATTACTGAATTGGATAGAAACACTATGATCGGTAAGTACAACCAGACTGCTGGAGGCTTTATGGCTTTGGGTACTCCTAACTATGCAGGTGTAAATGCTATCGGTTCTGCTTCTTCTATGACAGAGCGTGAATTTGCAGTTCGTAATAACAAGAACGCTATCGAAAGCAACAGAGTTAAGGCTAAGGCTGAGGCACAGGGCGCAATTAACCTTTACTCAGGTGACCTTGCTGCTATTGCAATCGATAACATGAGCAGTGGTGACGATGCAGTTATTTCTGCTGATGATGTTGCAGTTCTTAAAAATTTGATTGTTAAGCTTGAAGCTTCTAACGCTGCAATCGGCGATTCTATCAAGTCGGCCATTATGCTTTTCTTAGCAAGCAGCAGCAGCACTCTTACTGATACTGCTTGGAAAGATGCTGTTTCTGTTCTTTCCAGCAAATCTCTTGAAGAAACTGTAGCCCATTTGCAGTCTCTTACAGGTCTTGCAACTCTTCCCACCGCTGTAAGTGATCTCGTTGGCAAGTATACTTCAATTAAATCAGATCTTGCTGCTGCAAAGGCTGTATTACCCGAAAGCGGCGATACCACTTGGGGCGTAGTTGGCGATGCAGTTGGTACATTGCTTAACGCAAGCGGCATCTTAATCTGCAACGAAACTATTGCTGACATCAAAAATACTAAGGATAGTCCTGAGGCTGACACTGCATTCAAGAGAGTTACTGCTGCTGTTCTTAGCGGCGGTCTTGAATTCCAGTTCAAGTCTGATAGTGGTATCTTTGCTGATATCGCTGAAATGACTGGTGAATACGGTGCTACCATCAACTTCCCTGAAGGTCTTGAAGTTGAAGGAATTCCGCTTGGCGGTCTTAAGAAGCCTGTTACCGTTGAAAGCGGTAGCCTTAACACCGCAACCGGTGAATTGGGTCTTATGAAGCAGGGTGTTGACGGTTTGGCAGCTCCCGGTGCCGACCCCAATGCTGAAAAGGCTCTTACCGATACATACGGTTACACAATTGATATGCTCTTCCGTACAAACGCAAGTGATTCATATCTTCAGTTGCAGACTGCTGCAGCAAACCGCATCTATGCAGGTAATAACAACGAAGCTATCATGGGCGGCGGCAGCAATATGACCTTTACTATTGAAGGCGAATACACTAAGGCTAAGATCGATGGCATTGCTGCCGGTATCCGTGTTGTATTCTATGAAACAACCGAGGCAGCAGGCGGCGCAGCAACCATTTTAGGTGTTGCTACATTAGATACCGATAACGGTGTTGTTTCGAGTAACAACTATATGCTCGACCTTAATCTTATGGATTATTCAATCACCAACGGCATTATGCAAATTGGCGATGTTATGGTTGATGATACAGATACTGTTGCTAACGAAGCAGTAGCACTCAAGGCTTTGTCTGCTAATACTATAACAAAGGTTACCGCTCTTGTATATCTTGACGGCGATGTTATTGATAACGGTGATATCGGTGTTGCAGGATTACTTAACGGTAAACTCAATCTCCAGTTCTCTTCAAGCGCTACATTAACTCCTATGAACAATAACAGTTTAATGAACGCTGCCAACTAATTATTATCAGTTTTCAGGTTAATACTGTGCGTCTGCCTGCGGTTTCCCGCAGGCAGACGCCAGATGGTGTTTTCGGCAGGATTGTGGTTAGAGTGTATACTGCTGCCATTGGATTCTGATAAGTTATTTGTTTAAAAATTCCATATTTAGTTTGAAAATAAAGCGTTATCCGTTAATTCGGGCATCGCTATATCGTTGCTTTTAGGGAGGATGATTATTTTGCGCCTGTTTTGGCACGAGCAACAAGACCAAAAGAGGAAAAAGAGAACTCTTATTCTGCTTTTGATTGCATTGTTGTTGATTTTACTTCCGCTATGCACTGTGGCTACTTATACGTGGTTGGGTATCAGCAAAACCCCTAAAGTCAGCGATATGGAGATGACAATTAACTGCGACCCAGGACTGCAACTTGCCTGGGATATTGAGGCAGAAGATGACGAGTGGAAGCAACAACTCGATTTTACCGATGCAGTAGGTACAGATACGTTGCTCACCCCTGTTACCTGGTCGGACAAGGAGAAGAGTTTTTACACCGCAAAGTTCGGGGCAGACGGCAGAATAGTGGATATAGGCGTTCGTCTGTCGGACGAAAAAGACTCTAACGGCAGAGACGGACACTACGTTAAATTCACCTTTTATGGAAGAACCGAACAGGAGGTTGAGGTTTCGCTTTCGCCTGCGGTATCAGCCAGTGATGACGGCAGTAAAAGTGCAGGAACCTATCTTTTGGGAACACCCCTATGGCAAGAAAATTCTAAAGCTCATAAAGATGGCGGTCAGGGTGCTCAATTTGCAACCCGCGTGGGTTTTATTATTTCAAAAATCAATAACGAGGGAGTAGTTACCTCGCAAAAACCGATGCTGATATATGAGCCAAATTGCGACAGGCATATAGACGGCAGTTCTGGATATGTTGACACTCCGTCTATTGACGGCTTTGAAGATTTAGTCGGTGCGGACAGATTGATAAAGCAAACCACTTCCCACTGGGAAGAGGGATATCCTGTTGAGCGGGATGTGATTATAAGAGATTTAGGTGTTTTTGAAGACGATGTTACACTGTTCCAACTTGATAATAATGAAAAGGTGAAGATTGATGTTTACGTCTGGCTTGAAGGTATGGATGTTGACTGTGTGAACGTCTTGGGAACAGGAGCGCAATTCTTTGCTAATCTTCAGTTATCTGCTATTCCGGATAATCAGTCGGGATTGGTGCCCATTCAGTAAAAAACGCTGTGCGGTTTTTAATATAGTAATTCAATAGTATATTCTTGGGATTTTTAGTCTCAGGAGTTTGTATTGGAATATAAAAGGAGAGGTTTTATGAGCCAGAAAGAGAAAAACATCATTGCAACCCCTAAAACTGTACCCCAAACGGACGGTAGCACTGCAGTAGAAAGCAAGCCTGCCAAGAAAAACAAGGTGTTAAGCAGTATTATCAATGTTGTTTTGGTAATAGCGATTGTTTTGGCAATTATGGCAACCTATGTATCATACGTTTCTACATCAGGTAGCGGAGTTCCAAGTATTTTGGGTATGAGACTGTTTTCTATACGTACAGACTCAATGTATGATACCCTTATGCCAGGCGATTTAATTATTGACACCGCGGTTAAAGACCCCGAGAGTCTCAAAAAGAATGACGTTATTACCTATTGGACCGTTATTGACGGCGAACGAGTTCTCAATACTCACCGTATTGTTGAAATTTATGACGGTAACGGCTTCCTCATTTTTGCTACAAAGGGTGATAACAACAGCACAGTCGATACATTGACCGTTCACGAATCGGAAATTGTTGGTAAGTATTCCTTCAGAATTCCCGGTGTCGGTAAGGCTTTTGATTATTTGCAGACCAGCACAGGTTTCCTTATTGTTGTTGTTATTCCTGTGGTTATATTCCTGATTTATCAGTTGATTCAGTTCTTCCGCGTGCTCTTTGAGTATCAGAATGTTAAGAGCAGAATTCGTTTTGAAATGGAACGCGGACGTACAGAAGACCTCATTGAAGAGCAGAACCGCCGCGAAGAAGAACTTAAGCAGGCGGAACGTGAAAAAATAGAGGCAGAATTGCGCGAAAAGATTCGTGCTGAACTTATGGCTGATTCCGAACAAAAAGAAGATAAAGAATAATTAATTATATGTCGAACGGCGTGTCTCACTGCCGTTTCGACATACTGCGCTTAAAAGACTATTTTGCAAATCAATAAGAATGTAAAATCACTTGTTTCAGGCGGATGGATTTTTGGAGGTGAACCTCTTGACAGATAATTTTTTCAGATATTTCTATGAGGATATAGGACGTGTGTTCGGCGCTTTATGGGAGGTTTTCCTTTCAGTTTTCAACTTTTTTAACTATCTCATTAATTTTCCTATGCGAATGAAGTTAATAAAATCGCACTCCGCTGATTTTGGAATAGTTGATTGGATTTTGTTACTTGTCGCCCACATTATACTCATTGCTCTGACGGTGGCTTTAATCGTTGTGTTAGTAAAAACTTTCCGCCACATTTTCAGATTCAGAGTGCCTGTCAAGAAGTATGATGAGGTGGTTCGTCAGGTTAAGCAACTTCAACGAGACCTGATAAGAGCAAATTATGAAAAGGATAAACTTTTATCCCTTAAGGTTGCTGAACTCGGCATTAATCCTGATGAGGTATTGGTTGACTCGCTTTATGAAGAAAAGCAGGCAGAAGAAATCGCAGAAGTCAACAGCAAGCGCAACACCAGAACCTCTCCTTGTGTAGATCCTGCTTCAAGCCGTTTTTTCAGACTTACCTCGGTGGATAATTATTATAAAACAGAATATGTTGTTCCAACCTATAATAATAACATTTCGTTAGAAGAATTTTGTGAACTTTTCAGAAAATTTTCTGCATCAAAACTCGGTCTTTATTACGACCTTGACCTTATACGTTATTTTATTGCTTCACTCGGAACCTCAAGAATTGTAATATTGCAGGGTATTTCGGGTACCGGTAAAACCTCACTTGCGTATGCTTTCGGTAAGTTTGTTAATAAAGATACCACTGTGGTTCCTGTTCAACCTTCGTGGCGCGAACGTACCGAACTTTACGGTTACTTTAACGAATTTACAAAAATTTATACCGAGACCGACTTTTTACGTGCGGTATATGAAGCAAACTATTACCGCGACCCGCACATTCTTATCCTTGATGAGATGAACATTGCACGTGTTGAGTATTACTTTGCGGAAATTTTGTCTATCCTCGAAATGCCGCTTGAGAGCGAGTGGAATATCGATATTGTTACTGCTATGTGGGATAATGACCCGTGTCTTATCGAAAACGGTAAGCTTGCTATCAGTAATAATATCTGGTTTATCGGTACTATCAACAACGACGACTCGACCTTTGCCGTTGCCGATAAGGTTTATGACCGTGCAATTCCTATCGACCTTGACAGCCGCGCAGACAAGTTCGAGTGCGAAGAAACCGACTCGATATTCGTAAGCACCGACCATCTGAACGCTTTATTTGCCGAAGCAAAAGAAAAATATCCGATTTCACAGGATATACTCGATAAAATTGATGAGGTAAATAATTATCTTATTGCAAATTTCCGTCTGGCATTCGGTAACCGTATTATGAAGCAACTTTGTGATTTCGTGCCTTGCCTTATCGCTTGTGGCGGAACCGAAATTGAAGCGGTTGACTTTATGATTGCCAAAAAGGTTTTGCGTAAGTTTGAGTCTCTGAGCCTTGGATTTATGAGGGATGAATTAACGCGATTCAATTCATATCTTGACAAGGTGTTCGGCAAAAACAGTATGAAGATTTGTAAAGAATATATTGACAGTTTAAAGAAAAATGCTAACTAAATAATTATTCTATAGAAAGGGTGGGGGTTATGTCTGAAACGTCTGCTTCTAAAAGCAAGAATACAAAGGCTAAAAAAACTGCAGTTATTGATGCTGTATATCAGAAATATACCAAGGGCGTTATCCGCACATTAGCCAGCACCGATTTCTATGAATTTTTTATGGATATGATAGAGAGGGCTGAAAATGAATTTCAGTTCTCAAACCGCAGATGCGAAAAGGTTATAGATCCTAAATGGGTTGACGCGGTGGATAATTCGCTTGTGGGATTTCAGAATATTATTTCAAATCCCCGTAACATCATCAAGGAAGAAGAACTGATTGTAAACGTAGCTCACGCCAAAAAGGGCGGTCAGGATGTTGTACGTCATCTCGCGCAACATGGAAACTTTGTATCTTCTTTTGATTATGAAACAAGGGAAGTCAAACCTAATAAACTGATGCAGAAACTCAGAGAGGATTCCAACGAGCTGTACGAAAACCGCTTTGTTTACACGATTTTGGAATCTGCCCATCACTTTGTGAAAATTCGTTATGAAGCACTCTTTAACGCTATGGGTGATGAGTTTGGTGCAAAACTTAAAATGCAGTCCGACCTTGACTGCGCCAGCGAAACCATTCACTTTGATATGTTTATGCATATCAAGGATAAGCAAAGTGTTCTTGAGATTGACGAAAAATGCGGCGATATGCTGTCAAGCGTTGCCAGACTTTACCGTGTGCTCACTATGTTTATGGCGTCCCCATTTGCTCAGCAAATGTCACGTCTGCCGCGTGTTAAGGGTGCAATCACCAAAACAAACGTGCTTAAAAAACACCCTGATTATAAGTTGATTGTGAAACTCTGGGAGTTTCTTAAGCAGTATGATGCTGTGGGTTACGCCCTTAAAATTACCGAACAAAATCCTCAGATTACCGAAAGTTTTCAAAAGGATTTGTTCCATAATATTATGTATCAGTACATTGTGCTTAAAGGTTATCTTGAATCCGAACAGGACCGTCAGGTACCTGTGCCTTTAAAGCAGAGAAAGCGTACCTTGAAGCCAAAGTTTATCCGTGAGATTATCGAAGAACTCACTGAAGACTATGACCTTCCTGATATTGAAGTCAGAAAGGTATTAATAGAGCAGCTTACTAAGGAACAACTTATGCTTGAAGAGGCAGAGGAACGCCGCCGTTTAGTTGCTGAACAGGAGCGTCAGAGGAAAGAAGAGGAAGAAAGACTCCGCCTTGAAGCAGAAAAAGAAAAGGAACGTCTGCAAAAGGAAAAAGAGGCCGAACTCGAACGAATCAGACGTGAAAAAGAGGCAGAGGAAGAAAGACTTCGCGTCCAACGTCTTGAACAGGAGAATATTGACCGTTACTGTGCTAATGTTTACGGTAAAGAAATTGAAAAACTCTTAAGGTCATTGCCACTTCAACTTGAACTTCGCAAAGAAGCGGAGGAAAAGGAAAAAACGGTTACAAAGTCTGATTTTGAAAACGCGGTTGAAGAAATGGATGCCGCCGAAAAGCGCCGACTTTCACGTGCTGAACGTGAGCGCCGCCGTTTACAAGAAGAACGTGAGCGTCTTGAACTGGCAAGGCAGGAAGAAGAACGTTTGCGCTTGGAAAACGAGGCGCGTTTATTAGAACAACAGAGTATTGAAGATGCTGAGAACGTTAAGCATTTCCTTGTAATTCTTAGCGCTTTTGAAGACGAACTTGTGGTGCAGAAATATGAACGTCAGGTCTACGTTTCAAGAATCTGCGAAGAAAAAGAACGATTTGAACGCGAACGAAAAGAATGGCGTGCGCGCAAATCGGTTGGTTAAAAGGGCATGTTTTGCGCGGTTTTGAATTTTACTATAAAAAATATTACAGTGTGAAAAATCACAATAAATAGGTATATGAAAAACTTACTTTTAAAGTTAATTACAATTGGAATGTTCATTGTGCTTACATTGGTAATAGTGGTTGCTTCTTCGTATGCTTGGATGAGTATGTCTACTTCGCCTACAATGTCAGGCTTGCAGATTAAAATCGGCGGAAGCAATACCATTTTGATTGCACCTGATATCACCAAAACGGTGGAAGGGAATATTATTCATTATCCGGGTGAATTTTCCGCTTCAATGAATTTTTCCAAACAAAATAACTATGCTTATCTGCAAAATCTGGTTGATTTATCGCCCGTTTCCACTGCAGACGGTATAAATTGGTATTTCCCCGCATATTACTCATCTTCCGAAGAAAATTCCGCAAATGACGGAACACTTCGTGAGATTTCGGACTTTTTGCTGGACGATACAATGTTGTATGCAAATTTAGAAGAACTTCCTGCAGATGATTCGGTTAACGGTTGCTATGCCGCCATAGATTTTTGGGTGGTTTCGCCTGCAAACTGCAATTTGCGCGTTTCGGTTGGGGACGGTGACGGCGGAAGTTACCTTATTAATCTCCCTCAACCTATAGATGACGAAAACGGTAGTTATAAACTGGATATGAGCAATAAACTGTTGGCTTCCTGTGCGCGTGTAGGCTTTCTTGCAAATACCCACACGGTTAAGGATTTGTCTATAAATAATTACATTAACAGTCCGAAATATAACACTCATTACCGTTCCTTGAGGGGTATTTATCAGGAAAAGGGCGGGGAGAAAAATTATCATCCCGCTGAATTCACAATATATGAGCCTAATGCCAATTATCATCATGAGGATGGGGCGTATACTTTATCGAGAGACGGCAAGAATTACCGCCTTTGCGAAAACGGCAGTTATGTTGTGACAAAATCTATTGGAAATGTTGACGGTGTAGCACAACTTGTGGATGTGTCAGGCCGTACTACAGTTCAGACATCGTCTGACTGGAGTTTGATTAATGAAAACGATTATCACATTGAGCAGATTTTTCAGGCATATTTAGCAGGTGTTCAGTCTCCTGAGCTTGATATATTGGCTGACGGGTTCTATAGACGTTATTTAGGCTATCAGTGCAATACATATCTGAATAAGGGCTCATTTATTAAAAATACTGAAAATTTAATCCGTGCCGCTGATGGTGACGGTGTGGTGGAACCCGATATATTTAATGCGCTTAATACCCACGGCGCAACCGATGACATTGTTATCGTGGGTCTTGAAAAGAATATTCCTCAGCGTATCAGGATGTTTGTCTGGATAGAGGGACAGGACATTGATTGTGCAAAGGTCGGCAGCACAGGCGGACTTATGCTTAATCTTGAATTGGCGGGTAGCGCAGAATAAGTTTAGTTCAGACTTTTGAAAGAAGGTGTGGCGTGAAAACGGAAGATGGAAATAAAACCGAATTCAAACTACGGTTGGCTTCTGGATTTACGACGCTGTTATTAATTGTGGCTATTGTATGTTGTCTTTTTTTTACACTGCAAAGCCTTTCTAAAGGGTATGTTTCCTTTGGCGGCACAAGTATTTTCCGTGTTGTGACGGGAAGTATGGAACCGCAAATTCCTGTTGGTGCACTGTTAGTATCCCAAAAAGAAGATATAGAAAAAATTTCGGTTGATGATATAGTTTGCTTCCGCTCCAAAGAAGCGGGGACGCGAAGCATTATTATAACCCATCGCGTTGTCGGTATTTTTACCGCCCCCAATGGCAAACCTTTATTGCAGACAAAGGGGGATGCAAATCTCAGCGTGGATGCGGAATATGTTTCCGAAAAAAATTTGATAGGCCGTGTAACATGGCATTCGGGGGTTGGAAGTAAAGTGGCGACAATTATTAGTTTTTTAACCAGCGATTTCGGATTTTTAGCATGTATTATTCTGCCTGTAATCCTTATTGCAATTATCGTATTCCGCAATGCTATCAAGAGTGTGAAAAATGCGATTATTGTTGCTCAAAAACAGTTGGAAGAACAGAATTCGCAAAGCAAAATCAAGGCAGAAATTTCTAAAGAAGAATACGAGGAAATGTACTTAAGAATTGCCAAAGAAGTGAGAGAGGAGTTGGAGCAGGATGCTGAAAAATCAGTGGAACAAGATGAAAAAAATGCTTTTGAATCGTGTGACACAGTTGAAGCAAATGCAACTGCTTCAACAGATGAAGAAACTTAAAAATCTTATTTTAAACGGTACAACCGAAGAAATAAACAAGGAAAATGAAACAATAGAACAGCACCTGAGGCGAGGTATGATTCAAAAGGGCGGTCTGGCGGCGGTGGCTGTAGTTTTGGCAGTTGCAATGGTGTTTGCTATGACTGCCGCGTGGTATAGCAACGTTATTCAGACCACAGGTCTTATCTTCAATGTTTCCGAATGGGGACTTGAATCGGGTGTGAATATTGAAAACGAACTGAAAAACGCCGCACCCGGTGAGAGCGGTAAGATTGCACTTGAAGTGCACAATTCGAGTGACGGTATAATTGATGTTAACCTTAATATTGATAAGGTTGGATTATATAATGATATCGGCGATATGCGTAAGCGTTTGTACTTTTATATTGATGATACTGCTCAGCGAAACGATGAAACTGTAAACCGCGTGTATCTTAACAGCGAGGAAGAATATTCATATACAGTTCTGGCAAAACAAAAACTCATTTTAGGCGAACAGGGTAATAATTTTCCGCTTATGTGGGAATGGGTTTATGATGTTTTGGGGTACTATTTTTATGGCACTGTAACCACCTCTTCTACAGCAGAAATTGAAGAATATCTGCGCCCTGTTATATATGATTACGATGCTGCAACATTTTCGAACGGTCAACTTGCAACGGTTGACGGAAGCACAACAGCAACAAACTTTATAGCTGAGATTACCGCGAATGACGGGTATGCAGGCACAACTTCAAGAACAGTAAAGAGTTCTGACGGCAAAATTTATTATCCTGTTGAGATTGACGAAAACGGCAACGGCGTGTGGATTTATTGCTGCACACTTGGCGAAATCCAGTATGAAAACGTTGTGGATACAAATCTCGGTAATGCTGAGCAGGATTTGCGCCGCTTCAGAACTAATCTTAATGTTCTGGCACAGCAGAAGAAACTGACTGTGGCAACGGTTAATTCTGTTGATGAGTTTAAAACCGCATTAGCAGACGATACACACAATATGGTTGTTTTATCAAATGATATTGTTTTGTCTGAAAAGTTAACAATGGCGCCAGGCAACGAAAAAATTGTAGACCTTGCAACACATACCATTTCAACCGATTTAACAGGGACCCTTGTTGATGCCAAAGAAGGTGCTTCGTTTACACTTATGAACGGTGCAATAAAGGGTAATGATTCTCATTCCGGAACACTCTTTTCTATTGTGGGTAGCGATGTGGCATTAAGCGGTATGACTATTACCGATGTTGCGGAGGTTGCCAGAATTGCTGATAACGAATCTTCAAATAATGACACAAAAATGAACATAGTTGATTGCACCATTAATTGTTCGACTTTTGGTATATCTATAAAAGGTAACGGTCCTATAAGTCAGGGTGCAACGTATCTTAACATAGAAAACAGCGAGATTATAAGCACCGGCTCATTTGCGCTTGTTGGTAACGGAAGCGTGCTTAAAAACGGTAACTGGGGAACTAATATCTGTGTTAGCGGAAGTACTCTTAAGGCTAAACACAGTGGTATATATCATCCCCAGCCGGATAGTGTTCTTTTAGTTAAGGATAGCATTATCGAAGGAATGACACCGTTTGTTGTAAAGGGTGGCACAGTAACTATTGAAGATACCGAAATCAAAGCAACAAATGATGAAGGAACA
Organism: Acutalibacteraceae bacterium; assembly: GCA_045601505.1. Lineage (GTDB taxonomy): Bacteria > Bacillota > Clostridia > Oscillospirales > Acutalibacteraceae > SIG589. Next base: position 24,973 of record JAZRZS010000029.1, read on the forward strand.
CAGGAAGAAATACAAGAGCCTTCACTTGGTGTTAGCGGATATGCAGACACCGGTGCTGCACTTTATGTTGAAACAGGCTATAATTACCTTTGCGATGTTACTTTAATCGGTACGAATAAGTTGACCAGTTATTACAGTGAAGCAATTTTGCTTTATATGAAGGATAACGAAAATTATAGTATTAAAGTTTCGGGCGGCGATTACAGCCACGATGTTTCTGAATTCCTGGCAGACGGTTATGTTTGCAAAAAGAATAATGAAAACCGATATGAGGTAACCGCGAAGTGATTTAAGGAGGCAGGCTATGCAGTTTAAGTGCAAAAAAATAAGTTTGATATGCCTGCTTGCACTGTTGGTTGTGGTTATTTTTAGTGTGGGCACCGCTTATGCGAGATACAAAACTTCAATTAACCAGACTATAATTTTTGAGACAAAACTAATAGATGATTCGGGCAAAATTGTTATCAGCTCGGCAGATGGTTGGGTTGAAGGAAATAACAATCTTACCCTTGATTTCGATCTTTCGGGCGGCGATGCAAAGTCGGGCAGAAAGGCATATCTCCGCCTTACTGCAACCGAAAATTTGGATACATCAGCAACGGTGACCCTGAAGGTTGACGGGGTTGAGTATCAAGGTGTGCCTTATAGTGTTGAAAACGGCGAACTGCTGCATTTTCAGATGGGTAACGGCACAGAATACCGCTTTATGAGCGAAAATGATGAAATTTATTGGAAGCTTTCCGATAAAAAGAGTATGAAACTTACAGTTAGCGGTAAGGGCAATAAATCCCTTTTGCGTTTGGTGGCAAAGGAAAAATAAGGAGGAAACGCAGTGACTGCTTTGGGCAAAATTAATCGTATAATGCTGTATGTGGCTGTTGATGTACTTATCTTAGCGGTTATTGCCTTCAGTTGCTTAGGGTTCGCTCAGGCACGATATAACAACGGCGACATTTCTTCCTATGTGTACGGCACAGAGAAGGTTGATGTCTGCACAATGAGTGAAGAAGGCAAAGTATTTGACTTTGGTATATGGCAGTTAGGTCAGGGTGACAGTTTTTCTTCCACCGTGATTATTGAAAGTCGGGATGCTTTGAGAGGAACACTCAGGTTTTCACTTGATGAGGATACGGCAGATGTTAACGATATTGCAATTCAGATAGACGGTGTCTTTTCATCAAGCCACGGGGAGTACACAGTTAACGAAGAAGACGGTCGTTTAGAATTGCCGTTCAGCGTTTTCATTTCTCCGACAAACCGAGTGGCTACCGCCTATCTTGATGTTGAGTGGATTGAAAACGGCAGTTCAGAAGTGGCCATGTCCTCAAGGTATCTTATGGCACTGAATGCCTTTTCAATTGAAGACAAAAACGCGGTTACAGTTGACCAGAACAATACAAAGTTTTTAACCAATGATTTATTGAACGTGGCAGTTGAAGTTACCGACACGGCAGAGGGTGTCATATTGGCGCCAGGTTCAATAATAACAAATAAATTTTCGGCGGGTATGAAATATTATACCGACCAATATCCGCAGGGTGTTATCCTGTTAAAAAGCAGTGCATTGTATTTTTCAGACCTGCAAAACGGAAAACTTAACACGGTTTTAGACCTTGGCGATTATACGGCTGAGAGCCCCATTAGTTTAACTGCAGGGTTTTCTGAATCAAAATATGTTGTGACCTCGCAAACACCGCTTTCGGTTACAAAAACTTTAACGGTATCAGTCGAGAAAAAAACCGTTTTATCCCACACAAAGCCGCTTACTGTAACCTTGGAAGAAGCGGCAGCCCTGAGCGACAATGAATGGAATGTGGACGGTTCTGAAAAATCGGAACTTGAATGGCAGATTGAAAGACTTGTGAACGGTAAATATGTTGCGGTGGAAACAAGTAAAAATCTTACAGTATTGAAAAAACAAACCAATAACACGGGCGAGTTGGTTTTATCTACCCCCACGGGCGACCAACCAGCAGGTACGTATCGTATTAAGTTTACACAAAAGTATAACGGATACACAGTAGGCACAGAATTTTCGTGGTTCTTTATAGATTATCGTTGATTTTATTAGGAGAAAAAAATGAGAGAATCTGAAAGACAAATTAATATTTACAAGGCGATGTTGCCACGGGTGCGAGAGCGGTTAATGGCGGCGTTGGCGTTATTTATTATTGCTATAATAATGACGGTTTTATCATCGTTTGCATGGATTGTTTTATCGGTAAGCCCCGAAATCAAAGGCATGAACACCATTATAACTGCTAACGGCAACCTTGAAATAGCATTGGCGACAGGTAACACCATTATAGAACCTGCCGATGTGGCGGTTGGTGACAGCGGTAAGAATTTGTTTGATAAGAACATTACATGGGGTAACCTTATAAATTTGGGAGACCCTGTTTACGGCCTTGAAAACATCGTGCTTCGCCCTGCAACACTTAACCTGAACTATCTCAGGGATAAGCCTTTGTATGCGGCGGGTTACGGTGCGGACGGTCGTGTTGATATGCTTGAAAACGAGTTTTCCTATGCATATTGGAATCAAGACCAGTTCAGTGCGGACGAAAACAGATACGGTGTTCGTGCTGTGGCATCGGTTACATACGGTGAAGTCGGCGGTAACTTGGCGCTTGCCGAAGCAGTTCGTTTGGCGGAAACAGCCAACAATACCGCGGCATCAAATTTAAGAACATTAACAAAGAACCCCGCTATGCAGGAATTGGTTGGCTTGATGGCGGCGTATGTTAACGCTCAGATTGAAGAAAAACTGAGTTCAAATAAAGAAGAGCCTATCATTAATGTAACAGTTAGTCAGATTGATGCTATATACTATCTGATGAACGAACTTAAAGCAAATATGGAGTTATCTGCTGACGCATTGGCACAGTCTTTTAATGTTTCTATGTTAAGACGTGCAGGTCGGGAGTATACAGTAAGTAATGCATTCACGGGAGAATATCTTCTTAACACTTCTAAGGCTAATATCCAAACCAAATTAGCCCAGAAAAATGCAAGCAAAGAGACTATCGTTTCTCCTGCTATGTTGAGCAATCTCTGGCAACTTAAAACTGATTATGATTTGGTTAAGTCTGACCTTGCGGTTATCGAGACCTATATCGGCAGAACTGACGTTGTATACCGTAATTTACGCGGAAGCGAATACCCCACAATAGAAACCTTCGTTAACCATGTTGCAGAGGTTTCCAGTGTTACGGTTAACGGTGTTGCTATCGGTTCACTATCTATGTCGAACATTTTTAGTCTTACAGGCGGCGGAACAAAGCCGATAGTTATTAATAAAGGTATTATTCAGCGAATGGATAAGTTCACAGGCGCAAAGATTGAATCTGAGCAACTTTCTATGACGGTAATGGGTAGTACCGCAAAAGGCAAGGCGACCACAAGCGCTGCAACACCCTTTGTTTTGCCGACAGAATATGATAATTCAATAGCCGGTGATACAAGTTATAAGGGTACTGACCCGATTGCAGGCGATACCTTTGGTATGGCTCTTGACTTCTTTGTTCGTACAAATGCGCCGAATTCTCATTTGATTTTACAGGGTAGTCCTGTATACGGCGAGCGTGACGAGACCGTTACTGTAAAAGTGGAAAACAAAACCGTTAACCTTTATACAGTTAAGGTTAACGGCGAAGATGTGATTGCTTATCTTGATACAGATGAAAATGCTTATTATGAGTATGACCGCGAATCAGAGACTGCGGGTGAAAAACTCGGAACAACCACCGAGTTGACGGAGGCTACCTTACTTACAGAGAAGGTCAGGTATGTTATCGGATATGAGGGTGTGAATCGTGTCTGGGACGAGGGAGACGGAGTTGAACTCGGCGCTGACAGTACAACACAGGGTGCGGGCAGTTGCTATGTTTTCTATGCAAATTCGCCCGAAGACCAAACAAAATCACTTCAGTTGTTGCAGTATTTTAAGATTGCCTTTATTGATGAGGACGGCACCTTGCTTGGCACTGCTAATCTGGATACCGAAAATAAGATAGAACAAACAGGTAAGACAATCGTGCCGCTTGTGGCATCGGTTACCAATGATTACATAACAGGTCAGGACGGTAACCCACTGTACACCATCACAAAACTCACCGAGAACGAGGCAAAATTCATTACCGCTCTTGTATATCTCGAAGGTGAGGGACTTACAAACGATAAGGTTTTGGCAGCGGGTGAAATCCAAGGTGAACTTAATATTCAGTTTGGCACCACCGCTGACCTCGATGCTATGGACGATCCTGTCCTTATAGAATCAACATGCCATGTAACTGCTACAATGGAGGGAGACACCTCTGTTAGCATCGATAATGCTACAGAAGCAGACCTTACAAAGACTGTTACGGTTAAGGTTGACGGTTATGAGCCGAACAAGGTGGAGGCTTACTTCCTGCGTGAGATTAACAGTACACAGGGTATCCGTCAAGGAAAGATTACCTTTGAGCAAAATGCGAACGGGGACTGGGTCGGCAGTTATAAATTTACAACATCGGGTAAATATGTTCTGCGCGAAGTTATGCTTGACGGTATAACCTACGAACTGAACAGCAGCCCGATAGTGTTCACAGTGGAAGGTTTCACTATTTCGAGCGTTTACTGCGAACACAACAATAAAACGTATATGACAACCAACAGAAAGTTTGATACATCGGTTAGCATTAATTTTGCTTCCAGTGATCCTTCAAAAATGCCTGCCTCTGTAAAGGGCGCTTTCATTCACGAAGAAACAGGTAACAGAACAACAGTATACTTTAAACGTACGGTTGGCAGCACTTGGGAAGGCAGCGCTTCCTTTACTACAACAGGTAAATATAAACTTGAATATCTTGAGTTGGATGACCAGTATGTTGGTTTGTCTGAGGATAAACACGTTACAATTGACCTCTACTTAGGTCTTTCTGCAAGTATTTACACAGGCGAAAACAACTTTGCGATTGAAAACGGGCAGGCAAGAGACGTGCCTATGTCCCTGATGATTAAGACCGATACCGGAGAGTCAATCGGTGATCTTACAGGCGTATGGTTACAATATTCCAACAACGGTTCAGGCATTCAGGAAAACGGTATAGGTGCAAGTATGGTATGGAATTCAACCCGTGGAATGTATGAAGGTACTTTCCGTCTTGAGAATCCGGGTATTTATAAATACCATTATGTGTCTATTGATTTACAGGGCGAATTAAATTATCTGTATATTGCTGCTGAATCGCCGACAATTACCGCTATTTCTTCTACAATACCTGAATATGTAAGCAAATCAGACTTTGGCGAGACATTTGCGCTCAATAACGATGCAACCTTTAAGATTCGTATGAGAAATGCTGACTCTGCAACGATTGACGCTGTTCTCAAGAAGCAAACACTGGCAAGAAGCGGCGAAGAAGAAATTTACTATGTTCGCGGCGTTATGTCCGACTATGGCGATGAACAGGAATTCACATTTATGGTACCTGTTATTGACGGTGTTCAGAGCGGAACATGGACTCTTGACGGGATTTATATGACCAATGTATACGGCGGTAAAAACAACACCTTGTTTGACGGTTCAACCGAAAACGGTCCTGATGTTGATACCCCCGAAAAACCGATGTATACTGTTGCAGATAATTACTACTTCAGATGGTGGAAATGGGATATTGAAGATCTCACCAATGAAGGTGAAAGTACCGATGTATCGATAACAGTTATAAGTAATATTGATGTTTCCCTCTCAGATTCTACCCTCAATGCCAATAGAGATTTTGGTAGGGAAAACAATATAGTTACCGCAACGTTTGGTACGGTGCATAAGTTGGGAGCATTGGAACTTAATATCACCGCAGGAAGCGGCAGACCAATCAGTGATTTCGGTTTGAGTGTAACAGGCGTTGAACTGAAGTATAACTACGATCAGACAGGAGTTTCAAATTCGGGTGGTACGATTACCAACCCGTTCGGTAGTTATAAGATGACAACAGGTTGGACTGAACTTACCTCGGTTGCTAACACAGAATATATTTATAACAATATCGCTGTGAGTGATAGTGACAACACTAAATATACTATTACCGCTAACAGAACCGATATTTCTATAGCAGGTCGCTATAAGGCGGTAGGCCAGTTAGCACTGACAGTTGAGGATTCAAACGGTAAATTGACCGTAATCAATGTTCCTGTTACCGATTTAAGAGCACCGACATTCTATGTCTGGTCAAAGGCTATGAATGTTTCGGTTAAGTCAATTGCTCCTAATAAGGCTAATCATAAGTCGGTTAACAAGACTGCCGAATCAGAAGTTACCCGTACTTCGTCTTTCAGCGGTAATAATGTTAAGATTTACTGTGAAGCACATAAGAGTGGCCAGAATATCGCGTTTGATACCTATCCTCGTGTTGAGTTAACCCTTAGCGATATGGGCGATAAGGCAGATAGTATTGAAATGCCGTTTACCAGAACCGGTGGCGGTGAAGTATACCTCTATACAGGTGAAAAAATGAGCGGTAAGGTTACTGGTTACGAGTGGACCACTTCTGCTGATTGCACAAGATATGTCGGTCAGTATAAGTCGGCAAGCACCTGTTCAAGCACATCGTTTATAGGTGCCGGAATATTAACAGGTTCTAATATCAATATAACAATGGGAAATTACACTTATATTATGACGGTTGATACTGTTACTATTAACAACCCGCACATTGAAGACGAATAAATTTTAATAAAAGGGGGATATAAATGGAATTTATTATGATTCTATCCGCTATAGCAATGTTTTTGCTTATGCTTTTAAGACGCGGAAGATACAATATCTCCCTTTTAAAAACCGTTCTCATAGTTTTTTTGGTGGCGGTTTTAGGGGTTCTTTCAACCTGTTTGCTTTACTTTATTGAAAATGGCGAATGGGGCGGGAAATCGTTTTTTGGGGCGGTTTTGTTTCTGCCTGTAATATTCTCCGCCCTATCAAGAGTATTTAAGGTTGAAGTTTCTGTTATGATGGATTTCATAGCACCGCCGGGGCTTCTTATGTTTGCTGTTATGAAGGCAAACTGTACTGTTTCGGGTTGTTGTTCAGGTAGACTTTTAGGCTACACTGCTGGTAGGGCAATTTATTTTCCAAGCCCGACAGTAGAGGCGTTAACAACACTTTTGCTCGTTGGAATTTTGCTTTTCTTTGAGTATAGGGGAAAAACTGAAAATCTCTTATATCCGATTAGTTTAGTATCTTATGGGATTTTGAGGTTTGTTCTGAACTTTTTTCGCTTGCCAGAGGAACCGTTTTTATTAGGATTGCAAAAGGGCAGTGTCTGGTCATTGATTGCCGTTATCGGAGGGCTTACCTGGATTCTGATTTCAAAGTATATTGAAATTGACAAAAAATATAAAGAATTTAAAAATAGCGATTGTGTTTGAAACTAAGGAGAGGCTTATGAGCGAGAGGGCTTATAAATTGAATATTTTGTGCAGAATTGCTGTTTTTGCTGTGATGGTGTTGCTTATTATTACGAGTATCGCGCCTGCGGTTTATGCCGCGCCTCAATATTCGGGTAAATTCGGTAAGATGAAGTGGTCGCTTGAAGGCGGTGTACTTACGGTTGAGGGTAGCAAAGCAATGCCCGATTTTTCTGAGCAGGAGCCTGCGCCGTGGTATGAGCACCGCGAGGAAATTCGCCACATCAATATTGACGACAGGATTACTTCCATTGGCGCACTCAGTTTTTATGATTGCAGCGCTGTTACTGCAGTTGAACTTTCAAAAAATGTTAAAAAAATAGGTGAAATGGCATTTGCAGGATGTACTTCTTTGACTACAATTACGCTTTTAGCGGTTGAGCAAATCGGCGATTATGCTTTTTCACGTTGTTTTAGTCTTGCTAACGTAGTGTTGCCCGCAACCGTTAAAACTTTGGGCAAGGCAGCTTTTTACAGGTGCGAATCTCTTAAATATATGAGAATTCCTACATCTGTTTCAAATATGGGCGCTTCGGTGTTTGCATATTGCAGGTCTTTGATTTCTGTGGAAATTGATGCACCGTTTGAAATTTTGCCTGAATGGACATTCTACGGTTGCGAAAGTCTTAATGTGGTTTGGTTGCCTGAAACAATGAATTCCGCAGGGGAGAATGCATTCGGCCGTTGCGATGTCTTGGTTTCGGTATATTATAACGGCACCGAAGAGGACGAGGAAACTTTAATAGGGGATATTGTTACAGGTTCGCCTGATGTTGAAATCAGGGACCTTACAAGTGATAATGAGGTTGAAACGGTACCGCCTGCTACCAAAAAGGAATTTGAGCAAAACGGTGATAAGGTTACCGAAACCACAACCGAAATCACAGGGGATAAGGATTTTGTGATAGAAACAAAGGTAGAAGTTACATATCCTTTGGATACACAAAATCAAACAGATAATGAAAAAGAGTCCGCTAAAATCGAAATAAATGCGACTGTAAATGCAGACGATGGGTGGAACGCCCTTATATCCGAAATAGAAAAGCAAACCACTAAACAGGGTGTTTTTAAAATTGAAACAGATAATAAGGTGCCGCTTGAGGTTAACGCTACCTTATTGCACGGCTCAGTGATTTTAGGAAAAACACTTGAATCGTTTGCAGGTAAGGACATTGTACTTAAACTTTGCACACCAAACGGAAGCCGATGGAGTATTGACTGTCTGAGGCTGAAAGGTTATAAATTCAAGAAAAGTTACGATTTGGAATATAAACTAACACTTTATAAAAAGGTTTCCCAAAAGCACGCTGAAGTTTTAGGAACAGCGGTAAGTTATTGGCTTAAATTTGCCGATAAGATTAATTTTCCTGTAACTGTTGAGTTGTATATAGATTCTACTGCTTCGCGTCAGACCGCTACTATTTTTGAAAACGTATTTAGTGACGGGCTTCAAAAATTGCAGAGCGTTATGGTAGATGCAGATGGTACGGCATGCTTTAAGATGGGAAACATTAACAAGGGTAAGCGGTATGTTACCGCTCTTAATGTGAGCGGCGTTACAGCAGATGAGGTTATTTTGCCTCAAACACAGTTCGGCGGGGAAGACTGGTTGGACGACTATGTTCCCGTCACCGAGCAATATACTATAACCGAGGTCCGCGGTTTCATGGGAATGACTATGAAACAGTTTACAACCGTTTTATTGTGCAGTTTGGTTGGATTGGCGTTTGTAGTGTTTGTGGTGATTTTAATTATTAATTTGCTTGGAAAGAAACGAATCACCCCTCAAAATTGAACCATAAGCATTCGATTGAAAGGTGATTTATTTTTTAATTATACCACAGGCGATTTTTTGTCCTGAATTTCCAGATGGTTGAGACGTAAAATCATCCGGCATATTCTGAATAATAACTGTGCGGTCAATAATGTCCGCAACTTTAAATCGGTCGGTTATAAATGACAAATGTGCCATATTGCTGCAAAGTATTAACGGTGGCAGGTCGCCTGTGTGCTTGGGGTGGCGAGTGCCGTATTTCCGCCCTTTATTAAATCCGACGCTTGAGGTTTATTAAAATCACTTTGCATAATTAGTTTGTCGAATATCGGGGGTTTGCGTTTTTTGTGTGGATACTTCGGTAGCCGCACTTTTTTAATTTATATAAGGATGGAGGTGAAGTTGATGAAAAAACTCTTTGGTTCTGGTTGGATGCGTTTTATTCTGGTCCTTGTAGTATATGTCTGCTATTTTTTCCTTGTACTACCCTACATAACGAATAATATCAGTATTATGTCAAGCAATCCTGTTTTTGGTGTAAGTGAATTTATTGTATTGGTACTTTGCGTAATAGGATTTATTTGCGGATGGAAATTTGTCCGTAACATTAGCACTTCGGCGGGTGCATTTATGGTAGTGATAAAAGTGCTTTTAGCGGCATGGCTCGGTTTGTTTGTGTTGCCCTTTGTAATAGCAAGCATTCCTTATAAAATATGCCATCGAAATGACATTGCGGAAGAATGATTTTATCTCTCAAAAAATTGGAGATTCACTCAAAAGCAGGTGAGTCTCCAATTTTATATTGTTATTGTTAATTCTTACGATAATCTTGATTAAAAATGTTATATTAAATATAAGAAAAAGCTTGTGGAATATTGTCCTGATATCAAGTAATTTTGAACGATGATAATAATCAAATGATAAAAGTAGATATAAAGGATTTAATTCCGTTTGCTTGGAAACCAATAATTGCATGATAATTCTATTCGTATCTAAACTGTTTGCGTTCAATCCGAAGGCTTTGTATGCGGCCCACATAAGCGAACAAGGTGAGCGGTTTATGCTGTTGGCGGAGACGGCTATAACGCACACGAAAATTTTTCGAAAATTGGGAGAAGGACTTTTTTATGGGATTTATGTTCTTTTTTAACAGTATATTATTAGGCATTGGACTTGCAATGGATGCATTTTCGGTGTCCCTTGCAAACGGTCTGCACGAGCCGTTTATGAAAAAACGCAAAATGACGCTTGTGGCGGCAGTCTTTGCGCTTTTTCAGTTTATAATGCCGCTTTTGGGCTATTTTTGCGTTTGTTCTATTGCGGGTATTTTTACGGCTTTTCAAAAATTTATACCCTACATAGCCCTTGTACTGCTACTGTATATTGGCGGAAAAATGCTGTATGACGGCATAAAAAACAAAGACGAAACGGATGAAACGAAGGTCGGTATAATAGCGCTAATTGTGCAGGGCGTTGCCACCTCGATAGATGCGCTGTCGGTTGGGTTTACAATAGCGGAATATACGATAGTAGAGGCTATAATTTCTTGTTTGCTCATCGGCGCTGTAACCTTTTTAATCTGCTTTGCAGGTATTGCAATAGGCAAACGCGCGGGTAATGCTCTTGCGGGAAAAGCAGGTATTTTTGGCGGAATAATCCTGATATTTATCGGTTTTGAAATCTTTATAACAGGAATATTTTAATTAAATTTTATATTACAAAGCGGAACAATTAAAAATCTTTACAAATATTTTCACAAGGCATCCATTCTGTAATAAAAATCACTCAACTTTCATACAAATTAGAAAGGACAGAGGAGTTGAGTGAGTATGAATACAGAAGCGAGCGGTCGCGCTACAATGCTTGGCGAATATATATTAAGTACGGGCGCAACAGTACGCGCGGCGGCAAAGGTTTTCAAAATAAGCAAAAGCACAGTACATAAAGATGTAACAACAAGACTTATGGTGGAAAAACCTGCTCTTTACAAAGAGGTAAAAAAGGTTCTTGAACACAACAAAAGCGAACGCCACATTCGCGGCGGAATGGCAACCAGAAAAAAATATAAAGGTTAAAACCGAGGGTGTTCAACCCTCGGTTTTAATCTAATAGTAAGTTCATATAAATGTTTTTTGGGGCATTAAAGCCATAGCCGCAAATAACCTTTTCGCCGTCACCGCCGGGCAATAGAATACGCACATCATCGCTGTCAAACTTCTCAGCAACAGCCGAAACAATAGCGGGTAATGCGTCCCCGTTTGCTGTGGTTTCCTTAATGAACACGCCGTCAGAATCTTTGCCGCAAAGCACGATGTCAGTACGGTTTTCGGTTGTCACCTTGTAATGTGAAAGTCCAAAAAAAGTTTCTTGGGACAGCGCATATTCGACCGAATTATCATCCCAAATGAGAGCATTTTCAAAATGTTGGTTGCGAATAGCGTTGTATTCAGCCGCAGTAACGGGGGAAAGTATGCAGTCGGTTGCGGAAGGTTGTTTTGTTACAAAACACCACTCAGCGCAGGGATAAAATCCCGCATTTTCATAAAAGGAAAAAAGGTCGGAGTTTTCGGGGTGCAACACGATAGCGGCGTTTTCTTTTTTTGCAAAGTCTTTAATTGCCTCCATCAGTCGTTTACCAATGCCGTTACCGCGCAGTGCTGCATCAACACAAATGCCGTAGGCGTAAAAACAGGGTAAGGAGCCAATTTTACAGGGTAAAAGATGCGCCTCTGCTACAATGCAGTCGTTTTGCAGTGCGCAAAGGGTGTAATCGGGGTTAAAATGGTGTGCAAAAAACATATTAACAAATCCCAGTGTATCGTCAAACGAATTAAGAAAAAGGCGTTTGAGCGCCGTTTCATCACTTTTTTTCGCGGTTTTAATTAAAAGGTTCATAATTCCTCCATAGGCAGTTTTTAATATTATATCCAAAATTCACCAATATTTCAAGAACAAACCCGTCCGCTTGTACGGACGGGTTTATTCATTGTTCAATCGCATCTATATCATACGGTGTTGTCTGGTAAACATAATAGTTAAGCCAGTTAGAGAAAAGCAAATTCGCCGAAGAGCGCCAGGAGACAACAGGCGGATTGTCGGGGTTGCCGTCACGGTAATAATTTTCGGGAGGTTCGGGGTTGATTCCCGCAGCAATATCGCGTCTGTATTCGCGGTCGAGCGTATAGGGGTCATATTCCGAATGTCCCGTTATGAAAACTTGACTGCCGCTTTTATTTTGGGCGGCGTAAACACCTGCTTTATCGCTTATTGCAAGAAGTATAAGTTCGGGGTTGCTTTCAATATCCTCGCGCAAAATGGTGGTGTTGCGTGAGTGCGGAATCATAAACACATCGTCAAATCCGCGGAAAAGTTGAATTTTGTCTTGGCAGACCTGATGCTCATAAACGCCCGATAGTTTTTTGGGCAAAAGGTGTTTGTTGATACCGAAATGATAGAAAAGCCCCGCCTGTGCGCCCCAACAGATGTGCAGAGTGCTGTGCGCGTGGGTTTTACTCCATTCCATTATTTCTTTAAGTTCATCCCAATAATCAACCTCTGAAAAGTCAAGTTGTTCAACGGGAGCGCCTGTGATAATAAACCCGTCAAAATGCTTATGCTTTATGTCCTCAAAATTCACATAAAATGTCTCAAGATGCTGTTGTGCTATGTTTTTGGAACGGTATGAACTTGTGTTCATAAGCGTCAAATCAACCTGAAGCGGCGTATTGCCGAGCAGACGGCAAAGTTGCGTTTCGGTATCAATTTTTGTGGGCATCAAGTTAAGAACGAGAATTTTGAGCGGACGAATATCCTGCGAAAGCGCACGGGTTTCGGTCATTACAAAAATGTTTTCTTCCGTGAGAGTTTTTGTTGCGGGAAGTTCGTTTGGAATTTTAATAGGCATAATTTTACTTCCTATCAGATTATTAGAGTTTGCTTAAGGCATTTTCTATATCGGCAATAAGGTCTTCGGCGCCCTCAATTCCGCAGGAAAGACGGATAAGGTCGGGAGAAACACCTGCCGCCGCTAATTCTTCATCGGTCATCTGGCGGTGGGTTGCACTTGCAGGATGTAAACAGCACGAACGTGCATCTGCAACGTGTGTTTCAATGGCGATTATTTTAAGTTCGCTCATAAACTTTTCGGCAGCAGCGCGACCGCCCTTAACGCCAAAACTTACAACGCCGCAACTTCCGTTTGGCAGATATTTTTGTGCAACATCGTAATATTTGTTGCCGACAAGGTCGGGATAGTTAACCCAAGCAATTTTATCGTTTGCCTGTAACCATTTTGCAACAGCCATACCATTTTCGCAGTGTTTTTTCATACGCAGATGCAGACTTTCAAGACCAAGGTTTAAAAGATATGCGCTCTGCGGTGACTGAGTTGAACCGAGGTCACGCATAAGTTGTGCGGTGGCCTTGGTGATAAAAGCGCCCTCAAGTCCGAAACGCTCTGTATATACAATTCCATGATAACTGTCATCAGGTGTGCAAAGACCTGGATATTTGTCGGCGTGTGCTGTCCAGTCAAATTTGCCCGAATCAACGATGCAACCGCCCACAGCAGAGCCGTGACCGTCCATATATTTTGTGGTGGAGTGGGTTACAATGTCTGCTCCCCATTCAATCGGACGGCAACCAACGGGTGTTGCAAAGGTGTTGTCGATAATCAGCGGAACACCGTTTTTGTGTGCAACCTTTGCAAAAAGTTCAATATCAAGCACCGAAAGAGACGGGTTAGAAATCGTCTCGCCAAATACAGCTTTGGTGTTATCGCGGAAAGCCGCTTGTAGTTCTTCTTCGGTGGCATCAGGAGATACAAAAGTAAAATCAATGCCCATCTTTTTCATTGTAACATTGAAAAGGTTAAAGGTGCCGCCGTAAATTTCAGAACTTGAAATTACGTGGTCTCCGCAGTGAGCAATATTAAAAATGGCAAAGAGGTTAGCCGCCTGACCGGATGATGTAAGCATTGCGGCAGTACCGCCCTCAAGCTCACAAATCTTGGCTGCAACGGTGTCGCAGGTGGGATTTTGCAGACGGGAATAGAAGTAGCCGGAAGCCTCTAAATCAAAAAGTTTAGCCATAGCTTCACTTGTGGCATATTTAAAAGTGGTACTTTGAATAATCGGCACCTGACGCGGACCGCCGTTTTCTGCGGTGTAACCGCCTTGCACACAGGTGGTATCAATGTTTTTATACATAATCAGTCCTCCAAACTGTAGTTAACATTACATTTTATTGTATAACTTATATATCATAAAGTCAATATTTTTTCAATATAAAACCCCTGATACTCACAGTATCAGGGGACAACTTAACGACTTGTATAAGGAGCGAATGAAAGGCGGATAAAGAATCCGCGTTCGTGCGAACATACGGGACATACAGGCGGTGCTTTTTCTGCGTTTATAATGTTACCGCAGTTAAGGCACATCCACTCTACCTTGGCATCTGCCATAAAAAGCTTGTCTTCGCGCAATAGTTTGGCGAGAGAGCCAAAGCGTTCTGCATGTGTTTTTTCAATTTCTCCAATTTGTCTGAAAAGATTTGAAATTGGCAAAAAACCCTCTTCTTCTGCCGTATCGGCGAAGTTTTTATAAGCATCCTCATATTCTTCAAGCTCGTTGTGTTCGGCTTTCTCAAGCAATTCTACAACAGAATTTGTAATATCAACGGGATAACAGCCGTCAACACAGATGTTTTCTCCTGTAAGTTCGTGCAGTCTATCGTAAAACACCTTGGCGTGTGCCAGTTCCTGTTCTGCGGTGAACTTAAAAACCGCTTCTACCACATAAAGTTTTTGCGCTGCCGCTTCTTCTGCGGCAAAGGTGTAGCGGTTTCTAGCCTGACTTTCACCCGCAAAAGCGCGCATTAAATTTTCCTTTGTTTTGCTGTCTTTAAAATTTATTGGCATAATAAAAAACTCCTTCCATGATAAGTTTTTCCATAAAAGGAGTTTTTATACTATTTTATTTCTAGCCTTGCCGAAAACATAACATTTCCGTCTTTATCTTCTCCGCGGGAATAAAGGAAAGGGTTTTCGCTTAACGAAAATAGCGTAAGGGCAGTATCTGCCAAAACCTCTTTACGATAGTCAATTTGCAGTGCGCAAATCTTTTCATTTGTTTTAAGCGGCGCTGCATCAAGCACAAAATTCAAATATTTTGTATTGTTGACATGTCCGTTCATATCAATATCCGTAAATCGCGGATAAATTGTTATGGGCGCACTGTCCGCCTCAAAAGTTTTAAGTTTAGTCGCGCGGTCACAGAAGTTGCGGTCTTCACAAAATTCTGTAAGGTTATAAATGTTTTGTGCTGTTGCAAGTCGGCGGTCAACTATATTCATAAGCACCCATTCAGAAGAACCCTTAAAAAGCGTGGTGCCGTCCTCAGCTAAAATTTTATATTCGCGCGTGTAGCCGAAACGCGTTGGCGGCAACGGCCAGGTTCGAACCTTAACGCGTGAAAACATTGGCACATCGGAAACACAGACATAACGCACCCGCGTCAGCACCCAAACAAGCGACTGTTTTATAAGATTGTCGTATCCGCAACCAAGCACCTTTGCGTGTGCCCCTGCGGCGTCTTGAAACAAATCAAGTACCGAAGAGGGTAAAATTCGTCTTTCACAGTCAAAATCCGATGTCCTTAGATAATATTCGCGCTCAAAAAATTTTATCATAAAAAATCTCCTTGACAAACCAAAAAACTGTTTTTATGGTTAAAAAATGCAGTTGAAAGATGAAAATATTATAACAAAAAACGCTTCTTTTTTCAAGCCTCTTAGAATCGTGGAAAGGATGTTATGGAAATAAATATGAATTTCAAAAACAACATTTGCAAAGGACAGGAGGTGTAACATATGTCAATAAGAACATATAAAAAAGGCAGCAAAACAAGGGTTTCAAGCAACTTTTTAGCGTCAGAATTTTGTTGCAAGGGCAATGGTTGTTGTGTTTGTGCTAAAATAGATACTTCCCTTGTGGAATGTTTACAGAAAATCCGCAACCATTTCGGCGCACCCACTACAATCAACAGCGGTTACCGATGTGAAAAACACAATAAGGCAGTAGGCGGGGCTTCATCCTCATATCATATAAAAGGAATGGCGGCGGATATAGTCGTGTCAGGTGTAAAACCATTAGAGGTAGCAAAATACGCTGAAAGCATAGGCATTTTAGGCATAGGTCTATATGATGATTTTGTGCATATAGATACGCGCAAACAAAAGGCTTTTTGGTATTCGCACAAAGAGGAGAAAAGAAACAGTTTTCTAGAGGAAAATGCTATAAAGAAATGGCAACAGGCGGCGATTTTGGACGGTTTTGTGCTAAAATACGGTGCAGACGGAATATGGGGCGCTGAGTGTGAAGCGTTGGCTAAAAAAGCGGTTTGCCAGAAACAGATATTGGGTTATAGCAAACACAACCTTGTAAAAATAATTCAAAAAGCGGTTGGAGTAACGCAAGACGGCAAGTTTGGAAAGGATACGAAAAATGCGGTTGTTGCATACCAAAAAAATAACGGACTTAAGGCAGACGGTGTTGTTGGCTATAACACTTGGAAAAAGATTTTAGGGGTGGCAAAATGACAACAGACGAGAGAATTGCCGTGTTGGAAGCCAACGACCGAAACATTTTTCATCAACTTGACGAAATGAAAGAAGAAATCAAGGTTATGCGCGAACTCATAGCGGCGGTACAGCATTTAGCCGATAAAACCGAAAACAATACCGAGCTTTTGCAAAAGGTGGATAAGCGGTTAGAGAACATCGAAAGCGCACCGCTTGACGACCTTAAACACTATAAACGAGTGGCAGTTGCCGCAATCATAACCGGTATTGTGTCGGCGGTGTTGGGTGCTGTATTGGCTTTAATATAAGGAGGTGATACGCGTGGATTTTTTGCAAGACTATGTTGTTTTGATAGTGCTGGGAATTTGTGTTTGTGTTGGCTACATAATTAAAAATCTTGTGCCGACCGATAAAATAAACCGTTTCATTCCGCTTATAATGGGGGTTTTGGGCATAGCGCTCAATGTTTGGCTTGAACGCGCATTAACCCCAAAAACCGTTCTGGGTGGACTTGTATCGGGACTTGCGTCAACAGGGCTTTATGAAATGTTTAAGACATTTATAACTAAAAAATAGAATAAAACAAGACACACCGAATGTTAATAAAAAATTAACTTTCGGTGTGTTTTTAGTTAAAATGAAAGCGTTTTGTTGTAAAGCAGAAATATTTGTGGTAAAATAACGGTGTACTTTAAATTAGGGGTGATAGAATGAAAAAGCAAAAAGCGAACAGGTCTATAATGGGGATAGCGCTGTGTATTTGCTGCCTGTTTATAGGATTTGCAGCTTTTTTTGCGGCTATTTGGTATATTCGTACTTATGGCAATGTCGGCTTTGATTCTATCCTTTATACCTTTTTTTCACAGGTTTCGGGCGTTCAAAGCACACTCGTTTACGAATATCTTTTGTGGGGATTGGCGCCCAGTGTCATAGCCACCGCCGCAATTTCTTTTTTACTTTTTCACACACCAAAAAAAGAAAGATATATCAAACTCAAAAGCGGAAAAGAAATAGTGGTTTATCCCTTTTCGCGCAAGGTATCAAAAATAATAGCGCTTTGTCTTGCGGTAACACTTGCCCTTGTGGCAACCTTTACATCTCGTCTTAGCCGTTTTCTTTATTTCTGTGTTCAGAATACGGGCATTTTTGTGACCGACTATGTTTCACCCGATGATGTTAAAATCAAATTCCCAGAGGAGAAACGCAACCTCATATATATATACCTTGAATCTATGGAAACCACTTATATGGCTAGTGAGCATGGCGGTGCACGTGAAGACGAGATAGTACCGGAACTTTATTCCCTTGCAAACGATAACATAAACTTTTCGCATACCGATAAGGTGGGAGGTTTTTATGCAGTTTCGGGCGCAAATTGGACAGCTGCTTCAATGGTTGCGCAAACATCGGGAATTCCGCTTAAACCACCCGCAATTTTGGCAAAAGACCAGTTTGGTAAAGATTTGTTTTTGCCCGGTGTTACTACAATAACCGATATTTTAAAAGAAGAGGGATATTACCAAGCCCTTATGGTCGGTTCAGATGCGGCGTTCGCCAACCGGGACCGCTATTATAAACAGCACGGCATTGACAAAATTTATGATGTTTATACCGCAAAACAGGACGGTATTATAGGAAAAGATTATTGGGCTTGGTGGGGAATGGAAGATAACCGCCTTTACGATTATGCAAAACTAGAACTGCCCAAAATCGCAAACAAAGGAGAACCGTTTGTCTTTAATCTGCTTACGGTTGATACCCATCATATAGACGGCTATCTCTGTTCGGAGTGCGGCCGCGCAAGAGAGGAACAGTATGACAATGTACTTGCCTGTGCAAGTCGACAACTATAT
>JAZRZS010000030.1:0-2954 GCA_045601505.1 Acutalibacteraceae bacterium
AGACCTACTACGCAGAGAAGATGGGTATTGACCCCGCTAAGATTGTTAGCGTATCGGTTATGCCCTGTACTGCTAAGAAGTTCGAAATCGGACGTGACGACGAGTCTGCTGCAGGTGTTCCTGATGTTGATGTTGCACTCACAACACGCGAACTTGCTCGTATGATTCAGCGCGCAGGTCTTAACTTCACAGCTCTGCCCGATGAAGATTTTGACAACCCGCTCGGCGAGGATACCGGCGCAGCCGTAATCTTCGGCGCAACAGGCGGGGTTATGGAAGCTGCGCTTCGTACCGCTAATGACTGGCTCACAGGAAAGGACAACACCGATATTGATTTCCATGCTGTTCGCGGCACAATGGGACTCAAACAGGCTGCTGTCAACATTGCAGGTAACGAAATCAAGGTTGCTGTTGCATCGGGCGCTGCTGCTGCAAGAGTTGTTATGGAAAAACTCAAAGCAGGTAACCCTGACGGTTGGACCTTTATCGAGATTATGGGATGCCCCGGCGGCTGTGTAAACGGCGGCGGTCAGCCCATTCAGCCGCAGTCGGTACGCGATACCGTTGACCTTAAGGCTGTTCGTGCAAAGGCGCTTTATGATCAGGATGCCTCAATGGCACTCCGCAAGTCGCACGAATCTCCCGTTGTTAAGAAACTCTATGAAGAGTGGTACGACGGTTTCGGCGGACACAAAGCACACCACGATTTGCACACTTCCTACGTTGCACGTAAGAAATATTAAAATGAAAAACCCCTTCGAAAGAAGGGGTTTTATTTTTTATATATCATGCTAAATGTAGTTTTTTTAGCAGTTTTTCGGGTAAAACCGTTTTGAGCGTCTTGAGGTTTATAATTAGGAACGCGCCGCCAAGAACAACGCCCGACACCGCGATGTTCAAAAGCCCTACCATACGTGAAGCGCTGTCTATTGGAAGAATCAAACGCAAAAGAGCGCCAAGTACGAGCATAATCACAAATGAAACTAACGCGCGGGGCAGACAGGACAGTGTTTCTTTATAACAAAATCCGAGCTTTCGTTTGAGGAACGAAAGGCTTATAACATTGGAAAGCGCATAACCAACAAAGGTTGCTAAAATCGCGCCATAATAACCTTTGAGTCCTATTCTGTGGAACAAATACATAAACGGAACATCGAGTGCGAGGTTGGTAAGCAGTCCCAAAAGTACGCTTGTAAAGATAATTCGCTTTTTGTTAAGACTCTGTAAAAGTGAGTTTACAATTATATAAAGACAGTCAAGCACCTTAACAATTATGGTGAAACGGATAATGTTTATGCCTGTTTGATTTCGGGCGTAAAACACAGTCCAAAAACTTTCTGCCATAATGCTTATAAAAATTGAAAGCGGTAAAATTATGAAAAGTATAATTTTTAGGCACTTGTTGAAATTGCTGTTGACGGCATCGCGGTCGCCTTTTGTGTAATCCGATACAATATGGGGAATAAGACTGACGATTAGTCCGGTTGCAACGGCGGCAACAATGGCGCTGTATTTGGTGCCCCAGGTGGTGAAAACACTGCTTATAAACTCGGTCTCGGCGCCTGTAAAATCAAGACGGGGCAAAGTGTTGAGTACAAGCAGCATATCGGTGGTTGAATAAAGCGTGTTTGCAAGGTTGATAACTACAAACGGAACAGCGTATAAAATCAGTTCGCGTGTGATTAAAATATCAAGGTCTTTTTGCTTTGTAATAACGGCGGAAAGCCCAAGTTCTTCGCGGTTTTTGTTTACGGTGCGGGTTAGATAAATGAAAGACACAAGACCGCCCAGACCCGCCGCGATACAGGATACCGCAACGGCATATTTTACGGGCAGATGAAAAATATTCACACAAAGGTAACTGCCTACAAGAATTATACCTACACGCACAAGCTGTTCTACAACCTGACTTATAGAAGGTTGTCCCACAAACTTGTTGCCCTGTAAAAATCCGCGTTTTATGGAAAGCAAAGGAACTATTAACAGCGTAAACGATATTGCGCGGATGACGAACACAACATCTGCCATAGCGTTGCCGCCCTCAATATCGCCAATAATCAGTTTTGCAAGTGGCTTTGAGAAAACGAAACATATTGCAAAAGAAAGAAGCGAAAAACCTGTTATAATTCGCGTGGCAATTCTGTAAAGGCGGATTTTCTTTTCCGTTTGTCCCAGTGCGCCATACTTACTTATAAGCGCAGAAATCGCAAACGGTATACCCACGCTTGAGATGGAGAGAAAAACGTTATAAATATTATAGGCGTATGAATAAAGCGCGCCACCCGCATCGCCGACAATTTCCTTAAACGGAATAACATATAAAATTCCAAGCGCCTTGCTTATGAATATACACGCGGTGGCAATAAACGCACCCTCTAAAAACGAGGTCTTTTTAAGTTTGCCCACAAAACCTCTCCTTTCTTAAATGCTATACATATTATATATGTATTTTGTTTTCATATCAAGTAAAAATGTAAAAGGGCGTTGTGTAAAAGAAAACACAACGCCTGTTTTTATGCTATTTTTGCTTTTCGCAACACGGGTCGGGCTTTTTAGCGGGCGCCTTTTCGGGAACGCCTTGGTCGGTCGAGTCGCCGAGTCCTGTTGCTTCGCTAAACATAACGTCCTTTTTTGTTGCCTCAACAACATCGGTAGGGACAATGATTTTTGCCGCCTGTCCGTCTGCCATTTTAACAAGCGCCTCGTAACGCTTGAGTTCTAAAACGGCGGCATCGGGCTTTGCCTCCAAAATAGCCCGAATTCCGTCTGCCTCTGCCTTTTTGGCAAGGAGAAGCGCCTGTGCTTCACCCTCTGCACGGGCAATTCGTGCATCGCGTTCACCCTCTGCGGCAAGAATGAGAGCCTGTTTGTCGCCTTCGGCGCGGGTGATGGCGGCTGCCTTGTGTCCCTCTGCCTGTAATAGCGTTTCGCGGCGGTCGCGCTCGGCTTTCATC
>JAZRZS010000031.1:0-22351 GCA_045601505.1 Acutalibacteraceae bacterium
GCTCTAGACACTCGTCACAAAGATAATCGAGTACAACAGGCGCATCGGCAGCAACAGCAGCGCATTCGGGACATTTGCAGTCTAAAATACGCATAGGGTTGCGTTCAAGTCGGTCAATGCAGGTTTTACAAAGCGAAGCGCTTTTGGATTTAAAATATTCCTTGAGTGCCGCGTGATAGTTTTTGCGGCATTCGGGACAGCCGATAGAATTTATGTGTAGACTATAACTTTTAAGTCCCAACGAACGAAGCAGGGTGTCTGCAAGCATTATAACCTCTGCATCAGCAGCGGGATTTTGCGCACCAAAGCACTCAACGCCAAATTGGTGGAATTCGCGAAGTCTTCCTGCCTGTGGCTTTTCATAGCGGTAACAACCGCCAATGTAGCAAACCTTAAGCGGCATAGGACCTGAAAGCAGACCATGTTCAATAACCGAGCGCACAACACCCGCCGTAAGTTCGGGACGAAGTGTTATGGAGCGCTCACCTTTGTCAAGAAAAGTATACATTTCTTTTTGAACCACATCGGTAGTATCACCAACACTTTTTGTAAAAACCTCTGTGTGCTCAAATACAGGAAGTCTTATTTCGGAAAAACCGAAAAGACTGGCGGTTTCAAGCATTTTCTTTTCCGTATATTGCCATTTTATACTGTCGGCAGGTAAAACATCATTAGTACCGCGCGGTGCTCTGTTAATTTCAGCCATTTTAATCTCCTTTTTTCTGTAAAAATATAAAAATACCCCGTCCGCAAAGGGACGGGGTAAACCCGTGGTGCCACCCTAATAAGACCAAATAGGTCCCACTCTAATCCTTTAACGCAGAAAATACGGTCATAAGTGACGGCGCTCGGCGGGTGTCTTCACACAATAGCGTTACACGGTACTCTCAGCCAAGGCACCGCTTTCTGTATGTTGCCCTTTGTGTTACTCTTTCCGCGTCACAGCGCAAAAATATATAAATCTTATTTAATATCTTTTAAAACATCGCGCCAATCAAGGTCGCCGCGCTCAAGTCCGTGAATTAAAACTTCAGCCGTAGCAATGTTGGTTGCGACAGGTATGTTGTGACTGTCACAAAGGCGCAAAAGTTCGTTTTCATCAGGTTCGTTCGGTTTGCGGTTTGTAGGATCTCTGAATATAAGTAAAAGGTCGATTTCATCATAGCTTATGCGCGATGCGATCTGCTGTGCACCGCTGCGGCCGCTCATGAACTTGTTAATGGTAAGACCGGTTGCTTGTTCGATTGTTTTTCCTGTTGTGCCCGTAGCCATTATGTTATGACGGCTTAGTATTCCGCAGTATGCAATGCAGAACTGTACCATCAGTTCTTTTTTTGTGTCGTGCGCAATAAGAGCTATGTTCATATAAAATCATTTTCCTTTCTCTATCTTTTTAATACGGGGTAGATGTATTTCATACCCGCAAATTCGTTTGCTGATGCGTTCAAACGCCCTTTTTGTAAGGGTGCGTTTGTAAAATTTGCCCTGTTTTCTTGAGAGCATCAAGGGGTCATAGGGGACAATACCCAAAAGCTGACAGCCGCAGCAGTCGATAATATCATCCACACCGCCAAAAGTACCTTGTTTTACAAGGCGGCGGTCAAATTTATTTATAATAAGACGGCAATTAGCGCCGAAACTCATTAATTTTTGTGCCATAGCATCACCGTCACGCATGCCAACCCTGTCGGCAGTTGCAACAACGATAAAGTCTACAATATCCGCAATTTTATCACAAAACGGAAAATCTGTTCCTGCGGGGAAATCAAGCAAAATATAATCATATCCATCGGCGGAAAGCAACATAGAGGAGAGTTTATCGCCGTCAATATCGTAATTATATTTAGGTGCGGCAAGTGTCAAAATGTTTTGGTTTAAGGGACTTTCAATAACAGCGCTTTCAAGCGGTTTGCCCTCTAACACATCCTTAAGGTCGAAAACAAGGCTCTCTTCCACCCCCGTAAGCAGGTCAAGACACCGAAGTCCCGCGTCCAAGTCGCAAAGCAAAACCTTATGTCCCATGTGGGCTAGAGCGTTTCCCACCGAAACAGAGCAGGTCGATTTTCCTGAACCGCCTTTGCCTGATGTAAAGGCAATAATTCTTTTCATCTGCCGTATCACCTCGCATCTAAACTATTTTAGCACATTACTACTCTAAAGTCAATTCGGAATTATTTTAGCAGAATATTCGCGGCTGCGTCTTTATAGGTTGTTTCCTGATTAAAGAAGTAGGCATCCATAACAGAACGCATAACCGAGCCGCTTGTGAAAGATGATGCTCCGTGTTCAATAACAACGGCAACGGCAATTTCGGGATTTTCAAAAGGAGCAAAAGCCACGAACACATTGTGGTCGGCACCGCTGTCGGTCTGTGCAGTACCTGTTTTACCGCCGACTTGAATGGGGTAATCACCAAAAACCGCACTACCTGTACCGTCCTCGGTAACCGAAAGCATACCGCGTTTTACGGTATCTAAAACATTGTCATTTATTTTAACGGTATTAAGTACTTGGGGGTTGTTTTTATAATAGGTCTCGCTTAAATCATAAGAAAGAATGCTGTTAACAAGTGTAGTCTTATATCGCACACCGCTGTTTGCAATAGTTGCAGTGGCAGAGCAAATCTGTATCGGTGTAAATGCGTTGTGCTGACCGATGGCAACCTGAAGTGTGTTTCCTGCAAACCAACCCGACTTAGCATCGTCACGAATACCCTTTGATTCATAAACCTCAACACCGGTCTTTTCCCCTAAACCAAACTGCTTTAGGTAGGAGTTAATCGCATCAATGCCGAGTCTTCGTCCCATTTCATAGAAGAAATAGTTGCAAGAACGCGAAAGCGCAGTAACCACATTTATTGAGCCGTGATGTCCCATACAGGACGGCGTGAATCCAACATCTTGATAAAATCTGTAAACTTTTGTGCAGGTAACTCGCTCGTCTGCCATAAGTTTAGCGTTTTCAAGCGCGGCAATACTGATAATCGGTTTTATGGAAGAACCCGGCGGATAAATTCCCGTAAGCGAACGGTTGGTAAGAGGTTTGTTTTTTGCCGCCGATAGTTCGTTATAATTTTTGAAATATTCGTTAACATCAAAGGTAGGGTAGTTGGCTGCAACCAAAACTTCGCCGGTTTTAATGTCGATAGCAACCGCCGCGCCGCCCGTGGCAGTACCGCCTTTAGCGTTAAGCGAGGTAATAAGCGTTTCAAGGGCGTCTTGTGTGCTTTGCTGTAACTTTTTGTCAAGCGAAAGTACAAGCGTTTTCCCAGGTATTGGCGCTTTTGTAACCTCGGTACTTATTATGTTTCCATTTCCGTCAAGAGTATATGTTATCTCGCCATCGGTGCCGTGCAGTTGTTCTTCATACTGCGCTTCGATTCCTGTAACACCGATTTTATCGCTGTAGGAATAACCCTTGTCACGCAGTTTTTCCCAATTTTCAGCGTTCATAGCACCGACAGTGCCGATAATGTTGGATGCCAAAGTACCTTGAGCATACTCGCGTACAGGTACGGTGTTGACCGAAATGCCATCCACCATAAACGCCGATTCGCTGATTCGAAGCATAAGTTCTTCCGATATATCGGAGGCAAAGGTGTAAGGGTTGGCAATAGAGAAGTTGGCAACCTCCATAGTGTATCTAACACCCATAATGTGACGCTGTAGATTAGGGTCAAGTCCCTCAAGCGAATAACGCTTCACAAGTTGGGTAAAGCAGTCTTCTGCTGAGGCATAGTGCGCAACGCCTAAAACTCGCAAAAGAGTCTTCTTCGCCGTCTCGTCATCTAAAAAGGTGTAGGGCGGTTTATTTTGAATCGGTAGGTCATCATTCCAGACGGTACCGAATTCGGTAAGCAAGGTCATCATTTTTACAATAAGGTCATTAAGCTCATCACGCTCAATATATGCACGGTTGAAAACAATGTCATAGCCGTTGCGGTTAGCGGCAAGTTGTCTGCCGTAGCGGTCGAGAATTTCACCGCGTGGCGCCTTTATAACGCTTGTCCTTGAATATGCGTTTTTAGATTGATTACTGTAAACTGCAGCGTTGACAACTTGATAATCCAACATTCTAAATGAGTAAAAAACCAAAACGGCAGCAAGAATTAAAGCCAAAACAACAGTGTGTTTTGAAAAAGGTTTCTTCTTGGATGTTGCCATTTTGATTCACCGCCTTAGGAGATATAGTTGGTTTTTTTAGAAATAAAATGAATAATGTAATAAAAAGGAATAATGAAAAGCGAGGTGTATATTGCTGATAAAAGTGTGTGGTTAACAAGATACACAAGGGATTCGGGATTACCGACAAAAACAAAGAAAACAAGCCATTTTATTATAAAATATGCAAAGCTTGAACAAAGTGACAGAACAAGTGCCGAATAGATATTGTCGTTAACAAGATACGAACAAAACAGTCCGCAAACACAGCCTATAAGCGAAAACAAAACAAGGTTAAAACAGTATGTGTTCGCCGCCGTAATGTCTAGTAAGAATCCCGTCATACAGCCAAAAATAAGTCCAACCCATTCACGTGCTGCCATAGAAACGGCAACAAGCAACGGAATTAAAAGAATCGGGTGTGCTGTGCCTATTTTAAGGGTTAGTATTTCGGTGCTGTCAAGCAGGTAAAACATTATAATAGCAATTGATACAATTGTATAAAACAAAGAGGTGTGCTTTATTTGTTTCATTTTGTATCACCGCCAAGGTTGGTCTGCCCAGAAAAATAGGTGATAATCATCATATCGCGTAGTTCGTCAAGTTTTACAGCAGGGGTAAGGTCGGCAAAAATTGCACTATTATAATCGGTGCCGATTTCGGTCACTGTACCAATAAGCATTCCCTCAGGGAAGACACCGCCGCCCGAGGTGACTATGTAGTCGCCTATAGCGACAGTGCAGGAGCGGGAAAGATTACCTATGCGTGTGTTACCGCCCTCCGCCGATTTAACCGTTCCCTTTATAATACCTGCGTCACCTGTGCGCCTGTCAAAAGCGGCAACGCTTATATCGGGACTTAAAATTGTAGTAACCTTGGAATATGACGCACCAACCTGAGAAACATATCCCACAAGTCCACTTGCCTCAATAACGGGGTCATAAAGCGAAACGCCGTGAAGACTACCCTTATTAACGGTGAAACTGCCAAACGGGTCGTCTGTGTCACGCGCTATAAGTAGAGCCTCTTCAAACTGGTAATCGGTATTATTATCCTTGATTTCAAGGTATTGTTTCAAAAACTCATTTTCCTGTCTAGCCTTGTCATAATCAATAAGCGAACTTGTAAGTTCGTTTACCTTATCGCGCAACTGGGAATTTTCTTTTGCAAGTTTTTCGTTTCCGTTAATCTTTTCAGCAAGGTCATAGAAATAGTTGGAAACAGCTCTGCCTGCTGATTGAAAAGGCACGATAAACGAGCCGAGAATACTGGATTGGGGCGAAATAATTCCGCCCACAATACGCGCAATAATAGAAATGATTATGAGTGTGGAAAGTATGGTAGCCGCAATCTTAAAACGGCGGCTTCTGAAAAAATATCTCATTCCATCACCTAATTATTAATGTTTAAAAATTTTAACGGTATTTTCTTCCGCGTTTGAATACATAGTTGTTGAACGAATCAGATGATTCAAGTCGCTTTGCAGTGCCGAGAACAACACAGTCAAGCGGATTTTCTGCAATAGTTACCGGCATATCGGTTTCGGTGCTGATAAGGTCGGCAAGACCGCGAAGAAGTGCGCCGCCGCCCGTAAGGGTAATGCCTGAATCGATTATATCTGCCGCAAGTTCTGGCGGTGTTTTTTCAAGGGTGCTTCTTATGGCATCAACAATACTTGCAAGAGTGTCGCTTATAGCCTCGCGCACCTCTGCAGCGGTTATAACAACATTTTTAGGCAGTCCGTCAACGAGGTTTCTTCCCTTGATTTCAACACTGCCCTCATCTTCATACGGAACGGCGGAACCAATGTCTATTTTAAGTTGTTCTGCTGTACGTTCACCAATGAGAAGATTATATTTTTTTCGAACATAGTTGATAATAGCTTCATCAAGGTCGTCACCCGCAACGCGCACCGATTGTGCCGTTACAATATCGCCAAGCGAAATAACCGCAACCTCACTCGTGCCGCCGCCGATGTCAACTATCATATTACCTGTAGCGTCTTCAACAGGAAGTCCTGCGCCAAGCGCCGCCGCCATAGGCTCTTCAATAAGGTCAACCTCTGTAGCACCTGCTTGTTTAGCCGCATCGTAAACCGCGCGGCTTTCAACCTCGGTTACACCTGCGGGGATGCAGATTATAACGCGTACGCGTGAAAAGAAGGAACCGCGAAGTGCCTGTTTTATAAAACGCTTAAGCATTGCGGCGGTAACATCAAAGTCGGCAATAACGCCATCTTGAAGCGGACGCACTGCGACAATAGAGCCGGGAGTTCTACCAATCATCTCCTTAGCTTCGCGGCCAACAGCGCGTACCTCATCGTTGCGAACATCGTATGCAACAACCGATGGCTCACGCATTATAATATCCTTTCCTTTTATACAAACAAGCGTGTTAGCGGTACCAAGGTCGATACCCATATCTCTTGTAAACAAAAAAACACATCCTTTAATCACAAAGTTTATTTTTTATCGGGAACATAAAACGAAATTGCAGATTGAATAT
This sequence comes from Acutalibacteraceae bacterium, assembly GCA_045601505.1. GTDB lineage: Bacteria > Bacillota > Clostridia > Oscillospirales > Acutalibacteraceae > SIG589. Next base: position 6,666 of record JAZRZS010000031.1, read on the forward strand.
TCTTGATTTTGAAATCGTCACGCGTAGAGAAACCCTGTTCGCCGTCAAGTGTCCAGGGGATATCGCGGTTGGCGTGTATGGATATTTCGTTGGTGCGGACGAACAAAATGTTGTCGTTGGAAAAATCACGTTTGACTATACAGGTGACAATCTGGTTAAGTGCCGCAATGGTTTCGGGCTTTTTAATGAAAAGCACCTCAAACATACCGTCATTGAGTTTAACCGCCGATTCGTCAAGTTTGATAATTCCGCCAACCGAAAGCGAATTTGAAACCGAACCAAACAAAAAGTCACCTGTCACGGTTTCACCGTTATAATTAAGCGTCATAGTATGTGGGCGTATGTTGCTGATGCTTTTAATACCCTCAATAATATACGCAGCCTGTCCCAAAACATTCTTAATTTCCTGCGGTGCTGAATAAGAAGCATCGGTAAACGCACCGAAAGAGGCAGTGTAAGTGAAATATTTTTTATCGAACAAACCAATATCAAGCGGAATGACCCTGCCGTTTACAATATCTTTAGCAGCGGTTATCATATTCTTTGATATGTGCAGACCGCTCGACCATTCGTTAAGAGTACCTGCAGGTATATATCCCAAACGGTAGCGGTTTATGTTTTGCATCATACCCGAAATAACTTCGTTCAAGGTGCCGTCACCGCCGCAACAGATAATGGTTGTATATTCATTTGAGAGTTCGCTTACAATGCGTGTGGCGTCACCGCGGCTTTGCGTGGTGTAAACCGTAACGCTGTAACCCGCATCCGAAAAGGTTTTTACAATATCAAGCAGATTATTTTTTAATTTTAGTGTGCCAGAGCAAGGGTTTGCTATTAAAAACAATTTTTCCATTTATGCCCTCCAAAAAAGACAATATATATTTATTATATATAATATTATACTACATTTCAAGGATTTAAGTAAAAAAATATTAATTGCCCGTCCGCACAGGGCATACCGTCATCGCATAGTATGTCATATAAAATAAAAAATTTAGAATTATGATTATTCGGGGAATTAAACGGCAAGACTAAAAATAGAACAAACAAACACGAATAATCAGACCTTCGGAGTGTGAAACACAAATGACAGTTAAACGCGGAGATATATACTATGCAGATTTAAGCCCGGTTATCGGCTCTGAGCAGGGCGGTGTAAGACCTGTACTTATAATACAAAATGATGTGGGCAACCGCTACAGTCCAACCGTAATAGCGGCAGCGATTACAAGCCAACAGGATAAGACGCGCCTACCAACGCACATAAAGGTAAGCGCGGACGATTGCGGACTAGCAAAGGATTCCATAGTATTACTTGAACAGGTGCGTACAATAGATAAACAGCGACTTAAAGAGAGAATGGGAAGCCTTGGTGTCGGCGCAATGGATAGAGTCGACCAAGCACTTTCGGTCTCGTTTGGACTTGGGAATATGGTGTAAAAAAACCGACTGAACATTCAGTCGGTTTTAATTATATATTCTTAAATTTGCCTTTTTTAAGTGTCAGCGTTGTATCACAAATGTCTAGTGCGGCGCGGCGGTGGGTGATAAGTATTGCTGTTTTATTAGAATTTTGTTTTAAATTTTGTAAAAGCTTAAGTTCGGTTTCAGCATCTAAAGCAGAGGTACATTCATCAAGCAACAGTATGGGCGCATCGGTAAGTAAAGCACGGGCTATCGCAATACGCTGTAACTGTCCCTCTGAAAGACCAAGTCCGCGTTCTCCGATATAGGTGTCAAACCCGTCAGGCAATGTTTTGATAAAATCGTAAATAACGGCTTGTTTTGCCGCATTTTCAAGCATTTCTTCTGTAACATTTCCCGAAAGGAATGTTATGTTTTCACGGATAGTGCCCGACAAAATCATATCACCTTGTGGCACATAGGAAAAAAGTTTTCTAAGCCTTGAATCAAGCGGTATTTGTCCGTCATTAGTTTCAATAAACAGTTCACCCTCGGTGTGTTTGTAAAGTCCCAAAAGCAGTCTGAAAAGGGTGCTTTTGCCCGTTCCTGATTCGCCCATAAGCGCACAAATGGCGCCCTTTTTTATGGTGAAATCCGAATGGTCTATGATGGTTTTTTCATCATAAGAAAAGGTAAGACCTTTTGCGTTTATTGAGTGCATATTTTCATATATATTCGCTGTGTCAATTTCGGTGTCAAGTGGCTCATCTTCAATGCTTTCAAGTTCCATAAGACGCTCTGCCGATGCAAGTGTCTGATAGTACTGCGGCAGTATTCCCGAAATACTTTGAAGCGGATTTCTAAGAATTCCGACAAGTTGCAAAAACGCAAAAAAAGTACCATATTCAAGCGTTTTAGCGGCAATTCCCACAGCGCCCCAAATAAGCACACCGTAATATCCGAGCGTAAACGAGCCATAAAGACCTGTGTGCATAAAAAGACCGAGCCAAGTACGCTTCATCTTATTTTTAAAATTTTCGTTAAGATATCCTGAAAGTTTTTGTCTTACCGGACTGTTGGCAGAAAAGGTTTTTATAACAATAATATTTTGTATGCTCTCCTGTAAAAAAGAGCGTACAGTACCCTCGGTTTCTTGTGTTTTTTTATGTAAATGCTTGTATTTCTTGCTTATGATTCTGCCAATTAGCGGGAATAAAAAGCCAATAGTAATAATTATAACTGCAATAACGGGGTCGAGCGCCATAAATACCACAACACCCGCAATCAACTTGGCAAGTGTAGAAATCACGCTTGGGATAATACTTGCCATACCTCTTACAATTACATCAATATCACTTGAAAGTCGGTTAACAAGTTCGCCCGAATGCAGTTTGGATATTTGTCCGTAATCCTTAGCAATTATTTCGCAAAAAAGTCTGTCTTTAAGGTGAATATCCATCTTGAAGATAGTCTTGTTTTTTACAAATCCGTCAACAAGATTAAACACAATTTGCGATAAAAGCACCACAACAAGCCAAACAATATTTACCCTAAGTTTAGTTCCTGTAATTCCTGCCTGTGCATCATTAAGAATTTGTCGGGAAATGAGTATAAGGGCGATGCCGCTAAGCGAAACCACCGTGCTTAGCAGCGAAATGAGTATAACGGCGGGTATGAATTTTTTAAGCCTTCTAAAAACCCAACGCACCGTGCGTTTATTGCCCATTATCTTCGGCAACTCCTGCTTCTATAATATTGTTTAAAAATTTCTTAATGTCGGCTAAGGCAATGTCTTCGGTGACGTCATATTCTGCTGTAATAGCCTTTACCAAATCTTCTTCGCTCATATCTTTTTCCTGCAATTTGGAAAAAAGAAATGCGCCTGTTTCGTTTAATGTGATAATTGCGTTGAAATCAAGTGTTGCTTTGCCAACGGGTACAACAATTGTTTTTCCTGCAACCTCTTTAAGCAAAAAATTATCTTTGATTTTCAAAACAATCCCTCCAATCAATATATAAAATTATTATACATTAATTTTTTGCTTCTTTCAAGTAAAACTCTTTACTTTTTATGCCAGGATATGTTACAATGGTAAAAACTAGTGTTTAGGGAGAATAAAGATGGATGTATTTAACGAACAAATTGTAAAAATAAAAAGCGGTGCCAAAAATATATCCCTTAAAATACTTTTGTGGTTAGCAGCACTTCTTCTTGTTTTTCTAACTTTTCTATTTATAGATTATCTTAATACAATTGCTATAATAATTATTGGCGGACTTTTTTACGGCGCCTATAAACTTTCAAGCCGTCTTAATGTTGAATATGAATATATTCTGACTAACGGTGAACTTGATGTTGATAAAATCGTTGCTCAAAGCACAAGACGCCGCATGGTTACAATAAAATGCAGTGATATCGAAAAGGTAGGAAAATATAGCGCGGGATTAAAAACACACGGTAAATTTTTAATGTGTTGTAATCCGAGCGAAAACGCGTTTTATGTTTTAGCGCGTGACACCAAGAACGAGGCAGTTTGTCTTGTTATGGAGCCTAATGATAAAATGAAAAACGGTATAAAAGGTTATTTACCAAGAATTATACAAAAAGGTGCATTTGAAGATTAGAATAAAAAGGGATATCGGGCACATAAATATTATTAAGCCGCAGTTTTTGTTGCTGCGGCTTAATTTTTTTGTTTGGTGTGGTAAAAATGAAAAAAATATTTTGTTTGATTTTAATCCTTTGTACCCTTGTGGGTTGCGGCACAGGTGAGGAAATTGATACAAAACTCGTTGGTATAACCTTTGACGCAGATGTAAAATATGGAGGTTATGACTGTGAATGCAGTGTAAAAGCATACGGCGGCGGAGTTTTTAGCTGTGAAGTAAGGGAACCTGAAACCATAGAAGGCACAACAGTAAAGTATGACGGCGAGGAAACGAGCATAACATATATGGGTATGACATATAAACCAAACGCGCCGCTACCGACAGAAAACATAGCGGTTATGCTTTCTGATGTTGTGAAAAACACTTCTCCCGCGCAAAAGAAAGGCGAACAGTACGAGGTTTACGGCAAAACGGGTGGGTATGATTATACGCTTACGGTAGCCGCAACGGGTTTGCCGCTATCCCTACGCTGCCCGTCAGCAGATTTAACGGTAGAATTCAGTAATGTAAAAATTATAAATGAAAAATAAAAAAGGCTTCGCAGGAAGCCTTTTTTATTACTCTAAAATATAAATTTCAACATTTCGTCTGCCGAAACTTGTGCACTGTGCGTTTGTTGGGAATGCAAGGTCAACCTTTGTTGGATTGTTTCTTGCAAATCCACCTGTGTCGGCTGCAACGGCGTAACCGTAGGTGTATTTGCCATCGCTCGATTTAATATACATCTTGGTGCCGTAGGGGATATAGTTGGGATTAACCGCAATATATCCGGGAACGCACTTAACTCCTGTCGCGCAGGTGCCTTCGGCGAGATACGCCGTTGCCTGAACGGTCAGATGTTTTTTATACTTAATGGGGTTACCGTTTTTATCAAGCTCAATTGTACTTGCAGGTTTAAGCGTAGAAACACAGGATACATTTGCGCTTGTGGTAACTGCGGGGTTAGTGGTGGTTGGCTTTTGGGGTTTAGCTGTGGCAGAAGGTGCCTTATTTGCGGTCTTCTTGGTGCCTATTATAACCTGTCGGTCAACCGCTTCAAAAAGTACAACCTCATTCAAAACCTCTTCACTTGTTACAACACCGTTAACAATGGTTTTTTTGCAGGTGATTTGTTTTTGCCCCTCTGTTCCGTCCTTTACAATGCGCGTACCCTTGGGATAATCGGCGGAATAAACCGTCTTTTCTTGGTAATAAATACGCTTTGTATAGGTTTCGGTGACATAATCTATATCAACCACATCAATATATGTCGTACCGTCAATTTTTGTGTCAAGGTCGTAGTTAATAATATCATGTTCGCTCACAAGAATGTTGGCTAAATCAAGCAGTTCACCAACGGTAGCACCCGTTGTAAGTACCTTACTTGTGGTATCGCCTATAGTGATGTAAACAGGGAAGGAATAACGCACCGCGATATTCATATCGTGGCTTGAAAGTTTTTTAACCTCAACCTTGTCATCCTTGCCGTATGAAATATTAACCGACTCTAAAATGCTGTCCGTATTGGAAAGCATAGTCTTTAATGTAACAACATCCTGTCCGTCTGTAGTAATTGAAACGGTATTTACCGATAACATAAGTACGGAGAGAAGTATTGCCGTTGTTAGAGCAAGAGCATAAAGACTGTTGGTACGGCGCTGTAAAACAGTGGGCACTTTAGTCAGCACGGCTCTTAACTTTTCTATCATTGAATTTCCCCTTTATATATAATAGGTAGATTAAAAATCAATCTACCCGGAGCAAGAAAAATCATTGCTCCTTTGAAAAAAACACAATGCAACAGGATTATATCCACAAAAATACTTATTGTCAACCCGAAAAACTCGTACAGTTTTATGGATGTTGCACAAAAACACTTGTGCAACATAAATTATTACAAAATTGTAACCTTGAAAAAGCTGTCGTTTTTTGTTAATTTTTGGTAAAACACTTGTGCAAAATGATAATTTTTCATATGTCTAGTGTAAAACTATGCCCAAAATATCCTTTACACACTAATAAATAGTATATGCACCACCGCAAAAAAATAATCAAAAAAATAAAATGAACTTTACAAAACGGTGGCGTTGTGATAGAATAATTTTTGGAAAGAAATCTTTAAGATGGTACCGCGATGCCGACAAGATTATATAATGTATAGGGCGCTGTGCGTCCAAAGTATAACCTTGTCACGCGGCAAAGGTTATTTTTTTATTGCAAAAGGAACGAAAAATGGTTTTTAAGTATCGCATTATGGACGAACAGGGAGTGGAACGCGCACTCAGAAGAATGTCGCATGAGATTATTGAGCGCACAGGTGGCTGTAGGGACGTTTTGCTTATGGGAATTCGCCGTAGAGGTGTTCCCCTTGCAAATATAATTTCTGCAAACATTAAAACCTTTGAGGGAATAGATGTTCCGGTATATACACTTGATATTACCCTTTACCGTGACGATATAGCTGTATCGGACGAGCCGCTTGTACATATTGAGAACGAGGGATACGATGTTACGGGCAAACGGGTTATACTTGTTGATGATGTGCTTTATACAGGCCGTACCGCCCGTGCCGCGCTTGATGCGGTTATGCGAATGGGGCGTCCCGCTGCAATTCAACTTGCCGTGCTGATAGACAGGGGCCATCGCGAACTTCCTATAAGGGGCGACTATGTGGGCAAAAATGTACCCACATCCAAAACAGAGCTTATAAGTGTTTCGGTGCCGGAATTTGATGGTGAAACATCGGTCTGTTTGTATGAGAAATAACCGGTAGATTCAAAACCGGATATTTTATATTAAGGAATAAAAATGGAGGATGAAAAAATGAAAATGATTTACAACGTAAACGATAAGCCGAAATTTTTTCAACTTATCGTTTTCGCAATCCAGCAACTCCTCGCAATCATGGCGGCAACGCTCGTAGTTCCGGTAATCGTAGGTAACGGAATGCAGCCATCCGCAGCCCTTTTCGGTGCAGGTGTGGGAACAATTGTATATGTTCTTTTCACCAAGGCAAAGAGTCCTGTTTTCCTTGGCTCGTCATTCGCATTCTTAGGTTCAATGTCAGCAGCATTTGCAGGTGCTGTATCGGTGCAGCTCGGCTATCTTGGCCTCATAATCGGCGCTGCATTTGCAGGTCTTGTTTATGTTATCATCGCAATTATAGTAAAACTTGTCGGCGTTAACTGGATAAACAAACTTATGCCTGCGGTTGTAATTGGCCCCACTGTTGCTATCATCGGTCTTTCTCTTGCAGGTAACGCTATCGGCGACCTTACAAAAACCAAGGTTGCAGATACAGATGGTAATGTTCTCACTTCCCCCTATGTAGCACTTGTTTGCGGTCTTGTGACACTCGCAGTTACAATGCTTTGCTCTACATACGGCAAGAGAATGATGAAACTTATACCCTTTGTTATGGGTATACTCGCAGGTTATGCCGTTGGCGCTGTCTTCACGGTTGTCGGCACTTTAACAAACAACGATGCGCTTAAGGTTATAGATTTTTCAATTTTCACATCTATCAACAGCATCTTCACAGTTCCCGAATTTACATTCCTCACCGCTGTTAAGGGCGTTAAGGATTTCGACCTTGCATATCTCGCAACCGTTGCAGTAGCATACGTTCCCGTTGCATTCGTTGTATTTGCAGAGCATATTGCTGACCACAAGAATCTTTCAACAATTATTGAAAAAGATTTGCTTGAGGAACCCGGTCTTCACAGAACACTTCTCGGCGACGGTATTGGTTCGGTTGCAGGAGCTATCTTTGGCGGCTGCCCCAACACTACATACGGCGAATCGGTTGGCTGTGTTGCTATCACACGCAACTGCTCTGTTATAACCATTATAACACCTGCAATCGGCGCAATTCCTATTGCATTCATTAATCCTTTTGTTGTTTTTGTAAATTCCATACCCTCTTGTGTAATGGGCGGAGTTTGCATGGCGCTTTACGGCTTTATCGCAGTAAGCGGTCTTAAGATGATTCAAAAGGTTGACCTTGAAAAGAACCGCAACCTCTTTGTTGTATCGGTAATTCTTATTGCTGGTATCGGCGGTCTTACACTTACATTTGGTAAGGTAACCTTGACCTCAATTGCTTGTGCTCTTATCCTCGGCATTCTTACAAATGTAATGCTTAGTGGTAAGTCGGCAGACGCAGAATAATATCTGTTAAAAAAGCAGGGTGGTTTTCCACCCTGTTTTTTTATGCAGTTATTAAAAAAACCACCACCGCATATTTTTAGTATACGGAGGTGTGCTACGTGAAAAAAATAATCAGCATATTACTTATAGGTATAATATTATCGGCGTCTTGTCTTACGGTCTCGGCAAAAACATTGTCAACCGAGTGCTATTCGGAGGATATATACGAACCACTGCCTGAAGCCGCAGAGACCATAACTCTCGTGGACGGAAATCTGGATATAAACGCAAAATCCTGTGTGCTTATAGAGCCAGAAACGCAGACTGTCTTGTATGAAAACAACCCTAACGAGCGGTTAGCCCCCGCGTCAATAACAAAAATAATGTCATTATTACTAATAATGGAGGCAATAGACGCAGGTAAGTTGTCGCTTGAAAGCAAAATAACGGCGAGTGAATATGCATGTAGCATGGGCGGCTCACAAATTTGGTTAGAACCGGGCGAGACAATGACGCTTGACGAAATGCTAAAGGCAATAGTAATAGCCTCTGCCAATGATGCTACCGTTGCGGTGGGCGAGGCTATAGCGGGGAGCGAAGAGGGTTTCGTTACTTTAATGAATGCCAGAGCAAAAGAATTAGGACTGACGGGTACACACTTTGTTAATTGTACAGGACTTGATGCAGAGGGGCATCTGACAACTGCATACGATGTTGCAATTATGTCGTCACAACTCGTAAAGCACAAACTTATAACTAATTATTCAACCGTGTGGATGGACAGTCTGCGCGGCGGTGAATCTGAACTTGTTAATACAAACAAACTTGTGCGGTTTTACAAAGGCTGTATAGGACTTAAAACGGGTACCACGAGCAAGGCGGGTAGTTGTCTTTCCGCCGCCGCAACGCGTGACAATATGACGCTGATAGCGGTAGTAATGGGTGGAGCCGATAGCAATTCGCGTTTTATGGGTGCGAGAAAGATGCTAGATTTCGGTTTTGCCAATTACGGTGTTTTGAAGGTTGATTCACAAATAGGCGACAACACACGTCTTAAAATCAAGGGCGGCGAAAAACAGAGCGTAGCAGTTACGGCGGATGAAAAAATATCATTACTTACCAAAAAAGGCAACCCAGAGGTTGAAAGAAGATTAGAACTCTCTAAAACGGTTAAAGCACCTGTTAAAAAAGGTGATATCGTTGGCAAGGTCTATGTTAGCGTTGATGGGGAAGAAGTAGGCGTTATAAATATTAAAGCGGCGGAAACGGTCAAAAAAAGAACAATTTCTATGATGTATCGTTGGCTTCTGGGCGCTATAGTTTGTAAAATATAACAAAAATGTAAAATTATTAGATTACAGTTGAAAAACTGATAAAAATATAGTAAAATAATAAAAAAAGGAAGGGTGTTCAAATGGCAATCCGGTTTATAGAAAATTACGCAAAAGGTTTTTTACGAGAAAGTGACCTTGCAGGATTAGAACCGCAGGTTGTGGCAGCACATAAAATGCTTCATACAGGCACAGGTCTTGGAAATGATTTTTTAGGTTGGCTTGATTTGCCTCTGAATTATGATAAAGAGGAGTTTTCGCGTATCAAAGCTGCTGCTAAAAGAATTTGCAGTGATACAGATATACTCATTGTTATAGGCATCGGAGGGTCATATCTCGGCGCCCGTGCCGCTATTGAGTTTTTAAAATCTCCAAACTATAATGCGCTCAGAAAAGACACGCCCGAAATATATTTTGCAGGTAACTCCATATCGGGCAGCGCTCTTTCGGATATTTTAGCGTTGTGTGAAAACAAGCGCGTTTCTATTAACATTATTTCAAAATCGGGTACCACAACAGAACCTGCTGTGGCTTTCCGTGTTCTGCGCGAAATGCTTGAAACACGCTACGGCAAGGAAGAAGCGGCAAAACGCATTTACTGCACAACCGATAAAGCGCGCGGCACACTTAAAAAACTTGCCGATGAAAAAGGTTACGAATGTTTTGTAATACCTGATGATGTCGGCGGTCGTTTTTCGGTGTTAACCGCTGTGGGACTTTTACCTATTGCGGTTTCTGGTGCGGATATAGATGCACTTATGGCAGGTGCCGCCGCCGCAAGAGAAGAATATAATAATACGGATATTGCAAAGAATGATTGCTATCGTTACGCGGCGCTTAGAAATGCGCTTTACCGCAAGGGCAAGGATATAGAACTGCTTGTAAGTTATGAACCGCGCTTTGCTATGATGGCGGAATGGTGGAAACAGCTCTATGGCGAGAGTGAAGGCAAGGACAACAAAGGTCTTTTCCCGGCATCTGTAACATTCTCTACCGACCTTCATTCAATGGGACAATACATCCAAGACGGAAAGCGTATGCTTTTTGAAACGGTTGTCACAATTGATGACTGCGGCGCCGATGTTGTCATTAAAGAAGATGAAGACAACGGTGACGGACTTAATTTCCTTTCTGGCAAGACAATGTCATTTGTTAACCGCAAGGCGTTTGAGGGTACGGTTTTAGCCCATACAGACGGCGGTGTTCCCAACCTTGTAATAAATATGGACAAAGCGGATGAGGATAGCCTTGGCAGACTCATATATTTCTTTGAAAAGGCTTGTGCAATATCGGGTTATATGCTGGGTGTAAATCCGTTTGACCAACCGGGCGTTGAAGCGTATAAGAAAAATATGTTCGCGCTTCTTGGCAAACCCGGATACGAAGCAGAAAAGGCGGCACTTGAGGCTCGTCTTTAAAGAGGTAAATTTACCGCCTCGGCGGTTTTAAATAAAAAGGAGTGGACAGTATGATAAAACTTATCATCGGAAACAAAGGGTCAGGAAAAACCAAGAAACTTATCGACATGGTAAACAACACTGCAGCAGCATCAAACGGCAATGTTGTTTGTGTTGAATTGGGTGACACCCTCACCTTCAGCATCAGTCATAAGGTTCGTCTTATAGATGTAAAGGAATACAATATATCCGGTTACGGCGAATATTACGCATTACTTAGCGGTGTTTGCGCAGGAAACCACGATGTTACACACGTCTTCGGCGATGCAACACTTCGCATCGGAACCCGTGACTATGAAGCACTTGCAGACTTCCTTGCAAGAGTAAAAGAACTTTCTGCTAAAAATAATGCAGAGTTTATTTTCACCATTTCTTGTGATGAAAGCGACCTTCCTGCGAGAGTTTTCGAAACAGCAGAAAAAATCTAACTGCATAAAAGTTGAGGGCGCCGTTTGGCGCCCTTTATTTTTGTTAAAATAAATCTTGACAAATGCACTTTTCGCATATATAATGTTTGGTGTGACAAAATGGGGTGGGAATGTGATTCTTGATTTAAAATCAGTGTTTATTTCAGAGGGTGCAACCCTTCCCATAAGATTTGAGCTTGATATGAGCGATATGGTTTTCGCAGGTGTTTGTCCTGTGAAAAAGCCTGTTGCCGTAAGCGGCAGCGTTTATAACCGTGCAGGTATTGTGACTGTAGACGTGTTGTGTGAGGTGGAATTTACCGCCCCTTGTGACCGTTGTGGAAAGCAGACTACCAAAAATCACGGTATAAATATTAAGCGTGTGCTTGTATCACAACTCGCAGACAGAACCGATGATGAAATCATTGAGGTGCCGAATTTACAACTTGACATAAGTGAGTTAGCAACTACGGAAATCGTGCTTTCACTACCAATGAAACACCTTTGTAAAGAGGATTGTAAGGGAATATGTCAAACTTGTGGGAAAGACCTTAATGAAGGCCCTTGCGATTGCAACCATGCGCAAGTTGACCCAAGACTTGAAGTTCTGGCACAATTATTAAAAGATTGATTTTCATCCATTTAAGGAGGGTATAAAATGGCAGTACCGAAGAGAAAAACTTCTAAAGCAAGAAGAGATAAAAGACGTTCAAATGTATGGAAGATTGCAGCTCCGACTCTTGTAAAGTGTGCTCGCTGCGGTGAGTATACAAGACCGCACAGACTTTGCAAGGCTTGTGGTTACTACGGTGACCGTCAGGTTGTAAAAGTTGAAGAATAATTTTCGCGATTTGAGTAGGGGAAGGATAGCAATCCTTCCCTATTTTTTTAGCATGGGGTGAATTTGCGTGTCGGTTATTATAAAATCGGTTGTAAAGGGAAGTGCCGCGTATAAAACGGGGGCTAAAGAGAACGATGTTTTGTTGTCACTTAACGGCAACGAAATTATGGACGTGCTTGACTACCGTTTTTATCAAAACGATAGCAAAATAACGGTATGTTTTATGGATAAGCGCGGAAAACAACGGACGAAAACTGTCAAAAAGAAGGAAGAGGACGAGCTTGGATTTTTGTTTGATACATATCTTATGGATAAACAGCGCGCCTGTAAAAACAGATGTATATTCTGTTTTATAGACCAGTTACCTAAGGGTATGCGTAAAAGTCTTTATTTTAAGGATGACGATTCGCGTCTTTCGTTTTTATTCGGCAACTATATAACCCTTACCAATATAACCGAACATGAAATTGAGCGTATTATAAAAATGCATATTAGTCCAATAAATATATCGGTTCATACCACCAATCCCGAATTGCGCGTTAAAATGATGCGAAATGAAACAGCGGGAGAGGCGTTGTCTATAATAAAACGTTTTTCTGACGCGGGTATTAGTATTAACTGTCAACTTGTGCTTTGTCCTGAGATTAACGATGGCGAAGAACTGCGCAGAAGTTTGTCCGACCTTACGGCGCTTTCGGGGGTTGAAAGCATAGCCGCCGTCCCTGTGGGATTAACCCGTCACCGAGAAGGTTTAACCCCGCTTAAAAAGTTTACAAAAGAAACGGCAGCAGCGGTTATTGACGTAATGAATGAGTTTTCGGAGCACCGTAATGTCTGCGCCGCAGACGAATTCTTTTTGCTCTCTGACCGTCCTATACCGCAGGCGGAGTATTACGGTGATTTTTCGCAACTTGAAAACGGTGTAGGACTATGGCGTATGATGCTTGACGACTGCACCGCCGCCATAGATGAAATAGAAGAACCCAAACAACCTAAATCCATAAGCGTTGTAACGGGTGTGTCTGCCTATCCGCTTATAAGGAATATTGTTGACACAGCGCAAAAGAAGTGGCATAATCTTAATTGTAAGGTATATGAAATTAAAAATGATTTCTTCGGTCACGATATAACCGTTGCGGGACTTGTAACGGGTGGTGACATTATAAAGCAGTTAAAGGGAAAAGACTTAGGAAAAACACTGCTTATACCTGATGTTATGCTCCGTCACGAAAACGATATGTTTTTGGACGATGTCACACTCGATGATTTGTCAAAGGAATTATCGGTAGAGGTAAAGGTTGTAAGCGCTGACGGATATGAATTTATGAAAAGTTTAGGAGAATAAAATGGCAAAGCCGGTTATAGCAGTTGTGGGCTGTCCAAATGTTGGAAAATCCACGCTTTTTAATAAGTTGGTTGGCAAACGCGTTGCCATTGTTGATGATACACCTGGTGTAACGCGTGACCGCATTTATGCAGATACAGAGTGGCAGGGCCGCACCGTGATGCTTATTGATACGGGCGGTATAGAGCCAAAAACAGACGATATAATACTTGCAAAAATGCGCGACCAGGCTAATTTAGCAATAGATACGGCGAATGTAATAATTTTCGTTACTAATCTTGAAAGCGGTGTAACCGCCGCCGATAACGAGGTTGCCGCAATGTTAAGACGAAGCGGAAAACCTGTTGTACTTTGTGTTAACAAGTGCGACAGTATAGGTAATGTTCCATCCGAGTTTTATGAGTTTTATAATCTTGGTTTAGGTGACCCCATAGCCGTTTCGGCTGTGCACGGTCATGGAACGGGTGATTTGCTTGATGCCGCTTTTGCGCATCTGCCGCCGAGTGACGAAGAGGATACGCAAACCGACATTATAAATGTTGCGGTTATAGGTAAACCCAATGCGGGTAAATCTTCACTTGTTAATAATGTTTCGGGGGAAGAGCGTTCTATTGTTTCTTCGGTTGCGGGTACAACGCGTGATGCTATTGATACTGTTGTAGAAAACAAATACGGCAGATTTAATTTTATAGATACTGCGGGACTCAGAAGAAAGAGCCGCGTTGAAGACCAGATTGAAAAATACAGCGTACTTCGCGCGAAAATGGCTATTGAGCGCGCTGATGTATGCGTTATAATGCTCGATGGCGTTGACGGCTTTACGGAACAGGATTCTAAAATTGCAGGTCTTGCAATAGAACAGGGCAAAGCCTGTATTATTGCGGTTAATAAATGGGATATTGTGGAAAAAGACGGTCAGACCATGGACGCTTATCGCAAACGCCTTATGAACGATTTTTCCTTTATGACCTATGCGCCTATAATTTTCATATCGGCAAAAACAGGTCAGCGTGTTGAGAGGTTGTTTGAACTTATAAAATATGTAAATGACCAGAACGCAATGCGTATTTCTACAGGCAAACTTAATGATGTGTTGGCAGACGCAACCGCAAGGGTACAACCCCCTACAGATAAGGGTAAACGCCTTAAGATATATTATATGACTCAGGCGTCAACCCGTCCGCCCACATTTGTTTGTTTCTGTAACAGGGCAGATTTGTTCCATTTTTCATACCAGCGTTATTTGGAAAACCAAATCCGTTCTACATTCGGACTTGAGGGTACGCCAGTGCGGTTTGTAATACGCGAACGCGGAGATAAATAAGGAGACTTTTATGACAGTATTATGGGTATTGGCTGCAATAATTTTTGCCTACATCGTTGGCAGTATAAGTTTTGCGGTAATTTTTTCAAAGGCTTTCGCCAATAAAGATGTAAGAGAATTTGGAAGCGGTAGCGCCGGTATGACCAATGTTATACGCGCAGTAGGCGTGTTGCCGGGTGCGCTCACATTTGTTTGTGATGCACTTAAAGGTTTTGTCGCCTGTTACGCCGCCAAAAATCTGTTTTTTCCACTTGCATTTTCGGCAGATAACGCATGGTGTATATACGGCGCGTATATTTGCGGCGCTGTTTGTATGCTCGGTCATATGTATCCGTTGTTTTTCGGCTTCAAGGGTGGCAAGGGTGTTGCTACAAGCGTTGGCATCTTTTCTGTTTGTTGTCCATATGCTATAATAGCAGGACTTTGCGTATTTATAATCTGCTTTATAATTTCAAGAATTATTTCTTTAAGTTCACTTATTGCAACCGTAACAGTCTTTGTAGGTGTAGTGCTTTGGTATGACGATAGCGTTATGTTGTGGCCGCAACTTTTGCTGACATTGTTTATGTGTGTTTTGGTGTTCTTAAAGCACAAGGATAATATTATTCGTCTTTCACGCGGAGAGGAAAAGAAACTCAAAGCAAAGAAATAACCAAAACAGTTTTATTTGTTAAAGGAGATAAAAATGGCTAAGGTTACAATTTTAGGTGCAGGCGGATGGGGACTGGCATTATCCCTTGCGGCATACCGTTCGGGTAATCAGGTATCGGTGTGGTCGC
>JAZRZS010000032.1:0-12599 GCA_045601505.1 Acutalibacteraceae bacterium
GTTAGTTGAGAAAGGAAGTAAAATATGAATATTAAAGGTGTAGTACAACGAGGTCAAAATACCTACCGTTTTACAATTTCAAGTGGTTTTGACGGCAACGGCAAGAATGTACGTCATACAATGACTTTCAAAGTGCCAGAGGGCACACCGCCAACAAAGGCAGAAAAACTTGTTATGGATGCATATTCAAGTTTTCGTAATAAGTGCTTACACTCTCAATCGCTTGATGAAAATATGCGATTTAAGGAATTAGTAGAAATATTCCTTAATCAGTATGCGGCAAACGAATTAAAGCCTGTAACCACATACAATTACAGACGGGATTTAGAAGTTCATATATTGCCCGTGTTTGCGAATAAAAAGATTAAGGATATTTCCACTCCAACATTGACAAAGTTCTTTTTGGGGCTTGACAAAGCCCCAGAGACTACCCGTAAATTAAAGACCGTTATGTCAAGTGTATTTGCATACGGTGTCAAGCAAGGGTACATAAAAGAAAATCCGTGTGTTGGTGCATTGCATAAGAAAGATAATGTCAATAAGAAAAAAATCAAATATCTAAACAAGCAACAATGTCAAAAACTTATGCAACTGACAAGCGAATACAGTACCCTTAACACCGTTATACAGTTTTTGTTGTTTACGGGGTTAAGAATCGGCGAGTGCTTGGCTTTGAGGTGGTCAAATATTGATTTTGTGAATGATACAATAACAATAGAAAACACCTTGTGCTTTGCCGATGACAAATGGTTTTTGGCAGCACCCAAAACCGAAACGAGTTTTAGAACACTAAAACTCGGAACATATACAAAGGAATTATTATTAAGACACAAACGGGAGCAAGACAAGTTAAAAGCGATTGTGGGCGACAATTGGACACATCCTGATATTGTATTTACCTCTGTAATAGGTAACTTTTATGACAGGTCATATGTGAACAAGGAACTCAAAAAAATCCTTGCAAGTAACGATATGCCCATTATAAGTGCCCACGGGCTCCGACATAGCAATGCAAGTCTTATGATAAATAACGGCATTGATGTTAAAGCGGTTTCTGAGCATTTAGGCCATTGCAATATTGCAATCACGGGAGATATTTATTCCCACATTTTTGAGGAATACAAGGCGAGAATAGCAAAGTGTCTTGAAGATGACCTCATTTAATAACAACGGAGTATAGCCTATTGGGTTATACTCCGTTGTTATTAGTTTACTTTTCTTTAATATTATGATATAATGAAAATTAATTAGAAAACTAATTTTACAATTGTTTTTATCAGTAATTATTTTTTAACATTTATAAACATTGATAGAATAGTCATTGACAAACACCTAAAGTTGTGATACAATTTATTCGGTATCAAAATATGATTTTGTCACATAATATTATTATAAGTGATTATTTCACTTATTTTTAGACCGACAAGGTCGATTTTACCAGTTAAGTTAGACCGACAAGGTCGCCCAAGTGTATAACTTGGTCAGGGTCATAGAGATATCTATGACCTTTTTATTTTGGGAGAAAAAATTATGGAAAAATACATAAAATCTATTACCGCATTGAATAACGCTACACTTAATAATAAAAATCCTGACGATGTAGAGAGATGTGCAGAATCGGATATTTTTTGGGCACAAAATAAAAATAAACCTTTACTTGAGCGTAAAATAAAAAAAGGTAATATATATCAGTTTGAATTTGGTAAAAACTATGTGCCTGAAATGTCATATGAGCACAGGGGACTTGTTATAGGTATTTCGGGGAAATTGTTGTATGTTCTCCCTATATGTTCCTGTAATTCGTCAAAAAGCGAACACGTATCCGCATATCATCCTATAGATAACCCCAATACCAAAAGTAATTATTATCTACTGAAACAAAGTGAACATCCGTTTTTAACTCATAATTCGGTATTAAAACTCAATGATATTAGAACAGTAAGCATCGCAAGAATTAAATACAAACAAGACAATGGATATTTAGACCCACTTTCTGATACATATAAGGAAATTGAAAAAATAGTTTTTTCGAAATATTTTTATAAGTATTCATATGATTACAACCAACTTATAGAAGAAAATAATAAACTGAATGTAGAGTTAGCGAAGCTAAAAACTCTTAATTTAGAATTACAAGAGAAAGTTAATTCACTTATGAGCACTTGTAAGGAAAAGACAAGTGGATGATTCTATTAGGATTTATCATTGAATGTTGGTGCAAATTTGGTGCAAAACTTTATAAAACAACACAAACTTTTTACAACGATATTCAATTTTGGCGAAACAAAACCGCACAATATACACGATTTACAACGATATTACACGATATAAACGGTACACCGAAAACTCCAAGAGATAATTTCGGCTTTGCCGAACACAAAAATGCTCTGCATATGCAGAGCATTTTTTATTATCTCTTTGAGAACAGTTATATTCGCCTTTCGGCGAGTTATATTGCTGCACAGTGATATTTGGACTTTGTCCAAGTGGTATTGCCTTCGGCAGTTTATAGGCGAATATAATATCACTTTTGACGAAGCAAAAATATCACTATGCCGCAAGGCATAATACCACTCTGCGCAAAGCGCAGAATAACACTAAAAACAAAAAAGCATACACAAGGTATGCTTTTCCGTTTTTGGCGGTGACGGAGAGATTCGAACTCTCGTGCGGTTGCCCGCAAACGCATTTCGAGTGCGCCCCGTTATGACCACTTCGATACGTCACCATATATGTTAATTTCTAAAAGAAAATAACTCACCATTTAATTTACTGGCAAACGGGGCTACCCCGTTATGTCCTGTTGCGGTAACTCGAAATTTTTTAACACTGCCGTGTAAAAATTTTGACCGCGGCCACTCCGTAGCCTTCGCTTCATCTGCCACAGGCAGCGCTCGGCAACGTCCCCACTTCGATACGTCACCATATATGTTTTTGTGTGGCGGAGGATAGCACTCACGCTCAATAATTATATGATTTAATACCGGCTTTGTCAAGAAAAACTTGCGATATTGTGCGCTTTGTTATATAATCTTCGTATACTTGTTTGGATTTGTTTGAAAGGGGGATTTTCGTGTTTACTCGCATTAATAGTTTCGGACTTTTCGGAATAGACGCTTATCATGTGCCTGTCGAGGCGGATATTTCTACAGGTTTACCCGCGTTTGACATTGTTGGACTTGCCGATACCGCTGTTAAGGAATCACGCGATCGTGTTCGTTCTGCTATAAAAAACTGCGGTTTTAAATTCCCCTTAGGCCGTATAACCGTAAATCTTGCCCCCGCCGATAAACGCAAAGAGGGTACCCTTTACGACCTACCTGTTTTAGTGGCTTTGCTTGTAGCATCTTCACAACTTAAAGCCTTTTTGGATGATGCTGCCTTTTTGGGAGAGGTTTCACTTGATGGCAGAGTGCGTTCTGTGAACGGCGTACTTGCAATGGCGATTTTTGCAAAAAAGCAGGGTATAAAACGCCTGTTTGTACCTGCCGCCAATGCGGCAGAGGGATCCGTTGTTGATGGAATTGACATTCTGCCCGTAAACACTGTGGCAGAACTGTTTGCCTGTTTGACGGGTGAAAAACAAATCACCCCCACAACACCAACTGAAAACCCAATAGAAAACATTGTCACTGCGCTCGATTTTGCGGATGTTAAAGGACAAACCATACCTAAAAAAGCGCTTGAGGTAGCTGCGGCAGGCGGTCACAACGTGTTGCTTATCGGTCCTCCCGGTTCGGGCAAAAGTATGCTTGCCAAGCGTATGCCCACAATATTACCGCAGATGACACACGAAGAATCAATAGAGGCAACTAAAATACACTCGATTGCGGGTGTTTTGCCACGTGAAACATCACTTATCACCACTCGTCCGTTCCGTTCACCACATCACACGGTTTCGGTTGCTGGTATGACGGGCGGCGGTTCTATCCCACGTCCAGGCGAGATATCGTTGGCGCACAACGGTGTTTTATTTCTTGATGAACTTCCCGAATATCATCGCGATGTTATGGAGGCGTTGCGTCAACCCATTGAGGACGGCCGTGTTACCATCTCGCGCGTGGCGGGAACACTGACATACCCCTGTTCCATAACCTTAATTGCAGCAATGAATCCCTGTCCTTGCGGTTTTTTCGGTCATCCTAAAAAAGAGTGCACCTGTACGCCGCGTCAGGTTTCTAAATATCTTTCAAGGGTTTCGGGGCCGATGCTTGACAGACTTGATATTCACGTTGAAGTGCCGCCTGTTGATTTTGAGGCATTAAAATCTAAAGGAAATGAGGAATCTTCTGCAGAAATACGAGCCCGTGTTGACAAGGCGCGACAAATACAGAATGTGCGTTACAAGGGAACGGGTATTACCTGTAACGCAAGACTTACTCCTGCAATGCTTGAGAAATTTTGCGTTCTTTCGCCCGATGCTGAAAACGCACTCAAGGTTGTGTTTGACAAGATGGGTATGTCGGGACGCGCGTATGACAGAATTCTCAAAGTGGCGCGCACCATTGCTGACCTTGATAATTCCAAAATTATCGAAACATCACATATATTACAGGCAATCCAGTTCCGCAGTCTTGACAGAAAATATTGGGGGAACTGACTTGACAGAAAGGGTTTTTAAGAGTAAAATGGGTAAAGTTAGTTGTATTTATAAAGGTCGTCCCGCAGAAAACGGGGACAGACTGCAGAAGGAAATAGAGGTTTACGATTTTTTAGATAACCTTTCTATAGAATATGAACGTGTTGACCACGAACCTGCCGATACTATTGAAGCGTGTTTAGAGGTGGAAAAGGTAATCGGTGTTGGTATTTGTAAAAACCTTTTTGTTTGCAACCGCACTGAGACCGAGTATTATGTTATTATGATGTCGGGACACAAGGCGTTCAGAACGGCAGATGTTTCTAAAAAAATAGGCACATCGCGTCTTTCCTTTGCGAGTGCAGAGGATATGGATAAACTTTTGGGCGTCACACCAGGTTCTGTAACTGTACTGGCGCTTAAAAACGATACTAAAGGTCGGGTAAAGTTGGTAATCGACAGGGATATTATAAATGGTGAGTATGTGCGTTGCCATCCTTGTATTAACACCTCAACCCTGAAGATTAAGACCGAAGACCTACTTCGCAAATTTTTAATTTCGGTTAAACACACACCAATGATTATTGATATATAAAACCGACTGTAAAGTCGGCATACGGGGGCGTAGCTCATCTGGTAGAGCGCTACATTCGCATTGTAGAGGTAGTGGGTTCGAGTCCCATCGTCTCCACCAAAACAGAAACCGACCGTTTGGTCGGTTTTTGTTTTGTGTTGTATATAATGGAGGGGCTCGAACAGGCGGGAGCGAAGCGGAAGGAAACAGTCCTGTGGACTGTTTTTGCCGCCGTGGGCGTGTAGGCGCGTTGCGCCGTGGCGAGTCCCATCGTCTCCACCAAAAAGAAATGACAATTTTCAACAAGAAAGTTGTCGTTTCTTTTTGTTCTCTTCACTTTTCTCTTTTCACTCTTCTCTTTTCACTCAAATTGTCGTTTCCAGAGAAAAGATAATAGAGAAGAGATAAAAGAAAAGGTGCTTCGCATCGTGAAGTGCCTGCGGGCGTGGATGGCACACGTAACTTCACAAAAATTCAGTATGTTAACTTTAAATATTTGTTGTTTTTTATTTCAGGGAATGTTATAATAATTGGCAAGCGAAAAAAGGAGTGTCTTTAATGGAAACCGCACAAAACAAATCACGATTGAACTATAAATGGGTTATACTTATAGTCTGTTTTTTAATGGAATTTTTCTGTCTGGGCTTTTGTAGCAGTAACCCAGGTCTATATACAAAGGCAGTAACCGAGGCACTTGATATTCAGCGAAGTTTATATTCTATTGGTAATAGCATTCGTTATGTAACACAGATAGTTGCCGCTGTATATTTTGGAACTATGCTTAATAAGTTTGGCGTTAGAAAGGTGGCAGGTGTTGGATTTGCGACCTTAACTGCATCGGTTTTGGTACGTGCCTTTGCCGCTAACATAATTCACATATACATAGGTAGTGTCCTTTGGGGTGCGGGAATTGTTTTTGCGGGTAGCGCAATGGCAGGAACTATCGTGCGCCGTTGGTTCCATCAGGATGTGGGCAAATACACGGGTATTGTAATGTCTGCAAACGGTATAGGTGGTGCCGTTGCCGCACAGATTATATCCCCGTTTATAAATAGCGGTACTTTTGGTTACCGAAAGGCTTATATACTTTCTGCAGTTATTGCTTTTGCCATAGGCGTTTTAGCGGTTGTGTTCTTGCGTGAACGCCCTGCAGGTACTGTGGCTGTGCAAGACTCCCCTAAAAAGAAGAAGCGTGGTAGTGTATGGGTTGGCATTCCCTATAATGTAATAAAGAAAAAAGTCTATTTTTATGTCGCTGCTGCACTAATATTTTTGACAGGAATAAGTTTGCAGAGTGTCGGCACGATTACCCTTGTATATTTTGCGGATGTTGGTTTACCCGCAAGTTATATTGCAACTATTGCTACTGTGGCATCGTTATGCTTGACCTTTACAAAGATTTTAGTTGGAGTGGTTTATGATAAGCGTGGACTGCAGTTTTCAATCTTTATGTGCCTTTTATCTGCAACTTTTGCATTTGTTATGAATGCTGTGGTTGCTAATTCCTTAATAGGAATGATTTTGGCTATGGTTTCTAATATATTCGTTGCTTTTGCAATTCCAATGGAAACGGTTATGATTCCGCTCATTACAAACGATTTGTTCGGTTCTGCTTCTTATGATAAGGTGCTAGGTGTGTTTATGGCTATGAACTCGCTGGGATTGTGTTTGGGCTCTCCGCTTGCCGATATATATCATGATATCTTTGGCACATACAAGCCATGTTTCTGGTTCTTTGCGGTAATATTTGTGTTGGTTGCGGTCGGTTATCATTTTGTAATTTGTGCGGCACACAGGGATAGGAAAGCGATACTTGCAAAACAGGAAGAGGAAACAGTAACTGCGTAGACTTATATTACGGTTTATCAAAAACAACCGTACAACTCCCGTTGTACGGTTGTTTTTTTGTTAGAATTTTGTCCGGATATCTACAATACATTGCAAAATTAATGCTTATGAAGTCAAAATATGTAAAATTTTGTAAAAACTATACAAATTTTGACAAAAAACATTGTAACGTTCTTTTCAATTTAAACAAAAAATCGCTTGAAAAAGCACAAAAAATTTGATAAAATTAAAATGTGCAAAATAGGAGGGGAAACTTTTGAACATTAAAGATAAAATTTGCGAATACAGGGAACGACTGACATCTGATGCATACGAATTTTTGGGTTGCCACAAGGATAAAAAAGGCTTCACCTTCAGGGTGTGGGCGCCGAATGCAACTGCCGTTTCGCTTGTGGGCGATTTTAATGGGTGGGACGCTTCCGCAACGCCGCTTGTATGTGATAACGGCGTATGGTCAGTTTCGTCCGTTCCGCTTAAGGTGTATGACAACTATAAATTTGCAATAACCTCGCGTGAGGGGAACACCGTTTTAAAAGCAGACCCCTTTGCTTTCCATGCAGAAACAGCGCCCGGAACCGCATCTAAGGTTTATGATATAAGCGGTTATGATTGGCAGGATGCCGAATGGATAAAAAGCCGCAAAGAAAAAAATATATATGAAAGTCCCGTTAATATATATGAGGTACACGTGGGTTCCTGGCAGCGAAATGAAGACGGAACGGTTTTGGACTATGTTACGTTTGCCAAAAAACTTTCTAAATATGTTAAAAAAATGGGTTACACGCATATTGAACTTATGCCTATAGCCGAGCATCCTTTTGACGGTTCTTGGGGATATCAGGTATGCTCATATTATGCGCCGACCTCGCGTTATGGCACACCACACGATTTTATGGAATTTGTGGATATTATGCACAGAGAGGGTATAGGCGTAATACTTGATTGGGTACCCGCCCATTTCCCGAAAGATGAGCATGGACTTTACCGTTTTGACGGCACCGCCGCTTATGAGCATCCCGACAGCCGTTTGGGAGAGCATAAAGAATGGGGTACCGCCGTCTTTGATTACGGTAAAATTGAGGTTATGAATTTTCTTATTTCCAATGCGGTTTATTGGCTTAAATATTACCACATTGACGGGCTTCGTGTTGACGCGGTTGCTTCAATGCTTTACCTTGATTATAACAGACCAGATGGTGAGTGGTTGCCTAATTCCTATGGAGGACGAGAAAATCTTTCGGCTATAGAACTTTTGCGCCGTGTAAATGAGGCAGCGTTTAAAGAAAACCCCGATGTTTTGATGTTAGCAGAGGAATCAACTGCCTGGCCGCTTGTTACAAAACCTGTCGATATCGGCGGTCTTGGATTTAATTTCAAATGGAATATGGGTTGGATGAACGATATGCTTAAATATATGTCACTCGACCCGATATACCGCAAGTTTAATCACGATTGTCTGACATTCTCATTCTTTTATGCGTTTTCAGAAAATTTTGTTTTGCCTATCTCGCACGATGAGGTTGTGCACGGCAAATGTTCTATGATAAATAAAATGCCGGGCGAATACGAAGAAAAATTTGCATCTTTACGCGCATTTTATGCGTATATGATGGCACACCCAGGCAAAAAACTTTTGTTTATGGGACAGGAGTTTGCGCAGTTTATTGAGTGGGATTATAAAAAACAGCTCGATTGGTTGCTGCTTGATTACGATGCCCATAAAAAAATGCAGGAATTTGTCTGCAAGTTAAATCATATTTATCTCAGGCAGAAAGCGCTGTGGGAAATTGATTTTTCGTGGGAGGGCTTTTCGTGGATTGCCAATGACGATAATGCACAGAGTGTTATTGCCTTTAGACGCACGGATAAAAGCGGCAAGGAAATTATTGCTGTGTGCAATTTTGTCCCCGTTGCAAGAGAAAATTACAGAATAGGTTTGCCGTATGACGGGAAATATAAATTAGTGCTTAATACCGATGACAAAGCCTTTGGCGGTAGCGGCTCGCCCTGCCTTGCAGAACTCGAGGCGGAGCCTGTAAAAATGCATGGTTGCAAACAATCGGCGGAACTTTATTTACCGCCGCTTTCGGTGCTTTATTACGAATATAAACCCGCTAGAAAAACAAAAAGAGGTGCCAAAAAATGAAAAAAACTGAGTGTGTAGCAATGCTCCTTGCGGGCGGACAGGGAAGTCGTCTTGGCGTGTTAACCAAGAATGTTGCCAAACCAGCCGTACCATACGGCGGTAAATATCGCATAATTGACTTTCCGCTTTCTAACTGTATAAATTCAGGAATAGAAACGGTTGGAGTATTAACACAGTATCAACCGCTTGAGCTTAATGATTACATAGGCAGTGGTAAAACATGGGACCTTGACCGTCAAAACGGCGGTGTTCATATTTTGCCTCCCTATCAGAAAAGCACCGGAAGCGATTGGTATAAGGGTACTGCCAACGCAATATATCAAAATATACCTTTTATTGAAAAATATAATCCACAGTATGTGCTAGTGCTTTCGGGCGACCACATTTACAAAATGGATTATTCTAAAATGCTCAAACAGCATAAACAAACGGGCGCTACGGGTACAATTGCGGTTTTGGATGTATCACTTGAAGAGGCGAGTCGTTTTGGTATTATGAATACTAACCCAGACGGCACAATATACGAGTTTGAAGAGAAACCCCAAAAACCCAAAAGCACCTTAGCGTCAATGGGAATTTATATTTTTGATTGGCAGAAGCTTAAGCATTTTTTATGCGAGGATGAAAAAAATAAAAAATCCTCTAACGATTTTGGTAAGGATATTATTCCCGCAATGTTAAATAGCGGAGAGAAAATGTGTGTTTACCGCTTTGACGATTATTGGAAAGATGTTGGTACTGTAGAATCGCTATGGGATGCCAACCTTGATTTGCTTAACCCCAATATTGATTTGAATCTTGCGGACCCGAATTGGAAGATATATTCTAAAACAAGGAGTCTGCCACCGCAGTATATCAGCGATACTGCGCGTGTGGAAAATTCACTTATATCAGACGGTTGTAATATATGCGGCAATGTCGATTTCTCGATACTTTTCAACAGCGTAGAGGTATGTGAGGGTGCAACGGTTATGTATTCTCTTGTAATGCCTGGCGCAAAAATTAAATCGGGGGCAACCGTTAAATATGCCATAGTTGCCGAAAATGCCGTAATAGAAGAGGGTGCAGTAATAGGCGAAAGCCCCGAAAGTGTGCAAGACCTTGAAAAATGGGGCATAGCACTTGTGGGTGACGGAATAAATATCGGCAAGAATGCCGTTGTAACGCCTAAAGCAATGGTAACCGAAGATGTTAAGGAGGGCGAGAAAGTATGAGAAAAAACAACATAATGGGCGTCGTTTTTGCTAATGCAAACGAAGACCTTTTACCCGAACTTACCATAAATCGCTCAATCGCATCTGTTCCCTTTGGTGGCCGCTATCGTATAATTGATTTTGCGCTTTCTAACCTTGTCAATGCCGGTATATCAAAGGTTGGTGTGATTACAAAGGAAAACTATCAGTCGCTTATGGACCACATAGGCAGCGCAAAATCGTGGGATTTAGACCGCAAAAACGGCGGACTTTATATTCTTCCGCCATATAGCAACGCACTTTCCCGCGTGTATGATGGAAACATTGATGCGCTTCGCGGCATACGCTCATTTTTATCTCATTCGACAGAGCAGTATGTGGTGCTTTACAACAGTAATTCTGCGCTTAATATTGACCTATCGGAGATGATAGAGCAACATATTCAATCTGCTGCCGATATAACAATAGCCTATAGGCACGGCAAAATGCCGCTTAATCATTATGATTTAATGGCGTTTGAGTTTGACTCCCAAAAACGCGTAAAAAAGGTGCGTCTTTATGAAAATGAGAATCCCGAATGTGACCACAGCCTTGGTATACTCGTAATTTCGCGTTCGCTTTTACTCGCACTCATTGACGATGCAGCGTCCGAAAACAAACGCGTACTGTCGCGTGATGTTATTATGCCCAATGTAGAAACACTGGTTGTAAAGGGATATGAGTTTTCTGGTTTTTCAGCAGTAATGGACGGCGCACAGAGTTATGTCGAGGCAAGTATGAATCTGCTTAAAAGCGATGTCAGACAGGATTTATTTAACCCCGAGCGCCCAATTTACACCAAAATCAAGGATGCAATGCCAACACGTTACGGCGTATCGTCTTCGGTTAGCAATTCTTTGGTGGCGGACGGTTGTATTATAGAGGGAACGGTTAAAAACTCCATTTTGTTCAGGGGTGTTCATATTGGCAAAGGTGCTACTGTTGAAAACTGTATTATAATGCAAGGAAGTCAGGTTGGTGCAGGTGCTGAGCTTAAATATGTCACAATAGACAAGGCGGCACAGATAGGCTATAACCGCGAACTTTGCGGCGCACCGTCTTACTATATCTTTATAAAGAAAGGTTCAACCATATAGGAGGAAAAAAATGAAGGTACTTTTCGCCTCGAGCGAGGCATATCCATTTGCAATGTCGGGAGGACTTGCCGATGTTGCGGGGGCTTTACCTAAGGCTTTGCGTAAGAGGATGGTGGGATGCAGGGTTGTAATGCCGCTTTATTCTTCGGTGCCCGAAGAACTGCGCAGTAACATGAATTTTATAACCCACATAACTGTTCCTGTTGCGTGGCGCAGACAGTATTGCGGCGTTTTTGAAGCAAGGGTAGGAAATGTAATATATTATCTATTAGATAACGAATACTATTTTAAGCGTGACGCGCTTTACGGATATTATGACGATATTGAGCGTTTTGCGTTCTTCTCACGTGCTGTGCTTGAAATTCTGCCGCACATAAATTTTAAACCCGATGTTATTCACTGTAACGATTGGCAAACGGCGCTAACGCCCGTTTATCTTGATAGATTTTATGTCCACGACCTGTTTTACACCGACATTAAAACTGTGCTGACTATACACAATATTCAGTATCAGGGCAAGTGCGGAACGGAAGTGTTTGAGGATGTTTTAGGACTTTCGGGTGACGACTGTCGCGTGGTAGAGTATCAGGGTTGTGCCAACATACTTAAAGGCGGTATTGAATGTGCCGACCGTGTTACAACCGTTTCGCCAACCTATGCTAAAGAGATTTTAACAGGCGAATATGCGCACGGGCTTGATGAAATACTCAGAGAGCGTGAGTTTAAGTTATCGGGAATAATAAACGGTATTGATACCGATGTTTATAACCCCGAAACCGATACGCTTATATATGAAAATTATAATGTAGATACCATAGATAAAAAATCGGTGAACAAGCAAAAACTTCAAGAGCGTATGGGGTTGCCGCAACGCACCGATGTACCGCTTGTTGCAATGGTAACGCGTCTTGTCGGTCACAAGGGGCTAGATCTTGTAAAATGTGTTTTCGAAGAACTGCTTAAAGCCGATATACAGTTCTGTATTCTCGGCAGCGGCGAACAGGAGTTTGAATCTTTCTTTTACGAGATGTCACAAAAATATCCCGATAAGGTCGCGCTTAAACTTGGATTTATCCCCGAACTTGCACATAAAATCTATGCGGGTGCCGATTTGTTTTTAATG
>JAZRZS010000033.1:0-10158 GCA_045601505.1 Acutalibacteraceae bacterium
CCCGATATTAAATCACTTTTACCCTCTGTGCCCTGTTCAAGTATCAAGGTTGAGGCGAGGACATAGGGGCTGACGCCCGACTGTTTTGCCGCCTCCATAATTATTTTGACATAAGATCCACCGTAGTCTGTGGTATCCGTAAAACCTTTTTCAAGGTATGTACCCTTGATTATTTTTGAAAGCATTTCTTCATTTTGTTTTGAGTTGTATGCCTGTGTTGCAAAGGCATATATATGGGTAACATTAAGGAAATTTCGGGGGTCTACATAGTAGGCAATTACCTCTTTTGACGCATCTGTCCAGTCACCGCTATAGGTATTCCATTTCCCTGTTTGCCAATTATAGTTTTCGGGGCCAAGTGCGCGCCAAGAAACGCCGTCACTCTTCATATTTACAAGTTTTCTATGCTTTTTGGTTTGGTTTTCAACAACCTCAGAGAATGATAAATCTATAAAATCTGCCACGAAAACATAGTTGGGATAGACCTGTTTTACAGCCGACAGCAGAGTTTTATAACTATCGGGAAAAGCATTAAGAGAAATATCTTTTTTGCCGTCTATATGGTCTTTTATAAGTGCTGTGTCGGCAGTGTCAAGTTTATTGTCACCATTCACATCTGCTGATGCAAATGCGCTTCCTGTAAGTTTTGCAGTGCCCGCAATATGTTTATTTATATTATCAATATCGGTTTGGTTTATATCATAATCGCCATTGGTATCGCCTTTTAATATGTTAAGGGTATTACTGTTTATACCTATATAATCGCCGTGCATATAACCGGTAAGTTTACCGTCAAGGGTACGGATTTGGTACCAGGTTTCGCCCTTGTTTGACTGTTTGCTGCCTAAAATTAAAACTTCGGTATTAGAAAGACGGCCGAGTTCTCTATACTCTGTTCCCGCATTCTCGCGAACACGGACATCGGTACCCGTTACATATCCGTGTTTTGTTTCGGCTGCTGACGTTAAAACAGCAAGGCTACACATTATTAAAGAAAGGCAGAGAAAAAGAGCGCACATTTTTGCACACTTCGACATAAATATCTCTCCTTTCACATTTTATTACATTATAATTATATACACAACATATATCTCTGTCAACCACTACAATATTCTATATAAGGTATTTGTTGACAAAAAAATGCGCAGTGTAATTTAGTACACTACGCATTCTGTTATTATTAGCCGCCCAAGTAGGCTTTCTTGATTGCATCACTTTTTGCAAGTTCCTTACCCGTTCCCGAGAGGGCTATTCTGCCCGATTCAAGAACATAGGCACGGTCGGCTATTGCAAGTGCCATTTCCGCATTCTGTTCAACAAGCAAAATTGTTGTTCCTGCGGCGTGAAGTTCTTTGATTATATCAAAAATCTGTTGCACAAGTATAGGCGCCAAGCCCATCGAAGGCTCGTCAAGCATTAAAAGTTTCGGATTACTCATAAGTGCGCGTCCCATAGCGAGCATTTGTTGTTCACCGCCCGAAAGGGTACCCGCAATCTGATTTTTTCTATGTTTGAGACGTGGGAAACGATTAAAGACATCTTCCAACTTTTCTTTAACATCTTTATCGTTTGTATATGCGCCCATTTCAAGATTTTCAAGCACCGTCATCTGCGAGAAGATACGGCGTCCTTCGGGGACGTGTGCCATACCTTTTGATACGAGTTTATAGGCATCTGTATGCGAAATATCCTCATCAAACAGAGTAATTGCACCTGTTTCCGAACGCAAAAGGCCCGAAACGGTTTTAAGTGTTGTGGATTTTCCTGCGCCGTTCGCACCTATGAGTGCTACTATTTCGCCCTCTTTAACCTCTAAAGAAACATCTTTTAAGGCGTGGATTTTTCCGTAATACACATTGATATTATCAACCTTAAGCATATTATTCCGCCTCCTTCTTCTTTCCGAGGTAAGCTTCTATAACCGCGGGATTTTGCTTGATTTCATCTGGCGAACCCTTGGCAATTACTTTGCCGTGGTCAAGCACACAAATGCCTTCGCACAAATTCATAACAAGGCTCATATCGTGTTCAATAAGCAATACCGCTATACTGAATGTATCGCGTATGCGGCGAATGTTTTCCATAAGCTCTGCTGTTTCAGAGGGGTTCATACCCGCGGCAGGCTCGTCAAGCAAAATAATACCTGGGTTTGTTGCAAGTGCGCGAACAATCTCAAGACGGCGTTGCGCACCGTAAGGTAATGAACCTGCCTCGGCATCCGCCATATCTGCCATGCTGAAAAAGTCAAGAAGTTCAAGCGCTTTTTCACGCGCTTTGCGCTCTGCCTTTCCATAACCGAATGTATGCGTAATAGAGGCAAGTAGGTTTTCTTTAGTTGAATTATGCAAACCGACCTTAACGTTATCAAGCACCGACATATTTGAGAAAAGGCGAATATTCTGGAACGTACGCGCAATTCCCATGCGGTTTACCTGTGCTGTAGTTTTGCCAGCGGTTGGTCTTCCGTCAAGCAAAATTGTACCACGAGTGGGCTGATAAACATTGGTAAGCATATTAAACACGGTGGTTTTACCTGCTCCGTTAGGTCCGATAAGACCCGATATTTCCGTTCTGCCTATTGTGAGAGAAATATCGTCAACGGCGGTGAGTCCGCCAAAATCTATACCAAGGTGGTGGGTTTCAAGAATAGGTCTTTTGTCAACGTCACGCTCGGGGATTATACCACGGCTTGGTACGGGTACCATTTTAGTCATTCTTTACACCCTCCTCTTCTTGATCTTTTCTTTTGCCTTTGCGTAAAACAAAATCAAACACGCGTTCACGGAAAAGTTTTGCTTTCGCACTATTTGTAAACAACATTACAAGAATTAAAACAATTGCGTAGATGAGCATACGGTAATCCGAAAATTCACGCAAAATTTCGGGCACCATATAGAGAACTGTGGTTGCAATAATTGAGCCTGTAATATTACCCATTCCGCCCAAAACAACAAACACAAGAATTAAAATTGAGGTGTTGAAATCGAATTTCTTGGCGGCAACGGTTGAGAAGTTCATAGCATACAGAGCACCTGCCATACCCGCCAAAACAGCCGATGTTATAAACGCGGTAAGTTTATATTTTGTAATGCTGATGCCAACCGATTCAGCGGCAATCCTATTATCGCGTATCGCGGTAATCGCACGACCTGTGCGGCTGTTCATAAGATTAAGCACAACGAAAAGTGTGAACAGTATCAACACAACTCCCGATGTAAATGTGGCAATTCGGGTTATACCAACGGCGCCCTGCGGTCCGTTTATTATTACCCTGCCGTTTTCCATACCGAGAGATGCTATATCCTTCATACTGATATGAAGACCTCTTTTGTCAACACCGACATAGAGGCAGTTTATGATGTTACGAATAATTTCGCCAAATGCAAGTGTTACAATAGCAAGATAGTCACCGCGCAGACGCAAAACGGGTATGCCAACCAAAAGTCCTGCAATTCCCGCAAAGATTCCGCCGATTATTATTGCAACCAAAAGGCGAAGCGGAGCTATAGGTATTACCTCCTGCAAGGCAGATGATGTGATTGCACCGCAAAATGCGCCGACACTCATAAATCCTGCGTGGCCAAGGCTGAGTTCGCCTAAAACGCCAACCGTAAGGTTAAGCGAGATTGCCATTACAATATATGTACAAATAGGAACTAGCTGTCCCGCCATTGCGTTACTCAACAGTCCGAACTGCTGAAGCGGAAACATTATTGCAAACGCAACAAGTATTATGCCGTACGATGTTACGGCTGTGCGGGTGGTTTTCTTGAGTGATTTGAATTTTTTCATATCTGCCACCTACACCTTTTCACTTATTTTTTTACCGAGAATGCCCGTTGGTTTAACAAGCAGAACGATAATTAGTACTGCAAACACAATTGCATCCGAAAGTTCGGTTGAAATATAGAATTTACTAAATGTTTCGATAACACCAAGCAAAAGTCCGCCGACCATAGCGCCGGGGATTGAGCCGATGCCTCCGAAAACCGCCGCTGTAAAGGCTTTGATACCAGGCATCGAGCCTGTTGTAGGCATCAAAACAGGATATGCAGAGCAGAGCAAAACACCCGCAATTGCGGCAAGTGCGCTACCAATTGCAAAGGTTGCAGATATTGTAACATTTACATTGATGCCCATAAGTTCTGCGGCACCTTTATCTTCTGATACCGCGCGCATTGCTTTACCCATTTTACTCTTTTTAGTAAATATGGTAAGCGCGACCATTATGATTATACAGGCAATAACGGTTACCATTGATTCGCCCGTTATAATAAGCTCACCGCCGAAAAGTTTAAGTGGAGGAATTTTTACAACCGAACGGAAACTTACGGGTGCGCTGCCCCAGATAAGCAAAGCCGCGTTCTGTAAAAAATAGCTCACGCCTATTGCGGTTATCAAAACGGCAAGTGAAGTTGCCTGTCTTAAAGGCTTGTACGCCAAACGCTCTATGACTATACCAAGAACAGTACATACAAGCATTGCAAGAATTATTGCCACAAAAGACGGAAGTCCCAAAGACGACATTGTTATGTAAGCAATATAAGCGCCGACCA
Organism: Acutalibacteraceae bacterium; assembly: GCA_045601505.1. Lineage (GTDB taxonomy): Bacteria > Bacillota > Clostridia > Oscillospirales > Acutalibacteraceae > SIG589. The sequence goes on from JAZRZS010000033.1 coordinate 4,557, forward strand.
TAATTACGTCACCGTGGGCAAAGTTAAGCATTTTTGCAATACCGTATACCATTGTATAGCCGAGCGCTATTATAGCATATACGCTGCCAAGACTTAAGCCGTTTATGAGATTCGTTAAAAACGCCATCAAAACACCCCATATAAAAATAATAATATACTTTATAAATATATAAAAAAAGGGGTTGATTGTCAACCCCTTTTATTTACAAAATTACGATTAAAGACCAACGTAAGCGCCGTTTTCGATCTTCATTCCCTTAGGAGATTTGGAAACTTCGCCTGTGTTTGACCATGTCATACCATTACCTGTAAGACCGTCAAACTTGAAGTCAGCCTTTGTGAACTGCTCTACAAGTTTATCGCAGATGTCAGAAGCGCTCATATCAGCTGTGATGTTCTGTGCCTTGCAAGCTTCATAAATTGCATATACGCAGTCATAAGCGTCTGCTGCAAACTGGTTCGGAACTTCACCATACTTTTCTTTATACTTCTTAACAAAGTTCTGTGTCTTTTCATCCTCTGCGTCTGCAGTAAAGGGGGTGAGAAGCATTACGCCCTCTGCAAGAGTGGTATCGAAGCCCTCTACGCCCAAAAGTCCGTCAAGACCGTCAACGCCGAAGAACTTAACATCATACTGCATCTGTGCAGCCTGTGCAAGAATCAAAGAAGCAGGTGTGTAGTAGATGGGCATAAAGATAAGGTCTGCGCCCTTTGCTTTGATTGCTGTAAGCTGTGCGTTAAAGTCTGCGTTGTCGTCACTTGCAAATGCTTCCTCTGCAACTACATTGAGTCCGAGTTCTTTTGCTTTGGACATAAACTTCTGATAGATACCCTTTGAATAAGCATCAGCACTGTTGTAGATAACGCCGATTTTTTCGCCGAGTTTCTGGCTGTGGATATATTCAGCAGATGCGATACCTTGGTTGGGGTCTGTAAAGCACATCTGGAATACGTTTGTTTTACGCTGAATAGTTACGTTGCCGTCAGCATCAGGCTGACCACCGATAACATCTGTTGAAGATGCGGAAGGTGTAAGCTCGAAGATGTTGTCTGCATTACTTTCTGTCGAAACTGCGATACAGGGCTGTGTAGTAACAGTACCAACAAGAATCTGCATTCCCCAGTCTTTGAGAGCGTTGTAAGCATTAACAGATTTCTCTGCATCATGCTCATCATCCTGCATTTTGAAATCAAATTTGAGTCCGCCAAGTGCGTTGATTTCCTCAACAGCAATTTCAGCACCGCGCTGAACTGCCTGACCGTAAACTGCTGCACCGCCGGAAATCGGACCGATACCGCCGAGTTTGATAGCGTCTCCGCTCTCAGTTTCGCCGCAGCCTGCAAATGCAAATACAAGACAAGCAGCCAAAAGAATTGCCAATAACTTTTTCATTTGTGTTTCCTCCTGAATTTAATGATTTAATTGGTTAAAGCAATTGTAAATGTTTTAACTTAATTTGTCAATAGGAAATTTGCAAGAATTTTGGCAAATAAACCAAAACATTTTATATATTAGCACCACAAATGTGGTGTTTTTCTATCGCGGACAGGTGTTTTTTGAGTTCTGCAATGGGCAGACCAACAACATTGAAGTAATCACCCTCTATGCCTTTTACAAGAAAATATCCCTTGCTTTGTATGCCGTACGCACCCGCTTTATCATAGCAGTCACCTGTTTTGATATATTCATCTATATCCTCATCGGTAAGTTTGTAGAACTCCACTTCGGTAGAAACCGAAAAGCTAACGGTTTTTTCGCATTTTATAATGGTGCAGCCCGTAATTACTTTATGTTTTTGTCCCGAAAGAGCTAAAAGCATTTCTTTCGCTTCATCCTCGTCTTTGGGCTTTCCGAGCATTTCGTTACCAAAAAATACAGCCGTATCTGCCGCAATTACCGTATCGTATTTATGACGGGAGGCAACCGAACGCGCTTTAAGCTCTGATAAAAACTGCGGACGCTCAAAAAGCGGTATATCCATAGGACAGGTTTCATCACAATCTGCTACATCAACCGAAAATTCACTTACCACCATAGAAAGCAGTTCGCGTCTGCGGGGAGAAGCCGAAGCCAGAATATACATACTATATACCTAACTTTGCTTCAAGGTTTTTGCGTATTGCGGCAATAAACTCTTCACTGTTGACGGTCTTGCACTCTATATCACAAAGTGCGGCAAGGTCGCCCGTCATAACGCCCGATTCGATTGTATCAATACAGGCGGCTTCTAACTTATCTGCGAAGTCCATAAGTTCCCTGTTACCGTCAAGTTCGCCGCGTTTGCGGAGCGCACCTGTCCATGCAAATATTGTTGCAACGGGGTTGGAAGACGGTTTTTCACCCTTTTGCCAACGGTAATAGTGGCGTGTGATGGTGCCGTGGGCTGCCTCGTACTCATAATTTCCGTCAGGACTTAAAAGCACACTTGTCATCATTGCCAAAGAGCCGAATGCGGTTGAAACCATATCACTCATAATATCGCCGTCATAGTTTTTGCAAACCCAAAGGAAACCGCCTTCCGAACGGATTACGCGGGCAACAGCATCGTCAATAAGGGTATAAAAATATTCGATTCCTGCAACGTCAAACTTCTCTTTATACTCTTTTTCAAATATCTCTTGAAATTTGAGTTTGAAGGTCTGGTCGTACTGTTTGGAAATGGTATCCTTTGTGGCAAACCACATATCCTGTTTTGTATCCAGCGCATAATCAAAGCAGACACGCGCAAAGGATTCTATAGAACTGTCCTTATTATACTGTCCTTGCAGAACACCTGCACACTCGAAATCATAAATCTTCTGTGAAAATTCTGTTCCGTCTGCGCCGTGGAATACGAGTTCTGCTGTTCCGGGTCCTTCTACTCTATATTCAGTTGCTTTATAAACATCGCCGTATGCGTGACGGGCAATGGTTATAGGCTTAGTCCAACGGCTGACATAAGGCTTTATACATTTAGTAATTATAGGTGCGCGGAAAACAGTGCCGTCCAAGATAGAACGAATTGTCCCGTTGGGGCTTTTCCACATTTCTTTAAGTCCATATTCCTCCACACGCTGTGCGTTGGGGGTTATAGTGGCGCACTTTACACCAACCTTATGCTTCTTTATAGCGGTTGCGGCATCTACTGTTACTTTATCATCCGTTGCATCACGATGCGGCAAACCTAAATCATAATACTCTGTATTAAGTTCAACAAAGGGACAAAGCAGTTCGTCCTTTATCATTTTCCAGAGAATTCTGGTCATTTCATCGCCGTCCATCTCAACGATGGGATTCATTTTAATCTTTTCCATTTTATTTCTCCTTGCCGTTTTGATTGGCATACCAATTCATAAGGCAGCCCGAAAGCAATATTTCTCTTTCCTTTTTGGTAAGTCCTGCTATATGAAGTGTAATTTCTGTTAGTGCATCGTTTGATACGACGTATCCTTTTACGGTTTCTATTCCCTCTTCTACCGCTTTTCTGATATTAGGCACAAAGATGCAGTCACCAGGATTATAATTAAACTCGGTATCCTTATCAATAGTAAAGGGCAACATACCCCAGTTTATACAGTTAGAGCGATATCGCTTGGTTGCATACTCATAACAAATATTAGCCGCACCGCCCAAAACACGCTGACAGGATGCCGCCTGTTCACGTGCAGAGCCGTCACCTGGTTTGTTAGCAAAAACAACCGAGCCTATAGTTGTGTTTTGTAAAACATCTTTACCAAAACCTGCAAGGCGCAAAGCATTTATAGTCTTCTCGTCCGCTTTACCGTCTTTACGATGGTTTTCCTCTTCCCTTACATCTGCTGTGCGTGAAACATAGGCAGGGTCACGGCGTGAAAGTGCAAATGTTGCAAGTTTTAAGGGGTTAGAACGATAAGACGAGGTTTCACCAGACGGTATGAGTTCATCTGTTGTTGTAACAGGATCATGAATGACCGATGCCAAACGCAAGAGAATATTGTCTGAAAGTGCGGGGATTTTGGGCCATTCGGTTATATTAGGTCCAAAATGCAACTCCGCATTTTCATCCGCCTTGCCAAAACCAAAGTATACACGTTTCTCATAAGGTGTAATATCAAATGAATATTTATGTTCTGCGGGTTTATTGTATTCCACATCGGTTGCGGCTGTTAAGATACTGCCGTTTGCCGCCGTTGCCGCAATGCTGCGTGCATCCATAAGCATAACGGCAGAAAGCTGACCGTCACCGGGACGCGAACCCTCGCGATTGGGGAAGTTACGTGTAGTGTGACGGGCAGAAAGTCCGTTATTTGACGGTACATCACCCGCACCAAAACAAGGACCGCAGAAGCACGGCTTAAACAGTGCGCCGCTTTCCATAAGACTTTGCTGTATTCCGTCCTTTATAAGTTCAAGGTTTACAGGAACACTGGGCGGATAGACCGAAAGCGAGAAATATCCGTTGCCGACCGATTTACCATCTAAAATTGCGGCGGCTTCTGCAATATTATCATACATACCGCCTGCACAACCCGCTATGATTCCCTGGTCTATATAAATTTTTCCGTTTTGAAGTTTATCCACAAGGTTTAGTGTTACCTTGCCGCCAAACTGTTCTGCGGCGCGTTTTTCACAGTCACGCAGAATATCTTCTGCGTTTTCGCTGAGTTCTTTGATAGTATAAGCCTCTGACGGATGGAAAGGAAGCGCCGCCATACACTCAACTTTTGACAGGTCAATTTCAATCATGCTGTCGTAATATGCACCGTCATCGGCTGCGATTTTCTTGTAATCTGCCTGTCTGCCGTGGGCAGAAAGATAATCCTCTACCTTTTCATCGGTTTCCCAAACGGAAGAAAGACAGGTGGTTTCGGTGGTCATAACATCTATACCGATACGGTAATCCATTGAAAGTTTAGAAACACCCGGACCTGCAAACTCAAGCACCTTGTTTTTAACAAATCCATTTTTATATGTTGCACCGCAAAGCGCAATCGCAACGTCATGCGGACCAACGCCGCGGCGAAGTTCACCTGTTAAATACACAAGCACCACCTCGGGTGACGGAACATCGTATGTATTTGAAAGCAACTGTTTAACGATTTCAGGTCCGCCCTCGCCCACGCCCATTGTACCGATAGCACCATAGCGTGTGTGACTGTCAGAGCCTAAAATCATTCTTCCGCAACCTGCCATCATTTCACGGGCATACTGGTGAATTACCGCCTGGTTAGCGGGAACATATATACCGCCGTATTTCTTTGCGGCAGAAAGACCGAAGACATGGTCATCCTCGTTTATAGTACCGCCAACAGCGCAAAGGCTGTTATGGCAGTTTGTAAGTACATAGGGTACAGGAAACTCTTTAAGTCCGCTGCCATGCGCTGTCTGAATTATTCCAACATAGGTTATATCGTGTGAAATAAGACTATCAAACTTGATACGCATTAAATTTTCATCAGTTGATGAATTATGCGCATTCATAATCTTATACGCCATAGTTTTATTACGGCGAACTCTTTTGTCCGCAACATCTAAAGCCTCTACGGGTTTTCCGTCTTTCCACAGTACACCGTTTGTATGTAATTTAATCATAATATCACTCTTTTTCAAAAAATATATCGCAATTATAACATATTTACTTTA
>JAZRZS010000034.1:0-15237 GCA_045601505.1 Acutalibacteraceae bacterium
GGGTGTTCGCGCCTGTATAAAAGCATTTGGCGAGAATGTACCTCAGGTTGCTGTTTTTGATACATCTTTCCATCAAACAATGCCCAAACATGCTTACCTTTATCCCGTTCCGTATGAATATTATGAAAAATACGGTATTCGCCGTTACGGCTTCCATGGCACTTCACACAGATATGTCAGTGACCGTTGTGCAGAAATAATGGGTAAGGATATTAAAGACCTTAAAATTATCACCTGTCACCTTGGCAACGGCTGTTCTATCGCCGCTGTTAAAAACGGTGAGTCTATTGATACATCAATGGGCTTCACACCTCTTGACGGATTTATGATGGGTACCCGTTGTGGTACGCTTGACCCCTCTGTAATTACATTTATTGCTGAAAAAGAAAATCTTACACCTGCACAGGTTAACGATATTCTTAATAAAAAGTCGGGTATGCTCGGCGTTTCGGGTGTTTCAAATGATAACCGTGATCTTGTTGCAGCCGCAAACGAGGGTAACGAACGCGCAGAACTTGCAATCAAAATGCAGCGTTATCAGATTGCAAAGTTTGTTGGTTCATACCTAGCCGCAATGAACGGTGCAGACGCTATTGTATTTACAGGCGGTATCGGTGAAAACGATTCTGCTCTTCGTGAAGAGGTCTGCTCTTATCTTGAGTTTGCAGGTGTAAAAATTGCTGACGAAGCAAATAAACAGCGCGGACAGGAAACTCTTATTTCAACAGAAGATGCAAAAATTTCTGTTTATGTTATACCCACAAATGAGGAACTTGTTATCGCACGTGATACATTAAGACTTACAAGCAAATAAAGTCAATAGATGAAAAAAAGGCAACTATCAAAGGATAGTTGCCTTTTAAAATCGGTTAACCAAACTGAAAAGTGAAAAGAGAAGAGTGAAAATAACAAAAAGAAAAGTCGCTTACGCGACTTTTCTTTTTGGCGGAGTAGGAGAGACTTGAACTCTCGCGCCGGTTACCCGACCTACGCCCTTAGCAGGGGCGCCTCGTCACCAACTTGAGTACTACTCCATGGTAAAGTTAAATATTTTGATATTAACTTATGTGGCGGAGAGGAAGGGATTCGAACCCTTGGCTCTTGCGAGTCACTGGTTTTCAAGACCAGCTCCTTAAACCGCTCGGACACCTCTCCACAGCAAAAAACATTTTATCACAGTTTTTTTGATATGTCAACAAGGAAATTATTTATATTTATACTTGACAATTGGGTTTTAGGTTGTTATAATGTCATAGTCAGCTTTATGATTCATTAGCTCAGTTGGCAGAGCACTTGACTTTTAATCAAGGTGTCCGGGGTTCGAATCCCCGATGGATCACCAAAACCTGAGATACTCTTTTGAGTGTTTCAGGTTTTTCTTTTTTAAAAGACAAAGGTGGTGAACAAATTTTTTCAATATTTGCACATACTAAAATAAAAAAGGTGATTTTTATGTGCACGGCAATTTCTGTAAACAAAGGCTTTTTTCTGTTTGGGAGAACGCTTGATTGGTTTTCTTCATTTGGCGAAAATATTATAATTACTCCTCAAAACTATATTTTCCGTTTCCGCGAATGCGGTGATATGAGCAAACATTATGCGATTATTGGAATGGGAATTGAGCGTGACGGATATCCACTTTATTTTGATGCTTTTAATGAAAAGGGACTTTGCATTGCAGGACTCAATTTTCCCAATAATACTGTTTATCAAAAGCATATTGCTAATCTCAAAAATATTGCATCATACGAGTTTATTCCTTGGGTTTTAGGACAATGTTCTAGCGTTTCTGATGCGGCAAAACTAATAAAAAAAACTAATATAATAGACAATTCCTTCAGTGATGAGTTTGATGCAACACCGCTACATTGGCTTATATCGGATAAAAGCGCATCAATTACAGTTGAGTGTGTTAAAGACGGTGTTAAAATATACGATAACAATATAGGTGTTCTATGTAATAATCCGCCTTTTGATTATCACATAGAAAACATTAAAAAATATATGTCTTTATCACCATATCAGCCCCAAAATCAATTTTCTGATAATTTGTCTCTAAAACCTAACAGTTTTGGTTTTGGTGCTATCGGTTTACCGGGTGATTTTTCTTCCTCATCACGCTTTGTAAGGGCGGCTTTTATTAAAGAGAATAGCGATTTTTTAGAGGATGACGCTATAAACGGTTTTTTTAAAATTTTGTCATCTGTTTCGGTGATAAAAGGCACAGTAAAAAACGATAATCAAAACGAATGTACAATTTATTCTTCCTGTCACGATACAGTGAATGGTGTTTATTACTGCAAGAAATATAACTCGAATGTTATAAATGCTGTTTCCCTTAAAAATTGCAATTTAAACTTTACTGAGATATCTGTTATTCCGCCTCTAAATAAAATAGAATATATTTTTTTGAATTGATACTCTTTTCAAATGCCGAAAATTACTGTATAATAATAATATGACAAGTTAAAGTACAGTAATGGTAGGTGAGTTTATGGAAATAATTGATGCCTTGCGAAAAAAAGCCCTTGCATTACCCACAACGGCAGGTGTCTATATAATGAAAAATAAACAAGGCGAAATAATATATATAGGCAAGGCAAAAAACCTTAAAAACCGTGTTTCGCAGTATTTTGGCGCTGGTAATCAACATACTCTAAAAGTTCGCAAAATGGTTATGAATGTGCAAAATTTTGAGTATATTTTGTGCGATAGCGAGTTTGAGGCATTTATTTTGGAATCTTCGCTTATAAAACAGCATCAGCCCAAATATAATATTCTGCTAAAAGATGATAAAGGTTATTTTTATGTTAAAATTACTGATGAAAAATGGCCGAGAATACGTTTTGTAAAGCAAAAGGATACAGGCGGAACATATATAGGTCCATATAACTCAGGTTTTGTTGTAAATCAGACGGTGAGCGAGGCGAATAAAATTTTCAAACTTCCGCAGTGCAACCGTAGCTTTGATAGGTTCTATGATAAACCTTGTCTAAATTACCATATTGGAATTTGCAGTGCGCCTTGCACTAAAAAAATAAGCCACAACGATTATATGGAATCTGTTGAATCTGCAATTTCGTTTCTAAAGGGCGAAACGGGGAATGCTGTTGCCGATTTAACTGTTAGAATGGAAAAACACGCCGAAAATCTTGACTTTGAAATGGCGGCAAAACTGCGTGACCGAATAAACGCTATAAAACGCATTAAAGAAAAGCAAAAGGTTATAACCGAAAAATATCCTCTGCAAGATGTTGTCGCTTTGGTGCGGTTAGAAGAAAAATATTGTTTCTGCGTAATGAACTTCAGTTATGGACATCTTGTAGATTGTACTCAGTATATAACAGATGTAATATGTGATGAGGAATATGCAAGGTACGAGTTTTTACAGCGCTACTACTCACAAAAAACCGAAATTCCACCTCGCGTTTTATGCGATGGTGAGGTTGCGGATATTGAACTTTTGACTGTTTGGTTGACGACAATACGCGGAAAAAAGGTTGAACTTTTTGTTCCGCAAAAGGGCGATCAACTAAAACTTGTAGAAATGTGTAAGAACAACGCGGCTGAATATTTATCACAGATGAGCAATAAAACAGGACATCAAACCCAGGCACTTTCGGAACTTGCCGAACTATTGGGACTGTCTAAATTACCAAAGTATATAGAGGCTTATGATATTTCCAATACAGCGGGTTTCGAGAATGTTGCGGGAATGACGGTTTTTGTAGATGCAAAACCAAATAAAAGCGCATACAAACGCTTTAAAATTAAAAGTTTTGTAGGACAGGATGACTATCAATCAATGCGCGAGGTGTTAAGACGGCGTTTTAAGGAATATGAGAAAGAAAAAGAAACGGGCACGGGTTTCGGAATATTGCCCGACCTTATAATGCTTGATGGCGGACAGGGACAACTGAGTGCTGCAAAAGAAATTTTGACAGAGTTTTCTTTAAATATCCCTATGTTTGGTATGGTAAAAGACAGCAAACATAAAACAAGAGCAATTGCGGCAGACGGCGGCGATATTGTTATTAAATCCAACCGCCGAGCATATACGCTTATTTCTACAATTCAAGAGGAAACCCACCGCTTCGCCATAACATATCATAAAATGCGTTCTAAAAAAACGGCGTTGCATTCGCGTCTTTTGGAGATTGATGGCGTAGGAAAAAACAGAGCTGAACTACTGTTCAAGCATTTTAAGACACTTTCGGCAATTTCGGATGCAACGGTTAATGAACTTATGAGTGTTAAGGGCATAACTGCGCCCGTTGCAGAAAATATTTATAAATATTTTCATAATTAAAAAAGAGTGGTTAACCACTCTTTTTTTAGTTTAATAAAGATTTTATATTTTCTTTTTCTTTTATATTGTTTTCTTTACTGTCAAATATATATGAATATGAAAAGAGCGAAAATCCCCTAATATCTTTTTTGCGTAAAGATAAAATTTGGCGTTTTAGAATGTCGGTGTTTTTGGTCCATTCGTCATTTTGGTCTACCACACCGATTTTATAAGCGGCAAGACCTATGTAAAGTTTAACAGACTTGTTTCTTTCAAGTGAACACCATTTTTTTAGCATATTTTCATAACGATATTCACGAACAGGGTAATCAAAGCCCCAATAAATTTGCGGTATAATATAATCAATATAATCATCAGACTGTAACCATTTTTTAATATCAGCATATCCGTTTTTAGTAATATAATCACCATCAATATGCGCCGATGGGCTTATTCCAAACAGAATATCGTTTTGTTTTGCAAGATTTTTGACAGCCGATACAATTGTGCTTATATTAGCAGAGCGCCATTCGTAAAGCGATAGCGGATATGCGGTGCTTTCAGAGTAGGCTTTATAATTTTGTTCATCAAACGTTTCGTCACATTCGGGATAAAAATAATCGTCAAAATGAATACCGTCAATATTATAGTTTTCTATAACCTCGCGAACGCCGTCAATTATTAACTTTTGCACTCGTGTAACTGCTGGGTTAAAATATAACTTTTCGCCGAAAGAAATAACTGCATTATCTTTGTTACCGTCTTCGTACCATTCCTTTGCTATATGTCCGTCAGGTAGTTCTTCGGCGGAGGAAAACTTGTTTGAAATACGGAACGGATTTATCCAAGCATGAATTTTTATATTTCGTTTATGCGCACACTGGGTCATATATTCTAAAATATCAAAGTTCGGTGATGTCGTCATTAGGTTTTGAACCGATTCGAAAAAAGGGAAGATATTAGATTTATAAAGCGCATCGGCATTAGCGCGAATATGTATGAAAACTGTATTGAGATTTAACGATTCTATATTTTCAAACATTTTATCAATTTTTGATTTTACCGTATCCTCGTTATCTTGACTGAAATCATAATCGTAGTAGGAAATCCACACAGCACGAAGTTCGTTATACTCAACCTTTGTGTAGTCTTTAATATCTGAAGTTTTTGTTGGTGCACAGGCTGTGAGAAAAACCAAATAAATAAGTATAAGAGAAATAATTTTGCTTTTCATTTTGTTCCCCCGTAATAAACTTGAAAAATATAGCACAACTTAGTATAATATATCTGGTGATTAAATGAAATATGTTTTAATATACTTTGGTATAATTTCACTGTTTGGCGTTCTGATAACTATCTATGATAAACTTGCGGCAATGGGCGGAAAACGCCGTATAAGCGAAAAAAATATATTTTTGTTATCTTTTTTAGGCGGTGCTCTATCTATTTATATAACTATGAAAACAATTCGCCACAAAACGCTGCATAAACGCTTTATGATAGGGTTGCCGTGTATTATAATATTTCAAATTGTGTTTTGTTTTCTAATATGGCACTTGACAATGAAATGATCGTATTTTATAATTAATCTAATCTTCGGGGCGAGGTGCAATTCCTCACCGGCGGTATAGCCCGCGAGCCTTTTTTGGTTGATTCGGTGTAATTCCGAAGCCGACGGTACAGTCCGGATAAGAGAAGATGTGTTTTGTTTTTGCGCCCCAAGGTTTAACCTTGGGGTTTGTTTATTATAGGGGTGATTTTATGAATAAAAACAACATAAAAAAATTAACTGTTACTGCAATGCTTATAGCACTTGCTTATATGGTAACATTTTTAACGGCGATGTTCAAGGTAGGCGGTTTTTTGTCACTTGACCTCAAGGACGCTGTGCTCTCAATAGTTGCGCTTTTGTATGGCCCTTTGTATGGATTTATGTCGGTGCTTTGCGTTGCAGCAGTAGAATTTTTTACATTCAGCTCAACAGGCTGGTACGGTCTGGTTATGAATATTTTTTCAAGCGGCGTGTTTGTGCTTGTTTGCGGTAGTGTTTATAAATATAAAAGAAACTTCACAGGTGCGCTTATTTCTGCCGCATTAACTGTTGTGTCGGTAACCGCTGTTATGTTGGTTGCAAATATATTCATAACACCGCTTTATTTCGGTATGCCGCGTGAAACTGTAATAGGAATGCTTTTGCCGCTTTTATTACCGTTTAATCTCTGTAAATCGATTATGAATTCATCTCTTATGCTCTTAGTTTATAAACCCTTTACGTCAGCACTTAAAAAATCTGGACTTATTAAGTCCGACAGCGGAAAGTATGAATTCAATAGAAAAACCGTATTACTTACACTTGCAACGGTTGCTTTAATAGTTATAGCACTTTTGGTGCTGCTAAAAATTGGAATTAAAGTTGAGTAACACAAAACTTGACAAAATACGATTTTGTGGTATAATACATACGCTAAAATTAAATATATATCCTTATCAAGAGTGACAGAGGGACAGGCCCTGTGAAGTCCGGCAACCTGAATATCAAGGTGCTAAATCCTGCGGTATATAACCGAAAGATGAGGTTTAATTTACACCTTGTCTTGCGATAAGGTGTATTTTTTTGGAGGAAATCTTATGAATAATTTTTTGCTTACATCAGAATCGGTTACAGAGGGACATCCCGATAAAGTCTGTGACCAGATATCAGACGCTATACTTGATGCGATTATTGAAAAGGACGCAAAAGCGCGTGTTGCCTGTGAAACATTTTGTACAACGGGTATAGTTACCGTAATGGGCGAGATTACAACCGATTGCTACGTTGATATTCCGCAAATTGCAAGAGATGTACTTAATGAAATCGGTTATAACGACCCATCTGCAGGATTTAATGGAAATACCTGTGCAGTTGTTACATCAATTGATAAACAGTCACCTGATATTGCCTTGGGTGTTGATAATTCTCTTGAACTCAAAAACGGGGAAGAGGATGAACTCAATCTTCACGGCGCAGGTGACCAAGGTATAATGTTTGGCTTCGCTTGTGACGAAACAGAAGAACTTATGCCGCTGCCAATTTCACTTGCTCACAAAATGGCAAAAAGACTTACAGAGGTGCGTAAAAACGGTACCCTTACTTATCTCCGTCCTGATGGCAAAACGCAAGTTACTGTTGAATACGAAAACGGCGCACCCAAGCGCGTTGATGCGGTTGTAGTTTCTTCACAGCACAGCGCAGATATTTCGCTTGATACACTTCGCGCTGATGTTTTAAAAGAGGTTATTAAACCTATAATTCCAAACGGTTTGATGGATGATAATACAAAAATCTTCATCAACCCCACAGGCAGATTTGTCGTAGGCGGTCCGCAGGGCGATACAGGTCTTACGGGCAGAAAAATTATTGTTGATACATACGGCGGATATTCGCGTCACGGCGGTGGCGCATTTTCGGGCAAAGACCCCACAAAAGTCGACCGCTCTGCATCATACGCCGCCCGTTATATTGCAAAAAATGTTGTTGCCGCAAAACTCGCCAAAAAGTGTGAGGTTCAACTTGCATACGCGATAGGCGTTGCAAAACCTGTGTCTGTAATGGTTGATACATTTGGTACAGGCGTTCGCAGTGAAGAAGAAATTGCCGCAGCGGTTGCAAAGGTGTTTGACCTGCGTCCTGAGGCTATTATAAGGGAACTTGGACTCCGCAAACCAATTTATAAACAACTTGCCGCATACGGCCACATCGGCAGAACGGACATTTCGGTTAAATGGGAAGAAACGGATAAGGTTGACGCCTTACTCGCAGCACTAAATTAAGAATATAAAAAAAGCCCTGTCACTGACAGGGCTTTTTTTATTTCAAATAAAACAAATCTTCTTTTTTATCTGATTTATCAAACACATTATTGTGCTGAATATATTCGTATTTTTTTAAAATATCTGTATATTCCGAAACTGAATTCCACGAATAGTTATTGCCTTTACTGTCGATATAACCCACAGTGTCTATAACGGGCAAGGTTTTAGAAAGTTCAAGCAGATATTTGTTATAATCGGTAAGTTCTGCACCTGCGGTTTTAAGCACGAGGGAAGAAAGGTAATTTGCGCTAAGGCGCTCGATTTCCTGTTCTTTGATATCATAGTTTGCCCAAATGTAAAAAGGCGTCATATGGCGTTTTTGCTCTTCTTCAACCGTAAGCGAACTTACGGATTTGCCCATAAGTTCTTCTACAAAAGCCACCTCAATGCTAGGTTGGTGGTCACCGAACATACAGATAACAACAGGCTCTTCAACCTTGCTGAAGTAATCTATAAGTTCCTTAAAAGCATCATCACTGCGTTTAACAAGCGAGAGATACTGGTTGGCGAGAGGGTATTCCTTGCTCATGCCGACAAGTTCTACCTCTTGATTAAAGTTAGAGGCGGTTTTGTTGTATGCGCCGTGATTTTGCATTGTAACATTAAACACGAAATAAGGTTTGCTGGTGTCACGGTTTTCATAGTCTTCTATCAGTACTTTATAATCGTACGAATCACTGATATATGAGCGCAATAACATATCGGAATTGTTTGGATAAGCTTCGTTGACGAGGCTTTGCAACAGTTCAATGTCATTAGTTTTTTGATATTCTTCCATAATTGACATTTCAATAAGGTTACCAAGACTCTTGAAAAGTGTAAAACCAAAGAAATCATAAACGGCAATTCTGTTCCAACCGTTAGAATAATATGGATGAAACGCAACGCTATTATAGCCTTGTTTGTTGAGGGTTGAAACCATTGATGCAGACTTATTTTTAATATAAAGCATATAAGCGTTACTGCCGCCTGGGAAAAATGCCGTTGTGTTGCCTGTTAAAAATTCATATTCGGTATTAGATGTACCTGCGCCGATTACGGGAACAAACAAGTTGCCTCTGATAGTGTTCTTTTTAAGGCTACGGAGATACGGCATATAGTCAATATTAGTTTTAAAATCGCCCAATACTGAAAGGTCAGAGAGCGACTCATTCATAATACAAATTATGTCGGGCGACTTGTTTTCAGGTTTTTTATCGGGTTTTATTTGCGTATCGTTTGTAAGCTCCGCCATACTGTCGGTAACGGCGTTAGAGTCATAACCTGTCGGTGTGCTGACAAACAAATATTTTGTGTTAACAAAGAAACTGCAAACAAAACCATAACGCTTATAGCCGCGTGTTTGGTTCCAAAAGTCAGGCCGTACGCCCAAGTTTGCAAAGAAATTTGTAAAATAAAAAACAAGTAACAAAATAGCAGAAAAAGCTCCAACACTAAGACGGGAAATTATTTTAACTTTTTTACTAAATACGGGGGTTTTAATTTTACCGGCAAGTACAATTAAAAATACCAGAATAAAAGCGGCGATAAGTACTTGATGGGTAAGTTTATAGGAATATTCACCCGCAACGGTAGCGCCTGTGGAGATAGACATAAAATCCATAGGAATGAACGGCGTACCCCTAAATTCTTTAACATAAAAGTTAGCAAGTGCAAAAACAAATAACAGAGGATTTACGATATATAACGGAAGCCTGTAACTGCCGCTACAAAGGTAAACGATAAATAAGAATATCAGTATAATAACATAGTTTCCTGCAAAACCGAGATATGTCATATCATAAATAAAAATGTTATTAAGGCATTCGGTCATCGTTATTGTGACGATTGGCGAAAGAAACAATATCGCGGTATTAACAGCAGTAGAGATTTTTTTATTTTTAATCTTAATATCATAAAGCAAAAGCGCACCTATAATGAATGCAACTACAAAGCAGAGAATGTAGAGAAAAACATCAAAAGAGAAGCGTTTTGAAAAGAAAACTTTGCCGTCAAGAATTGTTGTTATAATCATTATTGCGGTGACAATAGCAGCGGGAATGCGCATTTTTTTATTAAGTGTAAATTCCAAAGCAAAGCCCTCCTTTCGTTAAATAATAGCAAATTCTTCGGTATTATAACATATATAGGTAAAAATTTCAACAGTTCAATTATTAACTTTATGTTATTTTGCACAGGATAAAAACATATTATTTTCTAAGAGGTGTTATTATGGAAAACGAGGAAACAAAAATAAAAGAGGGAAAAAAGGATTTTTTATCCGTCATTTTTATTCTACAAGCAGCTTTAGTTGCAGTTTTGCTAATAGGCGTTTGTGTTATAAAAATGTTTTTTCCAAGCGTTTTTTCGCCGTTGAAAACGTGGATAACAGAAAAATTTTACCAAAATACTAGCATAGAACAGATTTTTGATAACGGTGAATATTCGGATTTTACGGAAAATAATTATTCGGTTTATTAAATATGAGTATAAAACTTTTTGGTACAAATATTAATATTTCATTTTTGTTTGTAGCATTTATAACTGCCATGATTTTTATAGACAAAACAGGGCTTGTGATACCGCTTATTTGTGCGGTTAGCATACACGAGATATCACACCTTGTTATGATGAAAAAATATGGCGTTTCACCTAAAGAAGTGCAAATTATTCCCGGCGGAATTCAAATTGTAAATTACCACACTATACCGATAAAGCAAGAGAATATTATACTAATAGCAGGTCCGCTTTCAAATTTTATACTTTTTCTGGTTTCTTTAGGATTATATTTTTTCTATGAAAACATAATAATACTGCGATTTTGCGCGGTGCAGTTGGTTGTTTTTTTCTTCAATTTAATAATAGCAAAAGGGCTTGACGGTGGCAGTTTGTTTTATAACATATGCGCAGAAAAGTTTGGTCACAATTTAGCAGAAATTCTACTTAATGTTTTTTCTTTTTTAAGTGCGCTAATTATTGCCTTAATAGGTGTTTTTTATTTGCTAGAAGGCAGTGTTAATATAAGCATTTTTATACTTGCTATATATATTTTTGTGTTCTCTTTTATAAAAAATTAGTTGAAAGTGTGTCGGATTTATAATAATATAATCTTTGGTGATTATATGGATAACAAAAAATTAGAAAAGTTGCTTCTAACCGTTCAAAAACCGGGAAGATATTCAGGCGGTGAACTTAACAGCGTTATTAAAAACAAAAATGATGTTGATGTTCGTTTTGCTTTTTGTTTTCCCGATACATATGAAATAGGTATGTCACACCTCGGAATGAAAATTTTATATTCACAGTTCAATGCGCGTGATGATATTTGGTGTGAACGCGTTTTTAACCCATGGATAGATTTTCAAGAGGTAATGCGCGAAAATAATATACCGCTGTTTGCGCTTGAAAGCCGTGATGCAGTAAAGGATTTTGATATTATAGGCTTTACTTTGCAATACGAACTTTCCTATACAAATGTGTTAAATATGCTCGACCTCGCCGGAGTTCCGCTACGTGCAAAAGACCGACATTCTCTGTCGCCGCTTGTGGTTGCGGGTGGACCTTGTGCCTGTAACGCAGAGCCGATAGCAGAGTTTATAGACCTTTTCTTTCTAGGCGAGGGTGAAGAGGTCGATTTAGAAGTAATTGAGCTATATAAAAAGTATAAAAAAAGCGGTGGGGACAAGCAGTCTTTCTTAAGAGAAGCCGCTAAAATCGAGGGCGTTTATGTACCCTCGCTTTATGATATAGAGTATAACGATGATGGTACTATAAAGGCTGTAGTACCCAAGTTTGATGCGCCCAAAACGATAAATAAAAGAATTATTAAGGATATGGATAATGTCCATTATCCTGAAAAACTTGTTGTTCCCACTATAGAGATTGTTCACGACCGCGCCGTACAGGAGATTTACCGCGGTTGTATTCGTGGCTGCCGATTTTGTCAGGCAGGGTTTATCTATAGACCCGTGAGAGAAAAAAGCACCGATACCATTATGAAACAGGCGCGTGCGCTTTGTGATTATTCGGGTTATGATGAAATATCACTTTCTTCACTCAGCACAAGCGATTTTAGTGATATTCAAAACCTTTTATCTTGTATGATTGATTGGAGTGAGGATGCTAAGGTAAGTATATCATTACCGTCATTGCGTATCGATAATTTTTCAAAAGAACTTCTTGAAAAAATTCAGTTTATAAGAAAACGCGGTCTTACTTTTGCGCCCGAAGCGGGAACACAAAGACTGCGTGATGTAATTAATAAAAATATTACAGAAGATGAAATTTTACGTACTTGTCTAACGGCTTTTGAGGGTGGTTATACCTCTGTTAAACTCTATTTTATGATTGGCCTTCCTACCGAAACGGATGACGATATAAGAGGTATTGCAGAACTTGCACAAAAAATAGTAGATTCATTTTACCGTATGCCCAACAAACCCAAGGGTAAATCGGTTAATGTTTCGGTAAGTGTTTCTACCTTTGTCCCCAAACCCTTTACACCGTTCCAGTTTGAGCCGCAAATCACGGTGGATGAAATCCGCCGCCGCCACGACTTGTTGCGTAATTCTATCACAACCAAAAAAGTTTCACTCAGTTATCATGATTCCGCTACAAGTTTTCTTGAGGGAGTTATTGCGCGTGGTGATAGAAGACTTTGCGATGTTATTGAAGCGGCTTACAAAAAAGGTTGTATTTTTGATGGTTGGAACGAGTGTTTTGACCTTTCAAAATGGATTTCTGCTTTTGAAGAATGCGGAGTTGACACCGCTTTTTATGCCAATAGAAAACGCGAATTTACAGAAATTACACCTTGGGACCACTTTAATTACGGTGTTACGAAAAATTTTCTTATAGAGGAAAACGAACGTGCATATAATGCATCAACAACGCCAAATTGCCGCATAAAGTGTGCGGGTTGCGGAGCTACTTGCTATGGGGAGGGTGTTTGCTTTGAGAAACGTTAGAATATTCTATAAAAAATACGGCAGAATGATTTTTGCATCCCACCTTGATATGTACAGATTAATGTCTCGTCTTTTAAGATTATCTTCAGTACCTGTATGGTATACAGAGGGATTTAACAGACACCCATATCTGACTTTTGCTTTGCCTTTGTCACTGGGTTTTACAAGTGATTATGAGATTTTGGATATTAAAATCACAGATGATGATTATACGGATGATATGCTCAAAAGTGCTTTAGAATCGGTTTTCCCGGAGGGACTTGAGGTTATATCTGTTTCTGAATGTGTTGAAAAAACGGGTAAAATAGCCTTTGCGGAATTTAATATTACTTTTGAAAATAAAGATGAATATTTTGCAAAAAATCTTACAGAATTTTTGATGGGCGATTCAATTGTTACGCAAAAGAAAACCAAAAAAGGAACGATGAAAGAGATAGACCTTGCACCGTTTATTAAGCGGTTTTCAGTTACAACTGAAGATAATATCGTATTGAATATTGTCTTAAGCGCGGGTGGAGAAAATAATATTAATCCAACTCTGCTTTTAAATGCGTATGGCGAATTACCTGATTATTCGGTCTGCCGCAGTATGATTTATAATGCTGATATGCAGATTTTTAAGTAATTTTACTGTAAAACCATCTTTAACGCGGCGGATAAAAGTACAGTGCCTAAGCTCTCATCACCGTTTGTTGTGAAAATATATTCACACGGTTCAATTTTTTTACCGCCGACCGATTTTATGCTTCTTTGTAGGCAAATAGCAACCTTTTTTTCGTGTATGCTGGAAAAGGAAATTGTGTCTTGTGGACCGCCGCAAACTATAGCTGTGTTTTTATTGTTGGCAAGTATTTTCATAGCTGTCTTATTGTTTGACTCTACAATGCAAACTGTACTCTTTGCAATTTGCATTCCAGTGAAATTATCCTGGACATCCAAAAACACAACAACTGCTTTTTTAGCTAAAATGTTAATGGGTAAATTTGACGTATGAATATCAAGGGTTTTATGTGAAAAGAATTGGTTTTGTGATGTTATATTGTGCGAAAATGCTGTTTGACAAAAACTTTTCAGCTGTTCTTGGTTGCTTGAAAAAATAAAAACGGGCTGCATTTTTCCACCTCTGCATTTATTTTCGTGTAATAGTTTATTTTTTCTAAAATCACAATTTTTATACCAAACAAAAAGAAACACTTCCTTCGGGAAGTGTTTCTTTTTGGGTAGCTTGAATTTAATGACACGAATGAAATGTGTTTGAAAACTGAGATTTTTCTAGTTTTAATGACCTCTGATATCAAAATCAAGTAATTCCGAAACAAAATCACCAAATTTTTCTCGTCTGTCATCATCCCAACAAGTGATGGAATAGTAGGAATCCTTGTTTATTTCAGAAAAACTATTAAAACTATAATTCCTGGCATGGATAAAATCAATTTTGGCAGTTTCTTGTTTTCTTACCTCAATATATTCAAATTCAGAACTGTAATATTCTTTTAAGTCTTCTTCACTTAAATCACTATTAACAAGAATTACACCCATATATTGCATACCGTTTCCATTACCGGTCAACTTTCCTGCTATTGAAATTGAATCTACAAACTCAGTATCTATTGGCAATTCATAAGCAACTAAATCCTTTTCGATTTTATCAGCGATTGTGTTATTTGTGATAACAATGCCAATATATGAAATTATAGGTAGCGCAAATATAATAATCAATAATACTACGAGTGTTCTTTTTAATACTTTCATATCATCACCGACCTTTAAGTGTATTATATGCTTGTGTCAAATTAGGAACAAATTAGTTTTCGCCTCCCTCTGACGAGGGAGCTGTCAGCGAAGCTGACTGAGGGAGAGAAAACTACCCCTCCGTCAAAACTTTGTTGTGCCAACTCCCCTGACAAGTGGAGGCTCTTTTTTACAACTTGTGGAAGTCATTTCCATAAGTTAAATTTTCCGCATAACAACAAGCATTTTATTGTATTTAATATAACATTTTTTATTAGAATTTTCAAGTTATATATGAGAATAGAGTTATCCCGAAAATACGAGATAACTCTATTTTTTGATGGTATGACAAAAGTAATACTGACACATTGAAAATCATACAACGAGAAATACAGTTAAAAACTTTGTTTTTAAGCAGTA
>JAZRZS010000035.1:0-10725 GCA_045601505.1 Acutalibacteraceae bacterium
GCGTTTTAGGCGAATGGGATAACCCCTATATGACACTCTCTAACGACTATGTTGCAAAACAGGTCGAGGTGTTTGGCGAGATGGCAAACAAGGGCTATATCTATAAAGGACTTAAACCTGTTTATTGGTGCCCTGAGTGTCAGACAGCCTTGGCAGAGGCCGAGATTGAGTATGCGGAGGACCCCTGCTATTCAATTTATGTTAAATTCCCTGTATGTGATGATAAAGGCATTTTGTCGGCTCTTGGCGCAGACCTTTCTAAAACCTATTTTGTAATCTGGACCACAACCACTTGGACCTTACCCGGCAACGTTGCTATCTGTGTAGGACCTGATTATGAGTACGGCGTTTTCCTTGCGAACGGTGAATACTATGTTATGGCAGAGGAATTGGCAAAGGATACCTTTGCCGCTGCAGAAATCCAAGAATATAAACTTCTCGGCACAGTAAAAGGCGCAGAACTTGAATATATCCGCGCCCGTCATCCTTTTGTGGATAGAGACTCGCTTGTAATTGTAGGCGACCATGTAACACTCGAAAGCGGTACAGGCTGTGTTCATACCGCACCGGGCTACGGTACAGATGACTTTGAGGTTTGCCGTAATTACGAAGAATTGCCGATAGTTGTAACGGTTGATGCTAAAGGCGTGTTCACAGAGAATGCAGGACAGTTTGCGGGTCTTACAACCGATGAAGCAAATAAAGAAATTGCAAAATGGTTGGATGCAAATAACTATCTGTTTGCACTTAAAAAGATAATCCACCAGTATCCGCACTGTTGGCGCTGTAAGTCGCCGATACTCTATAGAGCGACAGAACAGTGGTTCTGCTCAATATCCGATTTTGTGGAAGATGCTGTTAAAGCAATTGAAACTGTAAATTGGGTTCCCGCTTGGGGAGAGGGTAGAATTAAAGGTATGGTGCGTGACCGCAGTGACTGGTGTATTTCCCGTCAGCGCGTATGGGGCGTGCCGATTCCGATTTTCTACTGCAAGGATTGCGGTAAAGAGGTAATAAATCCTGAAAGCATCAAAAAGGTTGCTGATATCTTTAGAAAAGAGGGAGCAAACGCTTGGTATACCCACACTGCAGAAGAACTGTTGCCAGAAGGCACAGTATGTGAATGTGGCTGTAAAGAGTTCACAAAAGAAACCGATATTATGGATGTTTGGTTTGATTCAGGCTCTTCCCACGCTGCCGTTTTGGAAACACGCGATTATCTGGAAACTCCCGCTGATTTGTATTTAGAGGGTGCCGACCAGTATAGAGGTTGGTTCCAGTCATCGCTTCTGACCTCGGTTGCAACACGCGGTGTTGCGCCTTACAAAACCGTTGTAACACACGGTTGGGTTGTTGACGGTGAGGGCAAAAAAATGTCCAAATCCATTGGTAATGTAATAATTCCTGACGATATTGTAAAACAGTACGGCGCCGACATTCTGCGTCTGTGGGTTGCATCGTCAGATTATCATGCTGATATTCGCGTATCACCCGAAATATTAAAACAACTTTCGGAGGTTTACCGTAAAATCCGCAATACAGCACGTTTCATTTTGGGCTGTATATCGGATTTTGACCCTAATACCGATAGTGTAAGTGACGATAAATTTGAAGAAATCGACCGTTTTGCGCTCTATAAACTCGATAACCTTGTTGCCGAGTGTCGCAAAGCCTATGATAACTTTGAATATCACCTTATTTTCCACGCTATTCATAATTTCTGCGTTTTGGATATGTCAAACTTCTATTTAGATGTTCTCAAAGACAGACTGTATGTTGACAAGGCAGACAGCGTAACCCGCCGCGCCGCCCAAACCGCAATGTATCGTATACTTGATACTATCACACGCCTCGTATCGCCCATTCTTGCATTCACATCGGACGAAATTTGGCAGTTTATGCCGCACGATTCTTCTTGTGATACAAGAAATGTAATATTTAACGATATGCCCACAGCCAAAGGCGTAGAAGACCAAGCCTTTATGGCGCGTTGGTCGAAGATTTTCGCACTGCGTGAGGACGTTAAAAAAGTGCTTGAAACTGCCCGTGCAGAAAAGATAATCGGCGCATCACTTGATGCGAGTGTTACTCTCTACGCTAGGGGCGAGGATTATGCATTTTTAACTGACGTTTTGCCGTTGCTTAAATCTGTCTTCATTGTGTCAAATGTAACACTGATAGAGGGTGAGGGCGGAGCTTTCACAGGTGAACTCGGTATTGGCATCACCGCCGCACACGCCGAGGGCGAGAAGTGTGAGCGTTGTTGGTCGTATTCCGAAACAGTAGGCGAGGATGCTGAGCATAAAACTCTCTGCGCCCGTTGCGCTGCTGTTATTAAGAGTTTGTAAAGTTTTGGAGGGTTAAGAATTGTTATACATTCTTGCGATAGTTGTGGCAGTGCTTTTCTTGGTTGCTGACCAACTCTCAAAATATTATGTTGTGGCAAATTTCGCACTGGCGGAAACCAAACCCGCAATAGACGGACTTTTTGATTTTACCTATATTCATAATAAAGGCGGAGCTTGGGGCTTTATGCAGGGTCACACCTGGATACTATTGTCACTCACAGCTGTTACAATGCTTATATGTATTGCTCTGCTTATAAGATCTGGCAAGAATCATAAACTTCTGTTTTTTGCAATCTGTCTTATTTTAAGCGGCGGACTTGGTAATATGATTGACCGCATCTTCCGTGATGGTAATGTAGTTGATTTTATAAGACTGCAATTTATTGAGTTCCCCATTTTTAACATTGCCGATTGCGCTGTTTGCATCGGTGCGGCATTGCTCATACTGCATCTTGTTATCGATATATTATCGGCAAGAAAAATAAACAGTATTGAAGCAAAGCAAAAGGCAGAATAATGACCGAAAAAAGTTTTGTTTATTCGGGTGACGGGCAGGAAAGATTAGATGTATTTTTGGCGCAAAACGCTGAAATCACGCGTTCTCGCGCCGCAAATCTTGTGGCGGACGGCTGTGTTACAGTCGGCAACAAGCCCGTCAGTAAAAACTATAAATTAAGGTCGGGCGACTGTGTAAATGTTATCTTGCCCGACCCTGTAATGCTTGAAACCAAGGCGGAAAACATTCCGCTTGATGTGGTGTACGAGGATGACTGTATGCTTGTGGTAAACAAACCGAAGGGTATGGTTGTCCATCCTGCCGCAGGAAATTATGAGGGTACGCTTGTAAACGCACTTCTTTATCATTGCGGCGATAGCCTTTCGGGCATAAACGGCGTAACGCGTCCTGGTATTTTGCACCGAATTGATAAGGATACCAGCGGACTTTTAATGGTCGCTAAGAATGATACTGCACATAATTTTCTGGCAGAACAGATAAAAGACCATAGTTTTACGCGTGTGTATGAGGCGGTTGTTCATGGGAATATAAAAGAGGATAAAGGCGTTATAGAAGCGCCCATAGGACGCCACCCCGTAAAGCGTAAACAAATGGCGGTTATATATAAAAACTCTAAAGAAGCGGTCACAGAGTATGAGGTAATAGCCCGTTACGGTGCCTTTACCCATGTAAGACTGCGTCTTAAAACGGGTAGAACTCACCAAATCCGTGTTCATATGGCGCATATCGGCCACGCTGTAGCTGGAGATACCGTATATGGACCAAAGAAGACGGCAGGTAAGGGTATACTTTTTGGTCAATGCTTACACGCAAGGTGTCTTGGCTTTATCCATCCTACCGTTAAGGAGTATATGGAGTTTACAAGTCCTCTGCCTGATTATTTTATAAAGTTTTTGAATGAGTTAAAAAAATAGCATATATTTATATAAGTTTACAGTTTGTACCGCAAAAATATTTAAGTTACCGACTTTATATCAAGCGGTGTAAAGAACGGGGCTATGTATAAATTCACGGAATATATACAGGAAAGGAAACAAGGCGATGAAAAAAGAAGAATTAAAAGAGCTGCAAGTTATAGCCACCAAAATAAGAATGGGAATTGTTGAGGGTGTCTATAATGCAAAGTCGGGACATCCGGGCGGTTCGCTCTCAATGGCTGATATAATGGCTTATCTTTATTTTAAAAAGATGAATATAAATCCCGAAAACCCCAAGGATGAAACAAGAGACCGCTTTGTACTTTCTAAAGGCCACGCAGCCCCTGTGCTATATTCAACACTTGCAAACAGAGGGTTTTTTGATGTTGATTCGCTTAAAACTCTTCGTAAAGTCGGTTCGTTTTTACAAGGTCACCCTGATATGAATAAAATACCGGGCGTTGATATGTCAAGCGGCTCACTCGGACAGGGGATTTCTGCCGCAGTCGGTATGGCACTTTCGGGTAAACACTTTGGTTATGATTATAAAGTTTACACCATGCTTGGTGACGGCGAAATACAGGAAGGTCAGGTTTGGGAAGCGGCAATGTTTGCGGCTCATAAAAAACTTAATAACCTTACTGTAATCGTAGATAATAATAATCTTCAAATTGATGGCACAGTTGAGGATGTTAATTCACCTTATCCGATTGTCGAAAAATTTGAGTCCTTTGGTTTTGAGGTAGTCGAGATTGACGGAAACGATTTTATGCAGATTGAAGCTGCATTTGCGAAGGTGGGCACATTTGATAAGCCTTATGCAATTATTGCAAAAACAGTAAAGGGCAAGGGCGTTTCATTTATGGAAAATCAGGTTGGTTGGCACGGAGTGGCACCCAACGAAGAACAGTATAATACAGCAATGGCAGAACTAACAAGTACACTTGCAAGTCTGAACTAAGGGATGGGGAATAAAATGGCAGACATAAAAAAAATTGCAACAAGAGAATCTTTTGGTAATGCTCTTGTGGAACTTGGTAAAGAACGTGATGATTTCATTGTGCTAGATGCAGACCTTGCTGCAGCCACGAAAACAGGCACATTTAAAAAGGCTTTTCCTAATAGACACTATAATTGCGGAATTGCGGAGCAAAATATGATGAGCGTAGCCGCAGGTATAGCCGCTACGGGCAAACGCGTTGTTTGCAGTAGTTTTGCAATGTTCGCGGTAGGACGTGCATTTGAACAGGTGCGAAACTCAATAGGTTATCCTCATCTTAATGTCATAATTGCTGCATCCCATGCGGGAATTTCGGTTGGTGAAGACGGTGCCACACATCAGTGTTGTGAAGATTTGGCGCTTATGCGTACAATACCTGGAATGACGGTTATAAACCCCGCAGATGATGTAGAGGCAAAAGCCGTTGTCCGCGCCGCTTTTCAGCACGAAGGTCCTGTTTATATCCGTCTTGGCAGACTTGCTGTCCCTGTGCTTTTTTCGGATGATTACAAGTTCACAATCGGCAAAGGCGTTGAGCTCAAAGATGGTACAGATGTTACAATAATTGCAACTGGACTTATGGTTTCGGAGGCGCTGGAAGCTTATGAACTTCTTAAAAACGAGGGCATCAGCGCCCGTATAGTAAATATGCCGACCATCAAACCGATAGACCGCGAAATAATTGTAAAAGCGGCAAAGGAAACAGGTGCTATTGTAACGGCAGAAGAGCATAATATAATCGGCGCTTTGGGCAGCGCAGTGGCAGAGGTTGTAACAGAAGAATACCCTGTTCCTATGGTTCGTGTAGGCGTAAATGATGTATTTGGTTGTTCGGGTCCTGCGGCGGAACTGCTTGACGAATTTTCGCTAAGGGCGGTCGATATTGTTGCCGCCGCCAAAAAAGCAATAGCAAAGAAATAATAAAATTAAAATGCACCGCTTGGGCGGTGCATTTTTTATGTCTGTTTTTCTTGAAATATTATTATTATAGTAGTATAATAAAATAGTATATTTATATTTTTTAAGCGAGGTGAACACGATGAAACGTTGGCTTGTGCCTAAAATATCGAAAGAACTTGTAAATAACTTGGCAGAAGAATGCGGAATTGACCCGTTTTTGTCCCTTATTTGCGCTGTTCGCGGATATGAAGACCCTGTGGAGCTTGACGCTTTTTTATCGTGTGACGACACGCTTGACAGCCCGTTTGTTTATGCTGATATGCGTAAGGCGGCAGAGGTTATAAATACCGCAATAGAAGAAAATAAATTAATAGCAATATATGGTGATTATGATTGTGACGGCGTAACAGCCACAGCCTTGCTTTATACCTACCTATGTTCACGCGGTGCCAGTGTTCTTACATATATTCCAAACCGCGCCGAAGAGGGCTACGGTATGAATATGGATTCGCTGGAAAAATTAGACGGTAAGGGCGTTTCGCTTATAATAACGGTCGATAACGGCATAAACGCTATAGAAGAGGTCGCGATGGCAAAAAGCAGAGGTATGCAGGTTGTCATAACCGACCATCATATGCCAATAGCAGAACTGCCGAATGCCGATGCCGTTGTTGACCCACACAGAGCCGATTGCCCGAGCGAATTTAAGGATTTGTCAGGTGTCGGTGTAGCATTTAAACTTGTCTGTGCGCTTGAAAATGCCACACCTGAGGAACTTTTGCCCTATTATGCTGATTTGGTAGCAATCGGTACTGTAGCCGATGTTATGCCACTAACGCGTGAAAACCGCGTTTTCGTGCGTGAGGGACTTTTATATATCAACAACACCTCACATGTGGGACTTTCAGCGCTTATAAAAGCTGCGGGATTAGAGGATAAACAACTAAAAGCAGGGAATCTTGCGTTTAATCTTGCACCGCGTATAAATGCTGCAGGCAGAATGGGCGATGCAATTCGCGCTTTTAACCTGCTTTGCGCCGATAATACCGAAACGGCAGAGGCACTTGCCGCCGAAATAAGCGAAGAAAATGTTGCAAGACAAAAAATAGAAAGTGATATTGAAAAAGAAGCAACTTCAATTATTGAAAGCAAAAAATTATTTTATGATAGGGTTATTGTCGTATGCGGTAAAGGTTGGCATAGGGGCGTTGTCGGCATTGCTGCATCACGCCTTGTTGAGCGTTACGGAAAACCTGTAATTGTGCTTGGCGCAGAGGATGGTATTGCTGTGGGTTCGGGCAGAAGTGTAGAGGGTTTTTCGCTATTTGATGCCGTAAATTCAGCCGAAAAATATCTGCAGAAATTTGGCGGACACGAACTTGCCGTAGGACTGACACTTTCAGAAACAGATGTCGATGCTTTCCGCGTAGCTATCAATTCTTATGCGCGTAAAAAGGAAATTTGTGTGCCGACTGTTCGACTTGACTGCAAACTAAACCCTGCGGCGTTATCTCTCGAAATGGCAGAACTCATAAGCGAACTCGAACCGTTCGGCAAGGGTAACCAAACCCCACTGTTTGGCATATATTCGCTTAAAATTGAAAGAATAAATCAAATAGCAGACGGAAAACATCTTCGCCTTATTTTAGTGCGTGATACGGCTGTTATACAGGCGCTTATTTTCGGCAAAACGGTCGAATCATTTCCGTTTGAAGCGGGGGATACGGTAGATATAGCCGCTACGCTTGATATAAACGAGTGGCGCGGCGAAAAAACCTTAAGCGTTATCGTGCGCGAAATCAGACCATCGGGCGAGAGTGAGGCGGATATAGAATCGCTATTTGAATATGAAGATTTTATGTCCCATAATGCACCCCGTGACTTGTCTCATATAACACCCACGCGTGACGAAATCGGACTTTTGTACCGCTGTGTAGTCCGTCCTATTAATAAACAAATGCTTATAAATAAAACAATAGGTCGTCTGCCTTGCGGCAAAGCCAATATAGCCATTGATATACTGTGTGAACTCGGTCTTTTAACCGAAAAACGCACGGGTGCGAATGTTATTGTCAGCAAAGTAAACGGCGTCCGTTCCGACCTTACAAAATCGGAAATACTGCGTATACTTAAAGAAGGTGAAACCGAATGATGAATGAAAATTATGAAAATGATTATAAAAAGCTCTTGTCCGTTTTGGAGGAACAGAATTTAAGTTATAATCTTGATGCCATACGAAAAGCGTATGAATACTCTGTTGAAGCGCACAAAGGGCAATACCGATTTTCTAAGGAGGAATATTATGTCCATCCGCTTTCGGTTGCCATAATTTTAGCGCAGATGGGTATGGATAGTGAGTGTATAGAAGCGGCGCTTCTGCACGATGTAATAGAGGATACACCCATAACCCACGAAAATGTAGAAAAAGAGTTTGGCAGTTCGGTAGCAAATCTTGTAGAAGGGGTAACAAAGCTGGGTAAAATTCAGTTCACCTCTAAAGAGGAGTTTCAGTCGGAAAACCTTCGCAAAATGCTAATAGCAATGAACGAGGATATACGTGTAATTATCATAAAACTCGCAGACCGACTCCATAATATGCGCACGATAGACGCAATGACCGACAAAAAACAGCGTGAAAAATCACTCGAAACGCTTGAGATTTTTGCGCCAATTGCGCATCGACTCGGTATCAGAGCCTTAAAAGAAGAGCTTGAAGATCTAGCAATTATGCATCTTGACCCCATAGCTTATCATGAGGTAGAGGAGCTTTTATCATTGCGCAGTCAACAGCGTCAAGAGGTGCTGTCAATAATCCGCGAAAGAATAGAAGAGCATCTGCGTGAAGTTCTGCCCGATACCAATGTTACAATTGAGAGCCGCGTTAAATCAATACACGGAATTTATAGAAAAATGTATGTTCAGGGCAGGGACTTTGACGAAATATATGATATATATGCTGTGAGAATAATTGTCGACACAATTGCCGACTGCTATAACATTCTGGGTATAATGCACGATATGTTCAGACCTATTCCAAATAGATTTAAGGACTATATATCAACCCCGAAACCAAATATGTATCAATCGCTTCATACCACCGTTATAAGTCGCGAGGGTGTTCCGTTTGAGATACAGATAAGAACATACGAAATGCACCACACAGCAGAGTACGGAATTGCAGCACATTGGAAATATAAAGAGGGTATAAGCCGTGATGACAGAAAGATGGAAGAGCGTCTTTCATGGGTGCGTCAAATTCTTGAATCGCAGAACGATGACGGCAACGCAGTTGATATTGTGCAAACAATTAAAACCGACCTTGCACAAGAGGATGTATTTGCCGTTACACCAAAGGGCGATGTAATTAACCTGCCTGTAGGCTCAACGGTTGTGGACTTCGCATTTGCAATTCATACCGCTGTTGGTATAAGAATGGTAGGAGCTAAAGTAGACGGACGTATTGTTCCGCTTAACCACACCGTAAAAACGGGCGAGATTATAGAGATAATCACTACTAATCAACAAAACCATGCCCCCAGCCGTGATTGGCTTAAAATTGCGGTTACGAATCAGGCGAAATCCAAAATTCGCAGTTGGTTCAAAAAAGAACGCCGTACAGAAAATATTGAAACGGGAAAAACGGAGCTTGAACGCGAATTTTCTCGAAACGGTATAAATCTTCCCGATGCCGAAATGACAAACTTCATATTAGACCTTGCGAAAAAACAACACTTAGGCACCGCAGAGGACTTTTATGCCGCAATAGGATACGGAGGTGTTCTGCTTTCTAAAATAATGCCGCGTATAAAGGACGATTATCAGGCACTTATAAAGGCGTCAAAACCTGTTAGTATAGAGGATGTCATAAAGCCTGTAACGCACCATAAGTCCTCAAACGGCGTTGTTGTAGAGGGTATAGACAACTGCCTCATAAAACTTTCAAAATGCTGTTCACCGCTTCCCGGAGATGAGATTATCGGCTTTATCACACGCGGTCACGGTGTTTCAATTCACAAACGCGACTGTAGTAATGTTCCGAAAGATATAAGTAAATCGCAAGAGCCTGAACGTTGGGTTGCAGCAAGGTGGAACAATGTTACAAATAACGAATATTTTGTAACAACATTGCAGATTTCGGGTATAAACCGTGACGGAATGGTGCTTGATGTTACCTCGGCACTTTACAATATGAAGGTAACGGTACATGCTATAAATGCCCGTAGTACAAAGGATGGTAACTCGGTTACAACGGTAACCCTTAAAACCGCAGGTAAAGAACATCTTAAGAGCATAACAGACCGACTAAGCAAACTTTACGGTGTTTACAGCATAGAAAGGATACATCAGTAATGAAAGCAATAATCCAGCGCGTAAGAAGTGCAAAAGTGACCGAAAGCGGAAAAGTCAGCGGCGAAATTGAGCATGGATTTTTGGTGCTTTTGGGCGCACAGGACGGCGACACAAAAGAAAAGGCGGAACTTCTTGCTAAGAAAACCGCGCTCTTACGAATTTTCAGCGATGTAAATGATAAAATGAATCTGTCATTATTGGATGTTGGCGGTAGCGCACTTGTCGTTTCTAACTTCACGCTGTGTGCCGATATCCGTAAGGGTAACCGACCGTCATTTATAAACGCAATGGAGCCGCACGGTGCTGAAAAGCTTTACGAATATTACTGTGAATGTCTTAAAAAAGAGGGCGTAAATACGGTAGAAAAGGGAGTTTTCGGCGGTGATATGGAGCTTGATATCAAGGCATACGGTCCCGTTACAATAACGCTTGATACTGATGTTTGGAGTAAATAATATGAATATAATTACAGAGTCACAGGGAAAGTTTGGCGCCAACTGTTATATGGTTTCAACGGCAGAGGCGGCACTGCTTATAGACGTTTTTGCGCTGACAGAAAAGGTGCGTGAGTTTATAAAAGATAACGAAGGTAAACAGATGCTCATTCTTGCAACCCACCGCCATTTTGACCATGTAGCAGGTATATATGATGCGCATTTGTTATCGGGTGCGGCGGTTGGTATAGGTGCGCTT
>JAZRZS010000036.1:0-15181 GCA_045601505.1 Acutalibacteraceae bacterium
AGGACGGAAAGAGGTTATGAAATCTAAAATTAAAGTTTTTAACATTTCGCTATGTATTGCACTTGTATTTTCGGTGCTTTTATCAATGACAAGTTTTGATGCTTCGTGTGAAGAGCTTCGCCAAAATGTTTTGCGGCTTCATATACTTGCCAACTCGGATAGTAAGGAAGACCAAGAACTAAAACTTTCGGTGCGTGATGCGTTGCTTAGAGAGGGCGAAGGTTTGTTTTCGGGCGCCGATACGCTAAACGATGCTAAGGCTTTGGCATCTGCAAATGCTGAAACCATTAAGCAAATAGCTGAAAGAACATTAAATGAGCAAGGCTGTGATTATCCCGTAAAAGTCAAGGTCGATAAAACCTTTTTTGATACAAGGGAGTATGACGATTTTAGTCTGCCTGCGGGTGTATACGATGCGCTTACATTGGAAATCGGCAAAGCACAGGGCAAGAATTGGTGGTGTGTAATATTCCCAAGCATATGCGTGGGTGCGGCTGGGGACCTTTCGGATACAGCCCCCAAAAATGCTGTAAATATTGCTAAGAACAGTCAAAAATTTGTTATCAAATTTAAAATTGTTGAAGTGTACGAAAAAATCAAAAATAAAATTATTGGTTTAAAATAAAATTTTTCTTGCATTTTTGTTTTCTTTGTGTTATCATTCATATGTTATCGAGATTTGAAAGGGGTGACGGTATGAAAGAAGGTATTCATCCACAGTACGACAAGGTAGTTGTTAAGTGTGCTTGTGGTGCAGAGTTTGAGACTAGGTCGACCAAGCAGAATATTCGTTTGGATATCTGCTCGAAATGTCATCCGTTTTTCACCGGCAGACAAAAGCTGGTAGACACAGGTGGCCGAGTAGACCGTTTCAAGAAGCGTTTCGGCATGGAAGAAAACTAACGCTAAAAAAGGACCGCATCCGCACAGGGTGCGGTTTTATTTTATCATTAAATTGGTTTATGTTATGGAGGTGTAAGTGTGGAGAATTATATTACCGTTGACGGATTTTGCGAACGCGAAATAACGGTAGAGCGTTCGCGGTTTATTGCCGTGACAGCGCATGTTGAAAGCGAGGAGGAAGCGGCAGAGTTTATCTCTAAAAAACGCGCCGAATTTCATGATGCGCGTCATAATGTTTTTGCCTATTGCTTAAAAGACGGAATAACACGCTTTTCCGATGACGGAGAACCACACGGCACTGCAGGCAAACCTATTTTAGACGTAATTACGGGAAGCGGCGTAACCGATGTGTGCGTTGTGGTAACGCGCTATTTTGGCGGTGTATTGCTCGGTACAGGAGGACTTGTACGCGCATATTCTACATCGGCAAAAATGTCACTGCAGGATGCAGATAAGGTAACGGTTGTGCCATCAACAAAATATGTGCTAATCTGTGCGTATTCGGATTATGAGTATCTTAATAAAACGGTTGCCCGTTTCGGCGAGATTTTGGATACCGATTTCACATCGCAAGTAGCGCTTACAATTGCCGTAAGGGATAGCGAAGAAAATGTATTTTTAGACACAATAGAGAAGATTTTTTTCGGTAAATTGCAGATAGCAAGGCAAAAAGAAAAAATTTATTTGAAAAATAAAGTCTTTTGATGAAAAAAATCTAATAATAAATATAAAAGGGGTGATAATGTGGAAAATATCAGACAAACGACCGAGCGAATAGAACGCGAAACACTGTCAAAATATGCAGTGCTTAGCGAGAATACGGAGGGTAGAGAGGTTTTTGAACAGCCGTGTGAAATGCGCACCGCATTTCAGCGCGACCGCGACAGGATTATTCACTGTAAAGCCTTCCGCCGATTAAAGCACAAGACACAGGTTTTCTTATCGCCCGAATCTGACCATTACCGCACACGACTCACCCATACATTAGAGGTAGCGCAGATTGCGCGTACAATCGCGCGGTCTTTACGCCTTAATGAAGACTTGACCGAGGCTATTGCCCTAGGACACGATTTAGGTCATACCCCGTTCGGACACGCGGGTGAACGTGCACTTGATAAATGTGTGCCTTTTGATTTTACACATTATGAGCAAAGTGTGAGAGTCTGCCGTCTGCTTGAACGCGAGGGGCGCGGACTTAATTTGACAGCAGAAGTGCTTGATGGCATTAAAAATCATACTAAAGGCGAACAACCCTCAACGTTAGAGGGACGTGTTGTGCGCATATCTGACCGCATTGCTTACATAAATCATGATATTGACGATGCCGTTCGCGGCGGAATAATTGCGGCAGAAGATATACCGTCTTGTATTGTTTCGGCACTCGGAAACACCAAAAGTCAGCGCATAAACACTTTGGTAACATCTGTTGTGCGCAATAGTAAAGACGATATTTTGATGGATAGTGAAACCGCAAAACACTTTAATGATTTGCATGAATTTCTTTTTTCCAACGTATATAGAAATCCCAAGGCGAAAAACGAAGAAAATAAGGTGGACGGAATTATTACCGGCATATTCAAGTATATGCTTTCTCACCCCGAAAAACTGACGGGGGAATACGCAAAGGTTCGCGATAGCGAGGGTGCTTTACGTGCCGCCGCAGACTATGTTTCGGGAATGACCGACCATTACGCAGTAACAGTATATTCGGATATATTTATACCGAAATTCTGGGAGGTGTAGTTTTGCCGTCACTGACAGAGGATTTGAAACTTGAAATTAAGTACCGCAACGATATTGAATCGGTAATTTCTCAGTATGTTAATCTACGCCGCAGGGGCAAAAACCTTGTGGGACTTTGTCCGTTTCATAACGAAAAAACACCGTCTTTTACGGTTTATCCCGAAAACGGCTCGTTTTATTGCTTCGGTTGCGGTGCAGGCGGAGATGTCATAACCTTCATTAGCCTTATAGAAAACCTTGACTATATGGAGTCAGTAAAACTTCTTGCTGACCGTTCGGGAATTACGATACCTGAGGATAGCGGTTATGACAATTCAATGCAGGAACTTAAAAACAGAATATATGAAATAAATAGAGAAACCGCTCGTTTTTATTATTCGTATTTGATGTCAGAGGGCGGTAAATGGGCACTCGATTACCTAAAGGGCAGAGGGCTTACCAAAGCTACAATAAAGCGGTTTGGACTTGGCGCCGCGCCTGATACTTGGGATTCATTGCTTAAATATCTCAAAAGTAAAGGTTTTTCTGTTGCTGATATGGTACAGGCTAATGTTATATCCCAAAGCAGCCGAGGTACATATTTTGACCGTTTCCGCAACCGAATAATGTTTCCGATATTTAATCTGCGCGGTAATTGTATTGCATTCAGCGGACGTGCCCGTCCCGATGACGATAAAGCGCAAGGAAAATATGTCAACACGCAGGATACCCCCGTTTATAAGAAAAGTCAGCACCTTTTTGCACTTAATTTTGCAAAGGCAGACTGCGCAGAAAGGGTTATTCTTGTAGAGGGAAATATGGATGTTATTTCCTTGCATCAGGCAGGTTTCACCAATGCTGTAGCGGCGCTCGGCACCGCGTTTGGTGAGGAACAGGTTAAACTGCTTTCGCGTTATACAAAGGAAATTGTTGTGACGCTTGATGCGGACGAGGCTGGACAAAAAGCCGTAAAGCGTACGATAGAAACGCTTAAAGACAGCGGAATCCGCATTCGTGTTCTTGTAATTCCCGATGGCAAAGACCCCGATGAATTTATAAAGAAAAACGGTGCAGCAAGATTTCGCGCGTTGCTTGAGGGTGCTGTGAGCGACATCGAGTATAAACTGCTTATGGCGGCAGAGGGTATTGATGTTTCAACCGATGCCGGAAGACTGCAATACTTAAAACGCGCCACCGAAATTTTATCAGCTACGACCGATACACTTACGGTTGATTTGTACGCAGGACGCCTTTCTGAAAAATATGGCGTTTCCAAAACTGCACTTATGACACAAATTGAAAACAGTAAAAAGCAACAGGCAAGGACGCAGTATAGACGGGAGGTTCGTGAGGTGGTAGCCCCCCGAATCAACCGTGAGGACGTAAATCCTGACCGCCGCCGCTATCCACGTGCTGTTAAGGCAGAGGAAACAATAATTTCAATTCTTTTATCGCATCCTGATATGTACAGCGCGTTTGAAAGCAGACTCTCGCCTGACGATATGATAACACCGCTTAACAAACGCATACTCGGTGAGATATGTTCGCTTTTTAAAAACGGACAACCTATAGCCGATATCACACTGCTCGGCGACCGATTA
The DNA here is from genome assembly GCA_045601505.1 of Acutalibacteraceae bacterium. Taxonomy (GTDB): domain Bacteria; phylum Bacillota; class Clostridia; order Oscillospirales; family Acutalibacteraceae; genus SIG589. The sequence goes on from JAZRZS010000036.1 coordinate 4,227, forward strand.
ACGCCGCAGGAGATGGGGTATCTGGTTGCGCTTCAAAACGGCGTTATGGCCGAAAAAAACGCAAAAACAGTATTAAACGATTGCATAAAGGTAATATTAGAAGAGAAAGCAACGGTTAATGCTGAAGACGATAAAGACTTATCAATAGAAGACTGGGCGAAAAAAATGCGCCAAATAGCAGACAATAAAAAGGGAGAATAAAAAAGTATGGGTAATAAAAAAACAGAGGAAAATTTAACCGTTGCGGCAGAAGCCGAAAGACAGAATACAATTTATGCCGAAGAGGAAGAGCGTGAATATGATGATTTCGGCACACCGCCCGAAGATTTGGACGAACTCACAGGCGAAACGCCTCTGCTTGATATAGACTTTGATAAAGAGCCGAGCGAGGACGAACTTAAACTTGAGGAACTGGACGCCGAACAGTTTGACAATGATTTGTCGATTGATAATATTTCACTTGACGACCCCGTTAAAGTGTATCTTCGTGAGATAGGACGCGTTCAACTTTTGTCTATTGATGAGGAAATCTCTCTTGCCGAAAAAATTTCACAGGGAGATGAGGTGGCGAAACAGCGTCTGACCGAAGCCAATCTTCGCCTTGTTGTTTCTATTGCTAAAAAATATGTTGGCAGAGGAATGCACTTTTTAGATCTTATTCAAGAGGGTAATGTAGGCCTTATAAAAGCTGTTGATAAGTTTGATTATACAAAGGGATTTAAGTTCTCAACATATGCAACTTGGTGGATTCGTCAGGCTATAACAAGGGCAATTGCCGATCAAGCGCGTACAATCCGTATTCCTGTGCATATGGTTGAAACTATAAACAGATTAAAGAAAATTCAAAGTCAACTTTTGCACGAAAACGGACACGAGCCGAGCGAAGAGTTGATTGCCGAAAAAATGAATCTTCCTGTTGAGCGTGTTAGAGAAATTATGCGTGTAGCACAGGAGCCTGTTTCAATGGAAACTCCCATAGGACCTGAGGAAGACAGTCGTTTACAGGATTTCATTCGTGACGAGGATGCATTGGCACCTGATGAGGCTGCTCTTAAGACCATCACTAATGAAGATATTGACAGCGTACTCAAAACCCTTACCCAGCGTGAAGAGGCGGTAATCAGACTTCGTTTTGGTTTGCAAGACGGCCGTTGCCATACGCTTGAAGAGGTTGGAAGCGAATTTAATGTAACACGTGAGCGTATTCGTCAGATAGAGGCGAAAGCACTTCGTAAACTTCGCCACCCCGTACGCAGTAATAAATTTAAGGACAGATAGGTAGAATAAAAGTTATGGTTTACACATATAAAACATTAGGGGTGTGTTCTCGTTCTATTACGGTAGAACTTGAAGACGACACCATAAAAAGCGTCAGTTTTGAGGGCGGTTGCAGCGGCAACACAAAGGGTATATCAAAACTTGTTGCGGGTATGAAGATAGATGATGTTATTGAAAGACTTTCAGATGTTAAATGTGGTTTCAAAAACACATCTTGTCCCGACCAACTTGCAGTAGCGCTCAAACAAATCAAGGCAAAAACAAAGGGTGAGTGAATTGTTCGATGATAAGGACATAAAAATTGCAGGTGAAAAACCATCTGAAAGCATAAAACGCAACACGGTATCCAAAACGGTAAGGGATGGCCTTAAGACCGTTGATGCCGCACGGGCAAAATGTCTTGGTGCTTCCCTTGCGGACGAGTTTATAAAGGCGGGAAAAACAGCTTTTATAGATCCCGATACAGATGATGCACATATGGCAATGCAAAGACTTTTGTTGCTTAGTTTTACGGTTACTGTCGGGTTTGAACGCTTTTGCAACAGTGAATCGGAGGCGGGTATTGCCCAAAAAAGTTTTCTTGACGCTCTAAAACGCAAAGCACCCGAACTTTACGAATATACATCCGATACAGGTGCGTTTTCCTTTTATTTTCTTGCGTACCGCCGTGGTGACGATGTGGTGAGACGAATAGGTCAAACCTTTGCAATGCTCTGTTCGCATGATGGGGACCCTATATATCAAGAACTCGGCGAAACCATTTATTGTTGGTTTAGTTCGGTTGTGGAAAAAGAAATAAGCGAAATGATGCTGTAATTAAAACCGCAAGTCGAAAGATTTGCGGTTTTTTTATGTTGTAAAATATTATTATATGTTGTATAATAATATCTGTATAGAATGGAGTGGTATGTTTGCTATTAATGGTGCTGAACGGCAACTTTACTTGGTATAGTCTTTTATCTTCGCTTTTCGCAAGTTTAATACTCATTTTTCTCGTATCTCCAATACACGAATTGGCGCACGGATTCGCTGCAATAAAACTCGGCGATAACACCCCGCGTTATCAAGGAAGAATGACATTAAATCCAATGGCGCACATCGATTTTATGGGCGCTTTAATGATAATATTGTTTGGATTTGGCTGGGCACGACCTGTACAGGTCAATATGCATAATTTTCGCAATCCCAAACGCGATATGGCGTTAACCGCACTTGCGGGACCGCTTTCCAATTTTTTGGTGGCATTTCTTGTTGGTATATTTTCTTACCCCGTTTTAAACCTTGCCACCAAAACAGAAAATATGCTGCCTACCATTCTCTTTTATGTAATGCAGTATTTAGTTATATTCAACCTCTATATCGGTCTGTTCAATTTAATACCCATAGCTCCGCTTGACGGTTCCCGTATTCTGTCAGCAATTTTACCGAACAGATATTACTACACAATAATGCGTCTGGAACGCTATTCGTTTTTAATAATTGTCCTGCTTTTTTATGTTTTCAATGTTGGTGCAGGACTTTCAAACATCGCATATTCGATTTTTGGCGGCATTTTCAGATTGTCCGCACTTATATTTGGGGGCTAAAATGGAAACAGCACTTTCTTATAAACTTGATTGTTTTGAGGGACCGCTTGATTTGCTTTTGCAACTAATATCAAGGAACAAACTTAATATTTACGATATTCCCGTTGCCGAACTGCTTGAACAGTATCTTGCACAGATAGATGCTATGCGCGAACAGAATATGGATGTGCAGAGCGAATTTTTGGAGATGGCGGCACGTCTTATCTATATGAAAACGGCAAGTCTGCTACCTCAACATGACGAGATTGAAACCCTGAAACAAGAATTAACAGGCGAATTAATTGAATATAAGATTTGTCGTGAAATGGCAGAGAAACTATCACAGATGACCGATGGTTTTAAAACCTATACAAGAACGCAAGAAGAGTTGGAGTTTGACAACACCTATGAACTTGTGCATGAGGCTGATGTGCTTTATTCGGCTTATATGTCGGCGGCGGGTAGGGGAATGCGAAAATTACCGCCCCCTGTGGCAGCCTTTACAAAAATTGTTGCAAAAAAGGTTGTTGCTGTTTCAACAAAAATTGTCTTCGTTATGCGCCGTCTTGTGCGCGGCGGCAAACAAAAAATATCAACGCTCTTTTCTTCCTGCGAAAGCCGTTCGGAACTTGTTGCAACCTTTCTTGCCGTGCTTGAACTTTGTAAGGCAAACAGAATACAGATAAATACGGACAAGCCTGATGCAGAGATACTTATAAGGAGAGAACATAATGAACATAAATGATATGGTCCCCGCGCTTGAGGCGGTGCTTTTTTCGGGCGGTGAGCCTACAAGTATAGTACAACTCTCAAAGGCGCTTGAGGCAGAGCCACAGGATATTGAGGAAGCTGCAGAACTGCTGAAAAAACGTCTTGTAGACAGCGGTAGCGGCATACAGCTTCTTCGTCTTGATAACGCATATCAACTCGCAACAAGGAAAGAATATGAAGAGCAGATAAAAACTGCCTTCGATATGCGCCGCCGCACTCCGCTTTCCCAAGCCGCGCTTGAAGTTTTAGCGGTTATCGCATATAATCAGCCCGTTACAAAATCGTTTGTTGAACAGGTGCGCGGTGTTGATTGTTCGGGTGTAATAGGCACACTGGTAGAGAAAAATTTAATTGAAGAATGTGGCAGACTTGAATTGCCTGGCAGACCTCTGCTTTACGGAACAACCAAAAATTTCTTGCGCTGTTTCTCGGTTTCGTCACTTTCCGAACTTCCTAAACTGCCCGGTAAAGAAAACGAAATCGCAGCCTCTCTCGGCGAACAGCTTATGGTAGAAGAGGTTGCAGAAATGCAAGTGGAAGAGGTTGAAGAATAAATAGATGATAGTGCTTTATATTACCGCAATACTTGCGGTACTACTGCTTGTCTTGATTTTTATGCCCGTTTCGCTTGTCCTTGATTATGACGAGGAATTAAAGTTTTACTTTCGTGTGCTAGGCATAAGGGTGAAACCAAAGAAAGCAAAAAAACAAACGGACGAAAAAAAGGATTTAAAGCCAACAACCAATTTTATTAAAAAGCGCATAAAGCGTGACGGCATTACGCAAACCATTAAAAAAGGTGCGGAGTTTGCAAAACAGGCTTTGACGCGTGTAAAAAAACTTTTGCCGCATATAAAGGTGCGCGATTTTCGCATCAAAATTAGCGTATCGGGAAACGATGCCGCATTGACGGCAATAGAATATGGTGCAGTTTGTGCCGCAGTTTATCCCTTTTTAAGTTGGCTTTATTCAGTTCTCGATATAAAAGCAAAACAGGTTGATGTAATATCATCATTTGAAAGCAAAGAATCATATATCACTTTTCACACCAAGGTGTCCGCCTCGCTGATATGGCTTTTCTTGGCGGCATTTGGTATTTACAGCGAATACAAAAGACTAACGGAGGAAAAAGGTAATGAGCGAAAATAACATCAAAGCAATAATAGATGTAACAATGGAAAAATTACGCGCTATTGTCGATTCTGATACTGTTCTGGGCACACCTGTAACGGTTGGTGATACCGCGGTTATTCCTGTTTCAAAAGTGGCTTTCGGTCTTGCAACAGGCGGCTCGGATTTCCCCTCGAAAACCGAAAAGACAGTCTTTGGCGGCGGCGGAGGCGCAGGTGTTTCCATTAATCCAATGGGTGTTTTGGTTATATCGGGCGGAAATGTTAAATTCGTGCCTATTAATAACGAAATTACTTCGGTAGACCGTCTTTTACAAGCCGCACCCGAAATTCTTGACAAAATTAAGGGTATGACAAGTAAAGAGTAATATAAAACGGAGATGACAAATATCTTTTCATAGGGTGATACTATGAAAAGATTTTGTTGTGTTTTAGCGGTTTTTGTCATAATATGTCTTTCTTTCCCACGCGCACAGGCACTTTCTGTGTCTGCTAAAAGCGCGGTGCTTATAAATGGTACAACGGGTGAAATATTGTGGGCAAAGAACAGTAAAGCGCATCTTCCTATGGCAAGTACAACTAAAATTATGACGGCGCTCTTGCTTTGTGAATCAGGCGATTTAGAGCAAAAACTCGTCACAACAAAAGAAATGGTGACGGTTGAAGGTTCTTCAATGGGACTTCTTGCGGGGGATACTGTGTCACGCCGTGACTTGCTTTACGGAATGATGCTGTCATCTGGCAACGATGCGGCAAATACGGTGGCAATCACCCTTGGGGGAACAGTTTCAAACTTTGTAAAATTTATGAATCGCAAGGCAAAGGAAATAGGACTTAATAATACAAGTTTCAAAACCCCATCAGGACTTGACGCTGAAGGACATTATTCGACAGCAGAGGATATGGCTCGACTGGCATGTTACGCCCTAAAGAATGATGAATTCAGAACGGCGGCGTCCTCGCAGTATGCTAAGCTCTGTTACGGCAACCCGCCTTATAACCGCACACTTAAAAACCACAATAAGCTCTTGTTTCAATACGATGGTGCAATCGGTGTAAAAACAGGGTTTACTAAGAAATCGGGCAGATGTTTAGTATCTGCTGCACAACGCGGCAATAAATATTTGATAGCAGTGACGCTTTCGGCGCCTGATGATTGGCAGGACCATAAAAATATGTTGGATTACGGATTTTCGCAACTTGTTGATAAATCGGCACCTGCGCCGCAGATACCACCTGTTTTTGTGGTGGGCGGAAAACGTGAGATAGTAAATGTCACAACCGCAACTCAAAAATTCGCATTGACCGAGGATGAGTGGAATTCTCTGACCTATAGAATATATCTTCCACAGTTCGTTTATGCGGGTGTTGCGGTGGGTGATACACTTGGCAGAGCAGAATACATTGTCGGCGACAAGGTTATTATGTCTGCGGATATAGTTGCCTTACAGTCTTCTGCCGAGAGCGATGATAAAAATGTTTTTTCAAATATAATACAGTATTATAAAATGCTTTTGAAAGCGATGGTATAAAATGAAGGATAATAAAATCAGATTACAAAAAGCTTTGTCGGAAAGCGGCACCTGTTCGCGCCGAAAGGCAGAGGAGCTTATAGCAGAGGGCAGAGTACGCGTTAACGGACGTGTAGCGCAAATCGGCGATAAGGTCGACCCTGTGCGCGATAAAATTGTGGTAAGCGGAAAACGTGTTGTAGCCGTTAAAGAAAAGGTCTACATAATGCTTCATAAACCGCGCGGTTTCGTTACTACTATGAGTGACGAACACGACCGCAAATGTGTTGCATCGCTTGTAGAGGATGTTGGTGTGCGTGTTTTTCCCGTTGGCAGACTTGACCGCAATTCCGAAGGGTTGCTTATTATGACCAATGACGGAAACTTTGCTAATAAACTGACTCATCCGTCAAGCCATGTAAATAAAACCTACCGTGTTACCGTAAGCGGCGCAGTGGATGACGAAATGGTAAACCGCCTTGCAACAGGTATAATGCTTGACGGCAAACTGACGCTACCGTGCGATGTTTTTGTAATTGACCGCAAAGTAGATAGAACGGTTATGATTTTCACAATACACGAGGGTAGAAACAGACAAATCCGCCGAATGTGTGAGGCTGTGGGGCTTTCGGTATTGCGCTTAAAACGCACCGAAATAGCGGGAGTTAAACTTGGAATGTTGCCGCAGGGTAAGTGGCGCCCACTTAACGAAAGGGAGATGCGCCATCTTACAGGAATTTCATCAAACAAGGGTGGACAAAATGATTAAAGTTCAAATTGTTGAAGACAACAAATTAGCAGAAGAGCTTTGCCAAAGGGCAGAACTTTCACTTACAGATACCCGTTTTGTTATGGCGGCAGAGGATAGAGGAGAAATTCTTGCTTTCTCGGTTTTTTCGGTAGAGAATAACGAAATGATGCTTGAGTATCTTTTTCCAAAAGAGGATGCGCTTATGGCGGATGCGATTATAAGAAGCACATTACACATCGCCGCTACGAGAAACTTAAGGGAAGTTTATTATGGCGAAAAATGCAGTGAAAAACTGCTGTCTGTTTTAAGATTTATAAAGGATAAAGACAAAAAAACGCTTGACCTTTCTAAACTCTTTGAGGATTCTTGCAGCGGCTGTAAATAAAACACTTGCATTTTGTACGAGTTTGTGATATTATTATGTGGCTAATGAAAATATACGGAGGTTTTATATATGGGAGTTTTTGAAGTTATAGTAGGCGCTTTGGTGCTTATATTATCTTTGGTAATTATTTTTGTTGTAATTCTTCAACAGGGCCGCCGCGCAGGAATCAACGGCGCTATTTCGGGCGGTGCAGATACATTTCTTTCTAAGAACAAGGCAAGAACACTTGACGCGTTTTTAGGTAAATGGACAAAGTATTTCGCAATTGCTTTCTTCGTGCTGGTTATTGTTGCAAACGCAATTGCACTTCGCAAATAATTGAACACAAAACCCGTTGGTTTCCAACGGGTATTTTTTTGCCCTTTTTTTCATATTTTGTAAAAAGGGACAGGTGATTAAAATGCAAATTTTTGAAAATGTAATGTCGGCGGTGCTTATACTTTATCTGCTTTTTTACATAATATTGGCTTTTTGCTGTAAAAAACCAATAAAAACCATATTTTTAATTGCGCTTTCGGGTATCGCAGCAATGATTTTAATAAACTTAACTCAAAGGTATACGGGGGTAAAAATTCCCGTAAATGCCTATACCGTAGGACTTTCAGCGGGTGGCGGAATAATCGGTACGGTAGGATTTTTAATATTAAATTTAATATTAGGTATATAAAGTCTTTTAACGGGACGAAAAATGTAGTATAATGTCTGTGTAATAAAGAAAAGGATGGTATTAAGGTGATAAAATTTATATTCGGCCGCGCTAAAAGCGGTAAAACCACCGAAGTACTTAACAGAATAAAAACGGAGGTAGAAAAGGGTAATGGCAATCTTTTATTGCTGGTGCCTGAACAAACTTCTTTCGAGTATGAAAAGGCATTGCTGCACATTTTGGGTGACGGTAAGTTTACATCTGTCCCTGTGCTTAGTTTTACCCGCCTTGTTGATGAAATTTCGCGACTTGCGGGGGGTAAAAGCGGCAAGCGGATAGACGATGCCAAACGCACGGTTTCAATGAGCCGAGCGCTTGTTACTTGTAAGGATAAACTCACAGTCTTTTCAAAATATGTTTCAAACGTTTCTTTTGTTCGCAATATAATAAACACCGTATCAGAACTTAAACGTTGCGGCATTGAAAGTGAGGATATAAGGGAGTGCGTAGAAAAACTTGGTGACGGGGCGTTGGCGCATAAACTGATGGATATTGATACAATTTCCAACACCTATAACGGACTTATTAAAAGTGCCTATATAGATCCTGAGGACGATATGAGCCGTCTTGCTAAACAGTTGTCGGACTATGCTTATTTTGCAGGTAAAACTGTGTATGTTGACGCTTTTAAAAACTTTACAGGCGCCCAGATGCGTGTGCTTTCTGAGATTATCAGACAAGCAGACGAAACGTTTTTCAGCTTTTGTTATGATGCTTCTTTGGCTGATGATACAGGGCTGTTTTCTGCTATAAATGAAACTGTAAAACAAATCAAAAAAACGGCAGAAAAACACAACACGCCTGTGCGGGTGTATACTACTCTTTCTGAGAACTTTTTTGAAACAGAGGAACTTAAAGTTTTAGAAAACCGTCTGTCGCAAGGCGGTTATGAGCCCTATGACACCAAAACCGAAAACATAGTAGTTACAGCCGCGGCAACCTGTTATGACGAGGCAGAGTATGCCGCACGGGAAATTCGCCGTTTGGTAAGAGAAGAGGGTTACCGTTACCGCGATTTTGCGGTAATATCCCGTCAGGAAGAGCAGTATCGTTCTGCGCTCGAGCATACCTTTAAAAAATATGCTGTACCCTGTTTTACGGACAAGCGTTATGGCGTTGCTTTTATGCCAATATCTGTTTTTGTTAGTGCATCTCTTACCGCTGCTGATGGATTTGATAGCGAAAGCATATTAAAATATCTAAAAACCGAACTGTGTGATATAACATTTTCAGAAATCAGCGCACTCGAAAACTATGTTTATATGTGGGGCATAGATGGAAACGACTGGAAAAACGAATGGACGATGAGCCCATCGGGCTTTGAAAAGTTTGACGATGCGGACAAGCAGGAGCTTCTAAAGCTCAACGATGTCCGCAAAAGAATAGTAGCACCGCTTTTGACCTTAAAAACAGAACTTTCAACCGCCGAATCAATTTCTGAGGCGGTGTGGCGACATATAGAAAGGCTTAATGTCGGCGAAAAACTGTCCGCCCTTGCGGAAGAACTGCCTCCCGTTGACAGCACACTTTTGCCACAGGCTTATGATGCTGTAATATCAATTTTAGACGGTCTTCACGATACACTTATGGGCGCTGACTGTACTATTAACGAGTATATTACATATTTCCGTCTTGCCGCAGAAAACACCGAAATCGGTGTTATACCGCAAATGGTGGACGAGGTGGTGTTTGGCGCGGCCGACCGAATAAAACCGCAAAAGCATAAAATAGTTTTCCTGCTTGGTGCCAATCAGGGCGTTTTTCCTGCGCAATCTTCACCTGCGGGAATTATCGGCGGGGGTGAACGAAACCGCCTTTTATCACTTGGTCTTCCTATAAAAGACTATAGTTTAGATTTTGCTATTCACGAACAGTATTTGGTCTATACTACCCTTTGCTGTCCGTCTGAGCGACTATATGTTTCATATTCGCAAACCGATGCGGCAGGTAAAGAGGCAAAACCATCTTCCATCGTGGAAACAATTTATAAAATATTTCCGCAGTGTAAAAGGGAGGTTATGAATCGCCAAAGTTTCAGTGTGGAGGGAATTGAAACACCCGCCGCTGCCTTTACGGGACTTTTGCGTAATTTTGATAATAAATCGTTTATCGCTTTATATAGTGTGTTTGATGATATACCCGAATATAAAGAGAAATTAAACACCGCCTTAACACAAAAAAATGCAGAGAAAATCAGTCTTTCGCCCGAAATAAGTGAGCGCCTGTTTGGAAAAAATATGCGTCTTTCGGCAACGGGCGTGGATACTTTTTTCCGTTGTGGTTTTTCATACTTTTGTCGTTACGGACTTCGTGCTAAGGTTATGAAAAAAGCAGAAATTGACGTGCTTCAGCGCGGTACCATTGTGCATGAGGTGCTTGAAAAACTGATTTCCAGATATAAATCGGATTATAAAAACTTAACCGATGAGCAGATAATTACTGAAACCGAGATTATAATCGAAGAATATCTTGCAAGAATAGAGGGTATTGAGCACGTAAGGGACAACCGCTTTATTTACCTTGTTTCAACCATAAAACAACTCACAGTCGAGGTGGCGTTGCACATACGGGATGACTTTGCCCAAAGCGGATTTGAACCGCTGTTTTGTGAGCTTAAAATCGGCGGTGAAGAGCAGGATATTGAAAGTGCTGTAATAAAGACTGAAAAAGGCTCTGTAAGCATTAACGGCGCAATCGACAGGGTAGATACGTTTGGTGCCTATATCCGTGTTGTAGATTATAAAACAGGCTCCCGTAAATTTAATCTTTCCGATGTGCTTTACGGACTTAATATGCAGATGCTCATTTATCTATATGCCGTTATGAAAAGTAAGCGGTTTGAAAACAAAACACCTGCA
>JAZRZS010000037.1:0-4370 GCA_045601505.1 Acutalibacteraceae bacterium
TGGACCCCAAGCACAACCCCGAATTTACAACGGTTGAACTTTATGAGGCTTACGCCGATTTTCATGATATGATGGACATTGCTGAGGGTATTATCTCGGGTGCCGCTAAAGAAATTCTTGGCACTTATGAGGTAGAATGGCCTGGCGAAAAAATCGACCTGTCACCAGGTTGGAGAAGACTTACAATGGTTGACGCCGTTAAAGAATATGTTGGCATCGACTTTGGAGCTATCACCGATGACGCAGAGGCAGTTGCCGCGGCAGAAAAAATTGGTGTCCTACTTTCTGATACTGCGGACAAGACCTGGGGCAACGCGCTTTACGCCTGTTTTGACCAGAGGGTTGAGGAAAAACTCATACAGCCCACATTTATTACAATGTATGCTGTTGAGGTTTCGCCGCTTACCAAGGCATCTCCCGCCGACCCGCGCCTTACAGAGCGTTTTGAACTTTTTGTTTGCCACAGCGAACTTGCCAACGCATATTCGGAACTTAACGACCCGATTGTTCAGCGTGAGCGTTTTGAAAAACAACTTGAGCTGCGCGAACGCGGCGATGATGAGGCAGAGATGCTTGACGAAGATTTTCTCACGGCTATGGAATACGGTATGCCTCCCACAGGCGGTATGGGTATCGGTATTGACAGAGTGGTTATGCTGCTCACCAATTCCGACAGCATCCGCGAGGTTATCTTGTTCCCCACCATGAAGCCGTTGGATTAACAAAAATTATAGCATCTGAATTTTCTCTAGCAAAAGAACGTAGTATTGCATTCACTACAAAGGAGAAAAAATGATTAAGACAAATAATATTTACTGTGCTGATTGTGTTGATTTTATAAGAAATAACCTTGATGACGAAAGTATAGATTTGACTGTAACATCTCCACCATATGATGATTTGAGAATTTATAACGGATATGTATTCGATTATGAGGCCATAGCAAACGCCCTATACCGAGTAACAAAAAAAGGTGGCGTAGTTGTCTGGGTTGTTGGCGATAAAATTGTTAAAGGTAATAAATCATTAACAAGTTTCAAACACGCACTTACATTTCAAAATGCTGGATTTAATGTTCACGATGTAATGATTTACAAAAAGAAGAATACACCGTTTATGCGTTCCAATGCTTATACAAATTGTTTTGAATTTATGTTCATTTTTTCAAAAGGAAGCCCAAAAACCTTTAATCCTCTTAAAGATAAAACCGTTAGGTGCGGAGAAGAAATGCTTGTTCACAACAAAAAGGCTGACGGAATAAATAAAAAGGTGTTAGGAAGACTAAATCCCGAAAAAACCAAAACAAATATTTGGGAATATGCAGTTGGTTTGGGAGGAACAACTAACGATAAGATTGCGTTTAGACATCCTGCTGTTTTTCCTGAAAAATTGGCACAAGACCATATATTAAGTTGGTCAAACGAGGGAGATATCGTATTTGACCCGATGTGCGGTAGCGGAACTACCTGTAAAATGGCGTATTTGAATAACCGAAAATATATTGGTTGCGATATATCGCCTGAATATGTTGATATTTCAAAAGAAAGACTCGCACTATATGCCAATCAACTACCGATAATCTAGAGCAAAAACAGCCTTGGTTTTCCAAGGCTGTTTTTTTACTCTTGATGTTCACTTAAATAATTAATTGCTTCTTTTATGACATTTATGTCATCATTAAAACGTCCTAATCCTGTATTACAACTATCACATATCCAAGCGTTAGGCGTTCCGGTATTATGATCATGGTCTAATACAATTTTACTTGTAAGTCCAGGTATTGTCCTCTTTTTGCAAATGGGACATTCCCAAATAACCATATTCGGCTTTGTTTTATTCCATTCTTTCTTGATTTTATTTGGAACTTTCCTTCCGTTTATTATACTGCGGCAATCATTGCAAGACGGTCTTCGTACCGACCTATTGTTCTTACCATTCTGATTTTTTTCAAAATTATTGATAGGAAGCAGTCGATTGCATCTGTTGCAAACCTTATGAGAAAATTGGTCGCCGGTTTTTGTGGGGTCAAAGAACTTCACAATTGACTTTGACACATCTACAGGATTCGGACAATCCACAAATTGAATTGTAAATATATCGTCTTTCTTCTCTAATATCATGCCAACTTCATTTTTCTTAATAATATAATCATCTGCTTTGTATTCTTCTTTAAGGTATATAAAATCCAGCATTTTACCACTCCGTTTCCATTAATAATTTATAGGCGTCAATTTGCAAAGAATCCGCAATATTCTTTATATTATCTATCGAAACATTACGTCTAAAACATTCTATATCGCTTACATATGTACGATGAAGTCCACATAATTCCGCAAATTTTTCTTGTGAAAGATTAAGTTTACGTCTATAATTCTTAACGTTTTTTCCTAGTATCTCTCTTATATTCACAAAACCACCTCCGCATAATAAAATATTACACTTTTGAATGCTATAAGTCTACAGACTATAAGTGTCTATGTTTGACTTAATTTGCATTGTATGTTATCATAATTTTAAAGTAGTATTAAGTACGAACTGATTAGGTTTTCAGACAGCGGGGTTGCCTTTTTGACAGCGGAAACGACAAGGACGCGGGCGAATTTCTTGCTTTTTTAGTGACAATATTTTGCTTTGGAAAAAGGCATAATTTAAGCCCCGAAATTTTTTGGGGCTGTTTATTTTTTATTAATAAAATTAGTATATACTATAAGGGGTGATACCTTAATGAAAAAACGCACAAAAGGATTTTTAATCGGCACAGCCGTTACGGCGGGACTTGCAGCGCTTGGCACACTTTACCACGCAACCGCAAGAACTCTGCTTAAAATTGCGCTTGACCGCGAAGAGCCGAAAAGCATACAAAAAGGTAAAGAAAAAATTATGGGCTCGTCAGAATTATCGGATATTTTGGCAACCCTTGTAAACGCGGCGACAGTGCTTGAAAACGCAGGTTGCGAGACTGTAGAGACCGAGGCGGATGACGGTGTACACCTTGTGGGACACTGGTACTGCCCCGCAAATCCCAAACGGATTATTGTCGCTATGCACGGATGGCGGTCTTCGTGGTCGCGTGATTTTGGAATAATATCGCCTTTTTGGCACCAAAACGACTGCGCTGTTTTATACGCCGAACAACGAGGTCAAGGCAGCAGCGGTGGCGACTATATGGGATTTGGACTTTTAGAGCGCTACGACTGTTTTAAATGGATAGAGTGGGTTAATAATCGCACAGGCGGTAAAACACCTATTTATCTCGGCGGTATTTCAATGGGTGCTTCAACCGTTCTTATGACGGCGGGACTTAATCTACCTGAAAATGTACGCGGTATTGTTGCAGACTGCGCATTCACCTCTGCCGATGCCATATGGCGCCACGTTGTAGAAAATAATCTACACATTCCTTACGGACTTTATAGCGGTATCACAAACGAAATGTGCAAAAGGAAACTAGGGGCCGACCACAAAGAATACTCCTGTCTTCACGCTATGAAAGAGTGCCGTGTACCCGTGCTTTTCATTCACGGGACGGACGATAACTTTGTGCCAGTAGAAATGACCTATGAAAACTATAAAACGTGTGTAGCGAAGAAGCATCTGCTTATTGTCCCGGGTGCCGACCACGGAATGAGTTATCTTGTTGATAAAGATGGTTACGAAAACGCAGTTTGCGAATTTTTCAATTTGTACGATAAATAAAATGTGGATATTTTTTATTCTTTAAGTTATAATGATGTTGAAAGGATGTGTTAATATGTCTGTTATTACTGTAACTAAATCTAATTTTGAGGAAATCAAAGGTAGCGAAAAGCCTGTTCTGCTCGATTTTTATGCCGATTGGTGCGGTCCCTGCCGTATGGTTTCGCCCATTGTTGACGAGATTGCAGAAGAAAATACCGATATTGTTGTCGGAAAAATAAATGTTGATAACGAGCCCGAACTCGCACAAATGTTTGAAGTTTTCACTATTCCCACGCTTGTAGTTTTACGTGGCGGCGAGGTTGTAAATCAGACCTCGGGCGCAAGACCGAAAGCGCAAATCCTTGCACTTTTAGAGGGTTAATTTTTTATGGAAAAGATTTACGATATTATAATTGTCGGTGGCGGACCTGCGGGTTATACTGCCGCGCTTTACGCCGCACGGGCGGGACTTTCCACGCTTGTTTTCGAAAAAATGGCGGTTGGCGGTCAGATGACACTAACAGGTGACATTGATAATTACCCTGGTTTTGACGAGGGCGTAGATGGATTTACGCTAGGCCTGAAAATGCAAACAGGTGCAGAACGTTTTGGCGCAAAGACCGAATACACCGAGGTTACGGGATTTGATTTGGATTCTGAAATCAAGACGGTGCATACTCTAAGTGGTGACT
>JAZRZS010000038.1:0-9072 GCA_045601505.1 Acutalibacteraceae bacterium
GTATTCCATTTTGTGCCATAAATTGTATTGTTCATGCATATGTGGAAATAGTCAGCATCAGGTGTAAATGTAGATTTATCAAGTTTGGGAATATACGAAAAGGTTTTATCAGCTGAAGATGCAATAACCTTTGCTTCGCCGTAACGGGCAGCCTCGGCATAAGCCTTTTTAGCCCATTGACCTGTTACAACAAAGTCAGCTTTCTTATTCTTATTCATAAGGTTAAGAGGAAGCATTGCAAACTGTGACGATGCACCGCCCTGTAAAAACAAAACCGCATAATCGTCCGGTATGTTCATAAGTTCGCGTAAATCCGCCTCTGCCTTATCAATAATTGCCTGATATTCTTTGGAACGATGTGACATCTCCATTACCGACTGTCCGCTTGTTCCATGCTCTAACATTTCTGCTGCACATTTTTTAAGTACGTCCTCGGGCAACATCGAGGGACCGGCACTAAAATTATAAACTCTAGCCATTTCTGTAACCTCCAGAAAAAAATATTACCTATACATTATATTAACTTACCTTAATATTGTCAATAGTATTGTTAAACATTTGTCAATGTTTTTTATTTTTATATAAATATTTTGTTAAATAAATAACAATACTTACCGTTATAGAAAAAACCGACAGTCTCCTGTCGGTTTTAGCATTAATTTTCCGTTTGCATAATAGCTCTGAAATCGTCACCCGAAATCTTTTCTTTATTAAAGAGTTCTTTGGCAACTGCGTGTACTTTAGCAATATTTTCGCCTAAAATATCAAGCGCTTTTTTGTACTGTGCGCCAACAACATCAGCAATCTCACTATCGATCTTCCCTGCCGTTTCGTCAGAGTAGTTGGGTGTTGAAGAGAAATCTCTGCCGAGGAAAACTTCGTCCTGATTATTACCATAGGTAACGAGACCGAGTTTTTCACTCATACCAAAACGGGTTATCATCTTACGGGCAAGTTCAGTCGCACGTTCAATATCATTAGAAGCACCTGAACAAATATCGTTTTGCGTCAACTGTTCAGCCGCTCTGCCGCCAAGCAAGGAACAAATTTGTTCGAGAATCTGATTGCGTGAGAGATGACCTTTTTCTTCTGTCGGTATATACATAGTATATCCAGCCGCCATACCGCGCGGTATAATAGAAATCTGATGAACGGGGTCTTGTGTGGGCAAGAAATAGGAAACGATTGCGTGACCCGCCTCGTGATACGAAGTAATCATCTTGTCCTTATCGCTCATAATGTGCGATTTCTTTTCCGTTCCCATTACAACCTTAATGGTTGCCTCTTCAATCTGTTCTTCGGTAATCGCCTTAAGGTTGTGTCGGGCGGCGAGTAACGCTGCCTCGTTAAGAAGATTTTCAAGGTCTGCACCTGTGAACCCTGCGGTCGATTTTGCAATAGTATTAAGATTTACATCGGGTGCTAAAGGCTTACCTCGTGAATGAACTTTTAGGATTTCTTCTCTACCTCTAACGT
This sequence comes from Acutalibacteraceae bacterium, assembly GCA_045601505.1. GTDB lineage: Bacteria > Bacillota > Clostridia > Oscillospirales > Acutalibacteraceae > SIG589. The sequence continues at coordinate 1,477 of JAZRZS010000038.1, forward strand.
CAGGATAATTTACAGTAATTTGTCTATCAAAACGTCCAGGTCTTAACAACGCGCGGTCAAGAACGTCTGGGCGGTTGGTAGCAGCCATAACAATAACACCCTCGTTTGTTCCAAAGCCATCCATCTCAACAAGTAATTGGTTAAGAGTTTGTTCACGTTCATCGTTACCGCCGCCGAGACCTGCTCCGCGTTGACGGCCAACAGCATCAATTTCATCTATGAAAATAATTGAGGGGGAATTTTTCTTGGCCTCTTCAAATAAATCGCGAACACGAGATGCACCAACACCTACAAACATTTCAACAAAGTCAGAACCTGAAATCGAAAGGAACGGAACACCCGCTTCACCCGCAACAGCGCGTCCTAGCAATGTTTTACCCGTTCCTGGAGGGCCAACAAGCAAAACACCTTTGGGAATTCGGGCTCCCAGTTCATTAAACTTTTTGGGATTCTTTAAAAACTCAACAATTTCCTCAAGCTCTGCTTTTTCTTCATCAGCACCCGCAACATCAACAAATGTTGTCTTTTTTCTGTTGCTGTTTTTGCGAATTCGAGCCTTTCCAATGCCCATGGTTCTGTCGCCGCCCATGGACTGATTCATTCTCTTCATAATAAATATCCAGAAAAGAATCATAATACCGAGCGTGAGCACAGTTGGCAACAAACTCACAATCCAAGAGGTTTCGTTACCGCGTTTGTAGTTATACTTAATAACATTATCTGTTCCGCGGTTTTCGGCGTTGATTTTTAAAACAGCCTCATTTACATCATTATAAAAAATCGAAGCATCCGCGACAGTATAGGAATAAGTTTTGCCGTCATCGCGGCGGATATATTTGAACTCTCCCGTATAGAGATTGAGTTCATACTCTGAAATTTCGTTGTTTGTTACCATATCGACAATCTCATAATACTCAGTTTCGGATTGGCGGTTCATACTAAACATAACGGCCGCAATCGAAAAAATAAGTACAATCGGGATACCGATATACAAAATCAGACTTTTTAAGTTTTTACTCAAGAGAGCACATCCTTTCAGTTTTCATATACAGAACGCTTTAATATGCCAAGACAAGGCAAATTGCGGTAATTTTCGTTATAATCAAGACCATAGCCGACAACAAAATCGTCAGGAATTTCTACACCGACATAGTCTGCCTTTATATCTGCAGTTCTTCTTGCGGGTTTATCAAGAAAAGTGCAGATTTTTATGCTTTTTGGGTTGCGACCTAAAAGCATTTTCTTAAGGTTGTAAAGAGTATTTCCCGAATCAAGAATATCTTCAACAATCAAAAGGTCATATCCCTCAAGGTCGATATCAAGGTCTTTGATTATCTTGACACGGCCTGTGCTTTCGGTACCGGAACCATACGAAGAAACAGCCATAAAATCAATTTTACAGTTAATAGTAATGCTACGCATTAAATCAGCCATAAAAACAACAGAACCTTTTAAAACGCTGATTAGTAACAAATTTTTATCCTTATAATCTTCTGATATTTGTTTGCCAATTTTGGAAATCATCGTTCTGATTTCTTCTTCGGTCAATAAAACTTTTTCTAAATCCTTATGCATAACTTAACATCCCCCAAAACAACGACATTATTTAATTTTATAATTAAACAATAACACTGTTTTTGTGTTTTTATCTATAGAGACACGATGTGAAACACCAATGCCACATACCCATACAGCGCCGTCATCATCCACCGCAACGGGAAGATTTTCCCTGTAGGTAAGCGGTATTTTATATTCGTTATAAAGTTTACGCAAATCTTTTGTTGCATTTCTGCCGAAAAGTTTAATACTGTCTCCCGCTTTTCGCGTTCTCAAGCGTACCTCGCCGCATATTTTATCACAATCGATTGCGTTATTTAATAACAAATTGTTAACATTACTTAAATTTCTAAAATCTTTTATATCAAGCGTTTGTTGCGAAACGGAAAACTCTTTGACAGATTTCTCTCCGCTTTTTTCAATATTTACAAAATATTTCTTGACAAGTGCGCTGTAACCTGAAAAAAGTTCAATTTTTTTGTGAGTTCCCAAGGCACTGCAAATTTCGTTTATATGAAAAGAATCAGCGCTTTTGCCAGTTACATCATATATAAGTCTTGATATCACACGCGAGGAAATTGCGCGGTGTATATCTTTATGCAAATGCACACCGTTATTTTTTTTGCATTTTAGATATAAATCGTTTGATACATCATAAAGATAATCCGCATCATACATAATATTTTGGCAGGAACGGCGGACAGTTTTATCAAATGACATATTTATATTACGCAAAACGGGCGTAACATTATGCCTTATCTGATTACGCGTATAATCAGATTTAAGATTTGTGCTGTCGGTTACAAAAGAAAGTCCACTGTCGGCACAATATTTTTCAACATCTTCCCTTGTGCAGTCAATAAGCGGTCGTATAATATTGTCCCTTACCGGCGGGATACCGCAAAGACCTTTAAGCGCCGTACCGCGCGTAAGATTTATAAGCACCGTTTCGGCATTATCGGTTGCGGTATGAGCGGTTGCAATTTTACAATCAGCAATCTGCGAAAAAATCTCATACCTTGCATTCCGAGCAGCAAGTTCGACACTTTCACCGCTTTTTGCACAAAGAGCGTTTACATCAACGGTTTTTACTATTATATCAATATCAAGAGAACGGCAAAGTTCCACCGCAAAGCGCTCGTCCCTATCCGATTCTTCTCCCCTTAACATATGATTAATATGAAGCGCGGAAAGAGAAAGGTTAAACTCACTTTTAAGCGTGTAAAGAACGTGTAGTAACGCAACAGAATCTGCACCGCCCGAAAGGGCAACGCAGATTTTGTCACCTTTTTGTATCATATTATATTTTTGCGCGGTTTTTAGAACCTTGTTTTGCATTAATGATACACATCCTGTGAAGTAAACCTAGTATGAGCGCCATCCCAATAAAGCGGAACATCATCAATTGAGCCGTGACGGTTTTTAGCAACAATACAGGTAGCTTTATTTGGGTCGCTACGCTCTTGGTCATCCGATTTTTCACTATCATAATAAGCATCGCGGTACAAGAAAAGTACTATGTCAGCATCCTGCTCAATAGAACCTGAATCACGAAGGTCGGCAAGTGACGGTTTATGCGATTTAACCGACTTTCCCTCGGTTGCACGAGAAAGCTGTGCGCAGACAATTATCGGGATTTTTAATTCTTTAGCCATAACCTTGATGCTGCGAGTAATTTCGCTGACCTCTTGAACTCTGTTCATATCACCCTTGCCCGAACGAGAACTGTGCATTAGACCAAGATAATCTATTATAACAAGGTCAACCTTCTTCATACGGCGAAGTTTTGCTTTCATTTCTGGAACTGTAATACTTGATGTTTCATCAAAATAGATGTTCGCTTTCGAAAGATTTTCACCCGCACTCACAAGCCTTGTCCACTCGTCATTCGACAGTTCTCCTGTACGAAGTTTTTGGCTCTCTATAGCCGCTTCACTCGAAAGCAGACGCTGTGCTAATTGGTCGCGTGTCATCTCAAGCGAGAAGAAACATACAGTTTTTTCCGCGTTAACGGCAACGTTACGCGCAATGTTAAGAGCGAAAGATGTTTTACCCATACCAGGACGAGCACCAAGAATAATCATATCCGACTTATTAAGGCCTGTAATAACTCGGTCTAGAGCTGAAATTCCCGTAGGAATACCAATATAATCGCTTCTCGTTTCAGGGTCGTTCATTTTACCAAGACGGTCAAATGTTTCGCCGATAATTACATCACGAATATGGGTAAGGCCTGTAGTATCAATTCCAGAACGAATATCAAAAATCTTTTGTTCTGCAGACTCTAGTAACGCAGAAGACTCTTTTTCGTTGCTCTCAATATCCTTAATAATTCCCTGCGCTGCAACCATAAGCGAACGGACATAATAACGCTCACGAATAATCGAAACATATGTAAGAATATTTGCAGACGATGGGACGGCGTTTGCAAGTTGTGATAAGTACGCTTTTCCACCCGCTTCGTCATACACACCCGCACTTTTAAGTCTTTCTAGCACCGTTACAAAATCAATAGCGGCACCGCCAAGCTCTAACATCGAAGATAGTACACGGTAAATTTCCTTATGTTGCGGTATATAAAAGAATTCAGGTTTTAGTTCGGTTGCTACAAGATTTATGCTTTGCGGGTCAATGAGAATTGAACCGAGCACCGCCTGTTCCGCCTCAACAGAATAAGGCATTCTGCGGCCCTCAAAATCCAAAATCAAATTATCCTCTGCCATAAAATCACCTATTCCGATACAACTACATTAACCTTTGCAGTTATGCCGCTGTAGAGTTTAACATCAGCGTTAAACTGACCGAAAGATTTAATGTCGTTCATCGATACTTTCTTTTTATCTACTGATACAGAAAACAAACGGCAAATCTCTGCAGCAACCTCTTTAGAGATTACTGCGCCGAAAAGTTTGCCCGATGCTCCTGCTTTCGCTTTTATAACAACATCTTTTCCGTTAATCTTATCAAAAACAGCCTTTGCCGCGGCTTCTTCCTCTGCTTTGTGGTGTGCGGCGGCATTTTCTCTGTTGCGTAGTTCATTCAACGCTGTTGCATCAGCAGAAATTGCAAGTTTTTTAGGAAACAAAAAGTTTCTTGCATAACCGTCTGATACATTGCAAAGTTCCCCTTTTTTTCCATGACCTTTAACATCTGCAAGTAAAATAACCTTCATAATATCTCTCCTAATTATCAAACATACATCACAATCGGTAAAATCATAGGACTGCGGCGTGTGCGCTCATAAAGGCAACGCGACACAGCATCTCTTACTTTAGTTTTTACCGTATTCATATCGTTTACGTTTTTAATATAACACTGTTCAAGCGCGTCTGCGGCCGCTTCGGTTGCGTCTACCATAAGTTCTTCAGACTCTTTAACATACACAAAGCCACGTGAAATAACCTCAGGTCCCGACAAAATTTCGCCCGTTGACTCATCAAGCGTCATAACAACTACTATAACGCCGTCTTCTGCAAGATGTTTGCGGTCACGCAGCACCACGCTGCCGACATCGCCAACACCGAGACCGTCAACCAAGACTCTGCCCGCTGCAACTGTTTCGACAATTTTTGCGCCTTTTTCCGAAATTTCTACAACATTTCCGTTCATTGCGGTAATGATATTACCCTTTGGGATGCCCATAGCCTCGCCAAGACGTGCGTTTTTAATAAGATGCTTTTGCTCACCGTGAACAGGAAAATAAAATTTTGGTTTAACAAGGCTTAAAAGTATTTTAAGTTCTTCCTGACAGGCGTGTCCCGAAACCTGAACATCGTACACCTTTTCATAAACAACATTTGCTCCGCGTTTCATAAGTTCATTAACAACGCGGCTAACAAACTTTTCGTTACCCGGAATGGGTGTTGCTGAAATAATTATCATATCACCCGGTATAATCTCAACATTTCGGTGGTCACTAAATGCCATTCGGTAAAGCGCTGACATCGGCTCTCCCTGACTGCCGGTTGTTATTATAACAAGTTTATCGGGCGTGTAGTTTTTAATAGTTTCAAGTTCGATAATAACGCCGTTTGGTACCGTAAGATACCCAAGTTCAGTCGCAACCGACACAACGTTTGTCATACTTCTGCCCGAAATTGCAACCTTGCGTCCGCAACGTACAGCCTCGTCAATAATCTGCTGTATTCTGTGAATATTGGACGAGAATGTTGCAACGATTATGCGGTGGTCACCAGCCTTTTGAAAAAAGTTGGAAAACGATTCTCCAACCAAACGCTCGGTTGATGTAAAGCCCGGACGCTCTGCGTTTGTAGAATCCGAAAGCAGAGCCAAAACGCCCTCGTTTCCAAGCTGTCCAAAACGGGCAAGGTCTATGACATTATCGTGTATCGGAGTAGTGTCAATTTTGAAGTCGCCCGTCTGCACCACAAGTCCCGCAGGACAACGCACAGCGAGTGCAACAGCCCCCGGTATAGAATGGTTAACATGTATAAACTCAACCGAAAATGTGCCGAGTTTAATTGTTTTACCTGCCTCAACAGTGTTGAGCTTTGCGGATTCAAGTATTTTATGCTCTCGCAATTTACCCTCGATAAGTCCAATTGTAAGATGCGTTGCGTATATCGGCATATTGATATTTTTAAGCAGATATGGTACGGCGCCTATGTGGTCTTCGTGGCCGTGGGTAATTACAAGACCTTTAATTTTGTCCTGATTTTTGAGCAAATAACTGAAATCAGGAATCACAATATCGATACCCGGTGTATCTTCATCGGGGAAAGCCATTCCGCAGTCAACAAGAAAAATATCGTTCTTATATTGATAAGCTGTAATATTTTTTCCTATTTCTCCCAAACCTCCGAGTGGGATAATGTTAAGTTTTTCAACATTCTTCTTCGGATTCGTGCGGTTTTTAGTTACAGAATTTTGCTTGGGTTTTGAGGTGCGTTTTTGCGGCGCACCTTTTTTAGTTGTTTTAGAAGCGTTTGATTTACCTGAATTTTTGTTGTATGTTTTACCTGTGTTTTTTGTTTTACTGTTTGATTTGGGCGTTTTTTCAGCCATTAAACTATATCCTCCTAACTAATTACAAAGACGGTGTTTTGCCGTCAAAACTCTGGCAGTAAAGTCTGCCTATGTAAAACACTAATTGTATATTATTATAATATATATCCAGAATAATTTTAATGTCTTCTGCCGCTTATGTCAACTTTAATTTTGACAAAAGCACAAAAAAATAATCAAAAAGGCAAAATGCAAGGCGCAGAAACAGCAATTTCTGCGCCTTTTAATCCTTGTATATTTCAAAATAATAACGGCGGTTTGACGGTGGAAAACTTGTTAGAACACCATATTCAGGGTCATAAAAAACGCCGTCAAAATAAAGCGACCAATGCCAACAATGCGGGGTTTCTAAACTTAAAATACAGACATTCGGCAAATCCTCAATTTTGGTTACCGCCTTACGATATTTACAATGCTTTATTCCATAAAAATCCAGTGCAAAAAACATATCTTTAAGCGTTGTTTCACGGTCGGTTTTAACAATTTTTATAATGTTTTCAACGCTATCTCCCGACAGCATCGAAATCACAGCCTGACCGCACTGAAGCGGAGTTGGCTCAAAGATGTGCTCTGGTTTCTTTACAAGCGGCATATAATCACCCCGTGTTTATTTTATATCAAAATATCTTGATTTGCAAGAAAAAAGACGGCGATTATTCGCCGTCTTTTTAGTCGATATATTGCTTTGCAATTCGATATGTTTTCCTAATGGAAAACTCGATATATTTACCTTGCGGTAAATTCGATATGATATAAATCCCTCGTTCTCGTTGCCGACAGGCAACATATCGAGCGTATACGCATATCGATTCCTGAAGGGCCATATCGAAAATCCCGGCAGGGATTGATATCGATGCAAATTGTCCCAGCGGGACAATTTGCTTAGTAGGAGCCCAGGTCGGCGGACTTGTCGCCCTTGGCGTCGATGCCGAACTCGTAGTCGTTGCCGGGCAGGATGGCGTTGAGGGCCACGCCGGCAATGGCTGCCAGAGCCAGACCCGTCAGGGTGATGGT
>JAZRZS010000039.1:0-8836 GCA_045601505.1 Acutalibacteraceae bacterium
GCTGATATGAGCGGTTTTATGAGCCATTTGCCGATATTAAAAGGTGTTTTGGCGGCACATAGCAATTTCCACACTCGTAGACATGCGGTGTAAAGGTTACTTATAATCATAATCCCTAAAAACCCTGTCATTCCAAAACTACCTACAACAAGCGGTACAGCAACCAGCCGCGCCGCCGAATCTGAAACCGAAAGCCAAAAGATAAAAGACTGTTTATCAAGTCCTTTTAACATACCGTCACAGATGCTGTCTATGTACATAAGCGGTACGATGGGAGCAAGTGCGCGTAAAAGATAAGAAACCTCGTAGCTTTCATAAAACAGCATTCCTAACGGTTCGCTTAATGAGAAGAATAACGCGCCGATAAGAAAAGCCACGGCAGAGGTAACGGAAAGCGCTTTTTCGGTTGCAAAGCGTATTTTGTAGAGCTGGCCGCGCGTTGCCGCCTCGCTCATTTCGGGAACAAGCAGCGTAGAGATGGCTGTTAAAAATGAAGACGGAAAGAAAAGAAGCGGAAGTGCCATTCCTTTTATCATTCCAAATTGCGAAAGAGCTGAAACTGCGCCGAAAGCAGTAAGGCTTTTTGGAACCAATATATTTTCTGCCGTACGAAGTCCCGAATTTAAGTATCTTCCCGCTGTTATGGGCGTTGCAATACGTAAAATTTCGCGCAAACCATAGCGAAAGGGTGCAGAATTGCCTTGTTCGATTTTCTTTTTATCAGCGCGATAGGAAAGATACAAAAGGATGCAGGATACCGTTTCGGCTACAGCATCACCCACCATAACCGCGGCAACGGCAAAGGATATGCCTTTTTTAGCAAATCCGCCCGCAAGACAGAGGACGAGTATTATTCTTACCGCCTGTTCGGCAATTTGTGAAAAAGCAGGAGATAATGTTTTGCGCCGCGCAAGGAAATATCCGCGCAGACACGCGCTAACACTCATAAACGGGATAGAAAACCCTAAAATTTTAACAGCACTTGCAGCTCTTGCGTCAAAAAGTATGCGTTTTGCTATAAAGTCGGCACCGAAAAATGTTACCGATAGAGTCAAAAGCGAAATTATAAGACTTAGTAAGATGCCCTTTTTTAGAACTGAAACAGCGCCTCTTTTACTATGCACTGCAAGAGAATCGGTCACAAGACGGGTTACGGCGGTGCAAATTCCGCCACCTGCAAACGCAGAAACAAAAATATAAACCGATAGCACAAGTTGGTAAAGCCCCACGCCTTCGCTTCCGATAGCGCGGCCAAGCCAAACCTTGAAAACCATTCCCGCAACACGCAGAATAAGTGATGTTGCGAAGAGAATAACTGCATTTTTTATAAAAACTACCTTTTTCATTGAAACACCCCATAAATAATACGCAATTTTACGTACATCTAGACCAAAGGAGAGATAAAATGGGAACTCCACTTGCAGAAAAAATCCGCCCCGCCAATGTCGAGGATATTGTAGGCCAACGCCATCTTTTAGCAGAGGGTAAGGCGCTTCGCCGCATTATTGAATCGGGCGAGATGACTAATCTTATATTCTACGGACCATCGGGTGTGGGAAAAACCACTGTTGCAAACATTATTGCGGCACGTTGCGGCAAAAAACTTTATAAACTTAACGCTACAACCGCCTCGATTTCAGATATAAAAGAAATAATTGCCGGACTTGACACCATAGAGGGTTACGGCGGTGTTGTGCTGTATCTTGACGAGATTCAGTACTTTAACAAAAAACAACAGCAGATTTTGCTCGAATACATCGAGCGCGGCGATATAACGCTTATAGCATCTACAACCGAAAATCCCTATTTTTATGTTTACGGTGCAGTTTTAAGCCGTAGCACTGTTTTTGAGTTTAAAACTGTAACTGCAGAGGAAATAAAACCTGCCATAACGCGCGCTTTCCGTTTGATAAGCGAAGAACGCGGTATAGAAATCAACATAGAGGAAGCCGCAATAACCGCTATTGCTTATGGTTGCGGCGGTGATGTCAGAAAGGCAATAAACGCCGCCGAACTTTCAGCACTTACAGCAGAAGAAAAGGACGGAAAACTGCAAATAACCGAAGAACTTTGCAGGGAACTTGCGCAAAAAAGCGCAATGCGGTACGATAAAACAGGGGATGAGCATTATGATGTGATTTCGGCGTACCAAAAATCCATGCGCGGCTCCGACCCTGATGCTGCACTGCATTATTTAGCACGACTTTTGGCGGCGGGTGACCTAGCGTCTGCCTGTCGGAGACTGCTTGTCTGTGCAAACGAGGATGTCGGTCTTGCCTATCCGTCAATAATTCCCATAGTAAAGGCGGCGGTAGACACCGCAATGCAGTTAGGACTTCCCGAAGCGCGAATTCCCCTTGCAAATGCTGTTATACTTGTAGCCACAAGTCCAAAATCTGCCACAGGACACGATGCGATAAATGCCGCAATGGTAGATGTAGAGGCAGGTCTTGCCGGGCCGATACCGCGCACACTGCAAAACAAACATTTTGACGGAGAAGACGCTGCAGTAAAGGGACAGTTTTACAAATATCCCCATGCATTTCCCAACCACTATGTAAAACAGCAGTATTTGCCCGATGAAATTAAAAACAAAAAATATTATTTTTACGGAGATAATAAAACAGAACAAAAATTCCGCGAATATTGGGACAAGATAAAAGAGTAAACCAAAAATTGCGGAGGTAACTATGGAAAGCATATCTCTTTCCTGTCGAGTTGTTTCTTTGTTTCGTGTAATTCTTGCCGCCGTGACGACTGTTTTGGTTGTCATAGCGGCTTTGTTTTTCAAAATTCTTATACTTGTGTTTATATGCGCGTTTCTTTTTCTGTATTTCTTTTATTTACCAAGCTTTGTAAAGAGCTATAAAGTTACAAAATCCGCTGGATGTTTGAGTGTCTTGCGCGGTGTGTTTATAAAAAAAGAAAGTGTTTTTAAAAAGAGCCGACTTTTATATGTTCGCACTGCAGAAACGCCGCTTTGCAGACTTTTCGGTTGCAAAATAATAGTGCTTTCTGCTCCGCGGGTGCGTTTTATAATTGTTGCGGATAACAAGGCGGCAGAAAAGCTTTTGGGGGACGGATATGATAAGGCTTAAGGTTCACCCTTTAATGATGCTTTCGGCGTTCAGACTTTTCCCGTTTTTACTTTTAATGCCAACATTATACCTTAAAATTGCGTTTTTAGTTTTTGTGCTTTGCTATGGTATATTTTTGATTGTAAAAAAACGCGTTTTGCTTTATAAAACCGTAATTACTGTGGAAAGCGGAATGATTATAAAGCGGAAATGCACAGTAAAAAAAGAAAATATATCGGGTTTTTGTTTTGAAAAAGGTCCGCTTTCACATCTTTTTGGTGCAGTAACACTTAAACTTTATACAAAAGCAGAAAAAAGAGGGGCCGCCGCTGTTTCTGTTCGTATTTACAAGCAAGACATAAATACTGTTTATGAATATTTTGGTGTTTGCGGCTGCGGAGAGTCAATTAAAACGGGCTTTTTAAAAACTCTTTGGGCTTCGGCGGCAACGTCTTCCGCCGTCTTAGGCTTTTTGGTGGCAATGCCGTTTTTTAGCAGGGCGGAAAAACTGTTTGGTGTTGGTGTTTCGGCATACTTGTTCCAAAAAATCGGTGAAATTTCAGAAAACATCGCGTTACCTACCGTGTCGGGTACTGTCGGACTGTTGCTTTTTGTTTTCTATTTTGTCTCGCTGATAGTTAATCTTTGTAGAAATCTTTTTGCTAAAATAAAAGACCACGATACAGCTTTTTCATATATACGAGGATTCCCTGTTTCAAAACACACAACACTCTTCAAAGGGGCGGTGTCCTCCCTTTTGCTGAATCGCCCTTTTGTTTTGCGAATTTTTGGGCGCGGACAAATTGCTGTGCCAACTTCAGCTTTTTCAAAGGTCGAATCGCCTGTTCTTAATATAAAAACAAGTTGTGCCGAAACGCTACTTCCTTGCTTAAAAAGCGAGGGGCGCATATATGCCAGAAAAAACACCCTTTATCGATTTTTGCGGTGGCGGATTCTTTGTTTGTTTTTGGTGGTTTTGTTATATCGGATTTTTGTTTTACTTTTTCCTTTGTTTTCGCAGTTTATAGGGCTTTTATGCTCCTTTGTTTCTTTAGCTTTGTTTTATTTGGTGTTGCTTGGGTTCTACGCCTACAAAACCGCTTGGATTGCAGAAAACGACATACAAATTGTTATAAATGCGGTTTCGGGGTTTTCGGTAAAACGCGCGGTTTTTTCTAAAAACTATATATCAGAGATTAAAATTATACGCTACCCTACCGATATAAAACAAGGCACTTGTACCATTAAAATAACAGCACACCCAACAGGCGAGAGCGCGAAAATCAAGTGCATAGCGGATAATTTTTTCAAAACAGGAAAAGATAGCAAAAAGGGGGAACTTAAATGTTAAAGGACTGTTTAATTGCCTTTGTAACGGGTGGCGCAATCTGTGTGGTCGGTCAGGTGTTGATTGATTACACAAAACTCACACCCGCGCGAATCCTTGTATCTTTTGTTGTTTCGGGTGTTTTGCTGACAGCCATAGGGGTTTATGAGCCACTTGTAAAATTTGCAGGGTTCGGCGCAACGGTGCCGCTTACGGGGTTTGGATATACTCTAGCAAAAGGCGTAGAGGCGGCGGTTGCAAAATACGGGCTTTTGGGCGCTCTGACGGGCGGACTTACTGCAACTGCGGCGGGAATAACGGCTGCTATTGTGTGCGGATTCCTGGCTGCAATTTTATCAAAGTCAAAATCAAAATCGTAAACGGAGGTTCCGCGTGGATAAATGTTCCACGTGGAACTTTTGCTTTACAACAGCGGCGCAAAGAGATATAATATAAATGAAATGCTTGTCACATTAAGGAGTTTTTATGGGAAAAATAATTTCTATATTTAATCAAAAGGGCGGTGTGGGCAAAACCACTACGGCTGTTAATCTTGCCGCAGCACTTGGAATTGCGGGGAAGAAAATTTTGCTTGTTGATGTCGACCCACAAGGCAACTCGACAAGCGGTTTCGGTATAAACAAGCAAAAGGCGCTCGTTACATCGTACGAGGTGCTGATCGGCACCGCCAAGGTCACAGACGCCCTTTGTAAAACCGAATATAAAAATGTTTGTGTGATGCCGTCAAAGAGCGATTTGGCGGGTGCAGAAATCGAACTGACCGAAATGGAAAGACGCGAAAGCCGCTTAAAATCGGCGCTTTTGCAGCTCCGAGAAGAGTATGATTACATATTTATTGACTGTCCGCCATCTTTGGGACTTATTGCAATTAACGCACTTAACGCTAGTGACAGCGTTTTAGTTCCTATCCAGTGTGAGTTTTTTGCAATGGAGGGACTTTCACAGCTTATGGCAACGGTGCGTCAGGTAAAACGGCTTTACAATCCTACGCTTGAACTTGAGGGCGTATTGCTTACAATGTATGACGGAAGACTTAATTTAACACAGCAAGTGGTTTCTGAAATTAAAAAATATTTTGCAAAAAAGTTATACTCTACCGTAATTCCTCGCACTGTGCGTCTTTCAGAGGCGCCAAGCTATGGTATGCCTATACAGTATTACGATAAACGCTCTAAAGGCGCTGAAGCGTACGGCAAACTTGCAAAAGAATTTCTTAAAAATAACAGAGGGTGAAAATAATGAAAAAAGGCGGACTTGGCAGAGGACTTGATTCTCTTTTCGACCAGAACAGCGTGGATAAGGACAGTATTTTGCTTGTAAAACTGTCCGAAATCGAGCCAAACAAAAATCAACCGCGTAAAAGTTTTGATGACAAATCAATAGAAGAACTTTCAAACAGTATAAAGGAGCATGGGCTTTTACAGCCTATTTTGGTACGTCCGCTTATAAACGGCGCGTATCAGATAATTGCGGGTGAGCGCCGCTGGCGCGCCTGTCGTATGGCAGAACTTGATATGGTACCCGTAATTATAAAGGAAATGGACGACCGCAAAACAATGGAGGTTTCTATTATTGAAAATCTTCAGCGCGAGGACCTGAACCCTGTTGAAGAAGCGCTTGGTTTCAAGGCGCTTATCGATACATATGGACTGACGCAAGAGCAGGTTGCAGAGCGCGTGGGCAAATCACGCTCGGCAATTACAAACGCCCTACGCCTTTTGGGGCTTAATGACCAAATTTTAGATGCGCTCAGACAGGGTGAGATTACGGTCGGTCACGCCAAGGCTCTGTTATCGGCAGAGGAAGGCAGAAGAAACAGCCTTTTATCCCTTGCTGTTGCGGGTGCTTCGGTACGCCAACTTGAACAAATGGCAAAACAACAGGGAAAGGCACAAAAAAAGACGGCACCCGCCGTCAAGGATAAGTATTATAAAGAGGTAGAGCTTGCGCTGAAATCGGCACTTCACCGGCCGGTTAAAATTAGCAAAGAGGACAACGGACGCGGAGTTCTATCAATAGAATTTTATAATAACGAAGAACTTACAGACCTTGCAAAACGCATTGTAGGAGAAAAATGGTAAAATAAAAAAGGGCTTTTTAAAGCCCTTTTTTTATTTTATTTCTTTAGCGCCAAGCGAAATCAGCGCTTCTTCTGCAAGTTCACGCTCAGGCGTTACGGCAAAAATCACACAAGAATCGGTCTGCATAAGCAGAATATCGGGCGACACGGCGGCGTTATTTGTTTCGTCAAGTGTTACCGGTTTGAGATATTGTTTTATAGCGTCAATAACTGTGTTACTGTCCTCTTCATTTTTAAGCACAAATATGCCAAACTGATAAACCTCATCTTCATTTTTGCTGACGCGTACAGAATAATCTTCTAAAAGCGCGGTGCTGAAACCAAAGCGTTCTGTGATTTCTTTTGTGTCAAGCGTTATTAAGTTTTCTTCATCCGAAAAAGCGCCCGAAGCGGACAGAGAGTTTTGGATTTCTTTAGCTGCGGGGGCGGAAGAATTACATGCGCAAAATAAAACTAAAAGTACAAGGAAAAGGGCCGATAGAGACAACTTTTTCATAGCCAACACTCCTATTAAAAATGCCAAAAATTTACGACAATATTATACAATGAAAAGTGAAAATAGTAAACACCCAAAAAGGTACAAAATTTTTCGAAAACAATTAACATAATATTTTATTATGTATTATTATTTTTAGGCAAGTATTTCAACTTATTCACCGAGTTATTAACAAAACAGGGGCAAAAAATGCGATTAAATCGTTAAAAGAGGGCAAAAAAGTTAAAAAGTTAGTGGAAAAGTTGAATAATTATTTGGGTTATATTGGTTTACATAACAACATTTTTTTGTCGAAAAAAGTTAAATTTTTGTTATAATTTGTAACCAAAAAAATGCCCCCGACACACATACAGCTGTGTGCAGGGGACAATCTTTTTACATACCGTATATTTCGCGTAATTTCTTATCACGCTTGGTGCGAAGAGAAATATTATAAACAGCAGTTTTTAGATGAGGGAAGTCGGCAAGACCTGCAAGCATTTTCTCGGTTAATTCCTTGTCGCCCTTAACTGTTCCGCCGAGAATTATAACAACAACAATGTTACCTACTGTATGGTCGCCTTTAACGAAAAGTTCGTTAAGTGCATCGTAGATTTTTTTAAGTTTTTTTGTATTGTCTTTTATTAGTAAATCGCGAATATCGTTTGTTACGGTGTTTTGGAAAAAGTCAACATAAAGGAGTTCGCCGTTTTGCGAAACATTGTCCTTGTAAGCGTCCTTGTAAGCCGGGAATATGGCAAGGAGTTTGTTTGCAAGGTCGTCCAATGTGAGAGTGTCTCCGCCTGTTTTTTGGGGCAGAGCAACATTGGCAGAACGGGTTTTGCGCTTAGAGACGCCGAGAAGAGTTGCAAGAGTATCGTTGAAATCAATGCCGACAGCGGAAGCATCTGATGCCGTGCTGTTCTCATCAAAAAGATAAGAGGATGCAACGGCATATTCGCCTAAAACCCCGTCAGTCGCTTCTGCGGACAACAGTTCAAAAAGATGTTTTTCCTCGTTATAACAAACCTTGAAAGCGCGTGTTTCATTTGAAAAAACACCGTCAGTTTCCGAAAAATTGTTTTCCTCTAAAATAGGACGGATTTCTCCGTATATTGCGTCATAAATTTTCTGTTCCATTTTGTTACTCCGTTTATTTTAAGATATATACTATATTGTATCACAGATTTCTTTATTTGTCATCTAAAATTTTGTTGCAACAGCGCGGCAGAGCGGATATAATAAAATAAACTCCCAAAAGGATGGCGAAATATGAATTTATCTGATATTGGAACTATAAAAAAACTGTTGAACGCTGATGATTTTTCTTTCAAAAAGTCGCTCGGTCAGAATTTTTTAATAGATGATACAGTCTGTCCGCGAATGGCGGAATACTCGGTAGATGACGATACCGGCGTTTTGGAAATCGGACCAGGCATTGGTGTTCTAACCCGTGCATTAGCCGAAAGGGCAAAACGGGTGGTGGCGGTAGAGCTTGACGAAAGATTGCGTCCTATACTTCAAAAAACACTTTTTGACCTTAAAAACACAGAGGTGGTTTTCGGTGATGCAATGAAGATTGATTTGAGGGCGTTAATTTCCGAAAAGTTTGCCGATTGCAAACGTGTTGTGGTGTGTGCGAATCTACCTTATTATATAACATCGCCAATAATAATGGAGTTGCTCGAGAGCCGACTGCCAATTGACAATATAACCGTAATGGTACAAAAAGAGGCGGCAGAGCGGCTTTGTGCCGAAGTGTCTTCGCGCGAGGCGGGGGCTGTTACGGTTGCGGTGGAATATTATGCAGAAAGTGAAATACTGTTCCATGTCGGACGCGATAGTTTTATGCCACC
>JAZRZS010000040.1:0-32238 GCA_045601505.1 Acutalibacteraceae bacterium
CAAAGTATTTGGGTGTATCGCCCAGACAATTGTCCAGGCTAATTGCGGAAGGCAGAGAGCCTTATTCGTTGCTTGGCGGCAATATCGGTACGCGACAGAAATACGTTCGTGTTTATACTGAACGGTTGATTGCTTATCTGCCCGGCGAACCGCTGGATTAACAATCAGCAATAACCTTTCGTAAGGGAGGTGGTTGTCTTACAGTAGAGCAATCAATATTTAATGTCAGGTGATATGAACGGGCTTTATGCTAATTCATATCACCTGATTTTGTTAGGAGGTTTTTAATGAAATTACACGATAATCAGCTGCGGCTGATACGGCATCTTGTCCGTTTCAATACATTGGATTATCTAAGCTGCCTTGAGGTGTTAGACACAAATAATACGGGAGATAGAGTCTCTTTGTCATACACATTCCGCCCGCTTACAAGAAACGATTAAATTGCTAAGAACAAGAATGGCATTGTATCAGTTCTTAAAAAAGGAAGAGATATTTTTCCTAATGAAAAGCGTTTAATTTCCGAAGGCAGCAATACAACGGCAAAACTGCGTGTGCTTCAAGTATCACGAGTAGCTGCGCTTATGGAGAAAAATGGTGTCATTATAATAGGCGAACTACCCGAAAACGAGTTGCCGCATTTTATTCCATCCGCTTGTTGGCGCAATATTGCCCAGGGTGTGCTATCTACCACTCGTTTTGCAGGCATATTACTTGCCTATGGTAAAAAGTATGCTGTTTACGATATCGGTGACGGAAAAATGGAATGGCAATTGCGTGCTGAAAGCTCTCTGTTTTATACCAAATACGGCTCTTATGAAACCAAGGCAGACGGTATGATACTTATTTGCGATAACGGCAAGCGGGAGAAGATCGCCGAGAATATCATCCGTCAAACTATGTGGAACCGCCGAACGCTACTTGAAGAGAATTACACGGAGCGCAATAGACCGGTGAACTTTTCAAGATCGCCAATAAAATTGCGAACGCAGTATGAGCGTGTGTATCTAATTGAGCGCAGCAATATTAAGGGCGGCTTGAACTGGATTTATAGAGATGAAGAGATCATCAATAACACCGCCGATGGAAGTCGCATTAATGATCCAAAACTTGGTGACATTGAAGATTGGCCTATGCGGTATTTTATCAATCCTGCGTATGATCTACTTAAATTGGTTTATTTCTTTTCTGCTGTTAAAACGTATCACGCCTTAGAAAAGAACTCCTCTTTTCCGTCACCGGATGTTCGCTATGCTATCATTATGCAACAAGAGGATCTGCCAATTATCAATATGTATCCGGATGTCAAAAATTCAGAAAGGGTGAATGTTTATGTATTTAGATTTGAGGAAGACGCTTAAAAAGATAGACAAGCTGATTACTGAAGCAAACGACGTTGACGAAAAGAAGTTAACCCGCGCCTATGAGGAAACCTTGCGGTTGCGTTCTCAGTTAATTGGAATCCTTGACGATATTGAAGAATTTGCTCCAATGCGTCAGACTGAAAGCAATAGCGTGCTGTCTCCCCAGACTGAAACCGCCGATAAGCGTGTAGTTGTTATCAAAATAAGCGAACCGCTGCCGGCACTCAAAGAACTGACAGAGGCGGTGGAACTGCACTGGGTAAAACTGATACATCGAGCAATCGCCGAGGAGAGCAAGACGGGTATTCCTAAATTTAATAAGGCATTTGTGTTGATTGAGATTACCACACCGAAAGGAACTAAAAACACAAAGGTGTGGGACACCTCGAACCGAGCCATCAATGTAATCATCAATAACCTGAAGGGTATTTTTTTTGATGATGATAATTTCGAACATATGGCGTGCGCCATTGTGGCAGACTGGGGTGGAATCGGCGAAACAGTTATTCGAGTCTGTGAGCTCGACGACCTTTTGGGGTGTGCAGTTTTCGGTGCAAAAACAGAAAAACCATGACGTTTTGAAAAGCGTCATAGAGAATTTGAAGCTGTATTTTAAAAGCAGACTCAAAAGATGAAAAAATGCGCCGATTTGCCGCAATGATCAATCTCAGTCTGACATAGAAAAGCCGCGAAAGCCGATGGGTTCTGTGAGGGGATTTCGCCATTGGCGAAATTTCCGAGCAGAACAGGCAGAGACAGCTCGGCAGTCATAGGGGCAAACCGTGCAAGTGTGATGTATGCGAGCAACGTGTTTGCCCTTTTATAATTCTTACAATACGATAATTTTGATGTAAAATGTTATTCGAGGTGAGGTGGTATGACGAACATATACGGATATGTACGTGTTTCCAGTACAGATCAAAATGAGGACAGACAGTTGATGGCTCTGTCTGAGAAGAATATTCCGCAAAGGAATATCTACATTGATAAGCAATCGGGCAAGGACTTTGAGCGCCCACAATATAAGCGGCTCGTCAAACGGTTAAAACCAGGTGATCTACTCTACATACTCAGTATCGACCGCTTGGGACGCAATTACGAAGAAATACAGTGGCAATGGCGTGTATTAACTAAGGATATCGGCATTGATATATGTGTGGTTGATATGCCCTTGCTTGATACTCGGAACGGCAAGGATCTTATGGGAACTTTCATAGCCGATTTAGTGTTGCAGATTTTATCATTTGTGGCGCAAAGCGAGCGTGAAAATATCAAAAAACGCCAGGCAGAAGGCATCGCCGCTGCAAAAGCAAAAGGGGTTAAGTTTGGTAGACCGGAGAAAAGCGTTCCTGATGATTTCCCCAGACTAATTCGAGAATGGGAGAAAAACAAGCTGTCTTTTTCTGAACTTTTGAAGCTTTGTAATATGAGCGAAGCTACATTTTATCGGCGTTTGCGTGAATACCGCTTGATAAACAAGAAAAAATAAGCTCTCAAAAGGTGTACCTTTTGAGAGCCTATTTCGTTATTGTAAATTATACCATAAACTGACTTAAAACGCAATAGAAACACGCTTAAAACTCATAATGACGAATGACTTTAATTAAAATCGTCAAAAAATAAGTGTACCTATAGTCATTATCAAAAGGTACACCTTTTGATAATCCTGGTATTCGATAAATTTAAATATTACTATTAATGAGGGATGGAGAAGTATATGGAACGAAAAATTTGTACTTTCTGTGCGGCAGAAGCAACGGAAAACATCTGTACGAATTGCGGTAAGGATATATCTGAATATAAGCCCGCGCCCCATCATTTACAACCTGGGACTATCCTTGCAGGAAAATATATGGTTGGTGGTGTTTTGGGCGAAGGCGGTTTTGGTATTACTTATATAGGCCGTGATACGATATTGGATATGACGGTAGCAATCAAGGAATATTTTCCATCCGGTGGTGTTAATCGCAATAACACTATTTCTGCTGAAATTACTTCTCCTATAGGCGAGGCGATTGCCTTTTTTGAAAAGGGCAAAAAAAGCTTTCTTGATGAGGCACGTATTTTAGCCAAATTTTCAAATGAACAAAGCATTGTGTCTGTTCGCGATTTCTTTTCCGAAAATAATACTGCATATATCGTAATGGAATATTTAGAAGGTGTAGACTTAAAAACCTTTATTGAGAAAAACGGGGCGATGGATTTTAAATCTGCGGTTGATATGTTATCTCCTGTAATGACAGCCCTTTCTAAAATTCATTCACAAGGATTAATTCACCGCGATATCAGTCCGTCAAATATTATGATACTCAATGACGGCACCGTAAAACTTCTTGATTTCGGTGCTGCCAGAGAAGTAAGCGGAGCGGATGAAAAGAGTTTATCCATACTTTTGAAACCAGGCTATGCACCCGAGGAACAATATCGCACTAAAGGCAAGCAGGGGCCCTGGACCGATGTATATGCTATTTCTGCTACAATGTACAAAATGCTCACCGGAATTACGCCGGACGATGCAATGAACCGTCTGTTTTCTGATGATATTAAGACGATATCAGAAATCAATCCTTCGGTAAATTCCCAGCAAGAATCCATAATTTTCAAAGGAATGGAGATTCACCAGGAAAATAGATATCAAAACATTTCAGAACTGCACGATGATTGTCTCTCATCTTTTGTTAGTGTGTCGTCATTTGCTGACAATGAAAAGACACAAAGTTCTGCAACGAGGGCTACAAAACAAACTGAACACCGTCCGCATGTAAAAACGGAAGACAGACCCAAAAAAGAAAACGTAAATGCAGAAAAGAAACAAGAGAACAAACAAGAGAACAAACAGGAAAAGCCGAATGTATTCTTCCTTATCGGTGCTATTGTTGCATATTTCTTGTTCTTTATGTACTTGTCGTCTGCAGTTTCAAATATTATTGAGGAAATCATTCCGATATTCTCAGGAATATTAACAGTGGCTTTTGCGGGTGCTACATTCTTTTTAGGCAAAAAGTATTTTTCTAAAATGAACAACAAAGAGAGAAAGCCGAATGTTATTTGCTTAATTGCTAATATTCTTTCTAGTTTACTAACTATATTTTGCGCTTGGGTAACTTATAATGCTTTTTCAAGCAGTGCGGCTGAGCCCGGTGACGGGGCGGCTACTTTAATAACTACAATTTGCTCTTTGGCACTTCCTATTTTGTTTGGATATTTTTATTATCCTAGACTGGAACGAAAAAAGAGAAAATTCTTTGTTCGGTTATACAGCGGGTTAGTAGCAGCTGCTGTTGCAGTATTTATCATAGGCGTTGTTTCGACTAGTGTTAATACCGTTACTATCGGCGATGAAAATATTGAGCGCGATGCAACTATAGTAGAACTTTACAGCGATTTAATCACAAATAATGATCTTGAAAAACTGAAAGAACTCAAAAACCTAGAATCGTTAAAAATTTTCGCTAGTTTTTTGGATGATGATTCGGTGAAAATTATAGGTGAAGTCACTTGGCTCAAGGAACTGTCTATAGCAGCCAATCCAGATGTAACTGATATATCTCCACTATCAAATTTGAAGGAACTTACATATTTAGATGTTTCTAATACTAAGGTTACAGACATTTCCTGTTTGAGTGATTTAGCGAATTTAAAAACACTTCATATCAGCAATACCAAGGTTGCAAATTTGAGTTGTTTGGAAAAATTTATTGCTTTGGATACACTTCATATGGATTATTTAGGTGAGCTTAATGCCGATACTATTATGCTGCCTAAAACCATTACAACGCTGTATTGCAATGGAAACAGATTGACGTCGCTCGAATTTGTTACGAAAACCGATGCTTTGCTAAATTTGTATGCCAAAAATAATAATATAAGTGATTTATCGCCGCTATCTAAGTACTCGCTGTATATTGCAGATCTGTCAGTTAACAACATCAATGATTTGTCTCATCTAAAGTTTGATAAATTAGATAATCTTGATGTATCAACAAATCGGATTTCTGATATCTCATGTTTAATTGATGGCAAATTTTCAAATCTTGATGTTTCTTATAATAATATCAGTGATATAAGTGCCTTAGCAAATAATTATCACCTTTGGGATTTAGACATTAACCATAACAAGATAGCCGATATAACACCGATTAAAGAATGCTATAAACTTTATAAACTTAATATTTCTTATAATAATATCAGTGATATAGGTGTTTTGCCTTTGTTTGAAGAACTTGAATATTTTGAAGCACGTGGCAATCAGATTGTCGATATTAACCCTCTATCTTCTTGTCAAAAGCTTATTAACAATGCTGCAAGCGTTATCGATTTAAGAGATAATCAGATTGTAAGCATTGAAGCACTGTCCAATTACACAAATACTACCCATATGTATTTGTCAGGGAATAAAATTAGCGATATATCCCCTTTGAAGAATTGTAACAAATTGGAACTGTTGAAAATCAACAATAATGAAATTTCGGATATTTCATCGTTAGGTTTAATGGATAATCTTAACATAGTTGAAATCGTTAACAATCCAATATCAAATGTAGATAATTTTATTCTATCTGCATCACGGACAAAAGCACTTAAATTAAATATATCATATAATGAAAGCATTGATTTTTCTATGTTCTTAAACAAAGAAAAACTTAGTGTGATAATTTATGATGCGCCACCACGTGCGCGTGACGCTTTAATTAAAGAAGGATTCAGGAACCAGAATTTTGTCAATTCCAAAGATAATATATTAGATGCTATTCAACAGAATGAAGATTTAGAGAAAGAAGATACTACAGAGGGTAACAATAATGGCTAAAACAGTTTTTTACAACCCTACAAATGTAGATGCGGCATACTTGGTTTTATTTAACAAAGATGGTGTCATATCTACAAACAAACTCGGTTTGCTTACTACACTTGGTAGAGCATCCCAGCAATCGAAGTGCGATATTACCATTGAGTCATCTATTGTGTCTCGGTTACATGGCGAAATTGCAAATGTTAATGGTAAATATTATTATCGTGATTTAGATAGCACTAATGGTACATATGTTAACGGCAAATTATACGGTAGACAAGAAATCGCCGGGCAATCCGCAGTCCAACTTGATGATCTTAATATCATAACTTTTGATATTAAGGATGGCGAAAAACACCATCCCGAGAGAGTTTTTGGATTGTTTACTACAACTCCAATTGCTGAAAGTAATTGGCAAAAAATTTCTCTTAGTTACAATATAGCCGAACTGTGCATTGGTCGCTCCGTTTCAAGTGGATTGCAAATTGAAAATGATATGATTTCGGAAAAGCATGCATCATTCTTCTCTTCCAGTAACGGATGGGCTATTATTGATCACAAGAGTACAAACGGTGTCTTTCTTAACGGAAAAAGATTGAACTCACCACGTTATCTTAATGAATTTGATGTTGTGAGAATCGTTGATACTCTATTTATCTTTTTAGGTGATGCGATTTTATTTGCTGGCGATGATAAGTTAGATAAACCCATTAATATCACAGAAGATAAGCCCATCCAAAAGAAAATTGAATCTGTACCCGTAATAAATCCCAGGCGTGAGAAATCGCAAAATAATGGTGGATTAGTTATCAATATCGTTGAAAGAAGCGTTATTCAACGGTTTAAGAAGATGCTACTGTTGCAAGATATCAATTTATCTGTGGCTAACGGTGAAATGGTATTAATCCTCGGCGGTTCAGGTGCAGGCAAGACAACCTTCATAAATGCTGTAATGGGGTATGAAAAAGCTGACGGAAAAATCATTTACAGCGATACCGATATTTATGAAGAATATGAGCAAATGAAATATGAAATTGGATTTGTACCCCAACAGGATCTTTTGCGTGGAAGCGACTCTGTTTATGATACACTCTCTAACGCTGCAGAAATGAAGTTGCCTCGAAAAATCAGTTATGAGGATCGTGAAGAGCGGATTAAGCAAGTGCTAGAGGATTTAGGTTTAAGCAGAGAAAGAGAAACCCTTGTATCTAAGCTGAGCGGCGGTCAAAGAAAACGGTTAAGTATAGCGGTAGAATTCATCGCGAATCCAAGCTTGTTTTTCTTAGATGAACCCGATTCCGGCGTTGATGATATTATGGGACGTGGCCTTATGGAAAATCTACGTGCAATAGCCGATCAAGGAAAAATCGTTATGGTTATTACACATAGCCCTGAACGAGCTGCAGATTTGTTTGATAAGGTAATCGTTCTTGCTAAAAGCACGAAGGACAACTGCGGTCATTTGGCTTTTTATGGCAGCACCAAAGAAGCCTTTAACTTCTTTGGAGTTAAGAGTTTCAGGGAAATTGTCAAAAAAATAAACCGTCCTGATGAGAACGGTGAAGGCTTGTCAGATTACTTTATTGATAAGTATATCTCATATAGTAAGGGGTGATACCGGTGGCGGAATCGAGAATCGGAAGAATAGGACAAATCAAGATATATGTAGGAAAGTGCTTTCGTGGATTTATAAATGAAAAAGGTTGGAAATCTTTAATAAGCACACTGATAATCTCTATAATTCTTGCCTGGGTTATTGGAGACAATACTTTTTCAGTAAACGAAGCAACTAAAACAGGTGTATTTGCAATGATTTGCGGTTGTATTTGGACCGGATTATTTAATTCTATACAAACCGTATGTAGAGAACGCGCTATTATCAAGCGTGAACACCGTACCGGCTTACATATTTCTTCTTATGTCATTGCACGAATGATATTTGAACTTGCTCTTTGCATTGCCGAAAGCATTATACTTACAACTGTATTCGATATATTTAGGGACTTTCCATCAAAAGGTATTATTTTTGGATGGACTGGCTTTGAATTTTTCATCTCGTTTACACTAATTATTTTCTGTGCCGATGCACTGGGCGTGTTGGTTTCTTGCATAGTAAAAACAGAAAATGCTGCGATGACCGTTATGCCTTTCGTTTTAATTATTCAGTTGGTTATGTCTGGGATGATGTTTGCATTGCCCGAAAAAGCAGAACCGATAAAAGAATTGACCATAAGCAAATGGGGATTGTGTGCGATTTGCAGTTCTGCGGATCTTAATGAAATCCCTACAAAAGACACTCTTGAAAAATTTCAGGCAGCAAAGGAATCGGACGAAGATATCGACAGTTGGAAAGACCTTAACCTGACTCAAAAATATGATATGGATTATGATGGGTCAGTTCAAAACATCACGAAAACCTGGCTGGTTTTGATAGGTTACAGTGTGGCTTATGGAACGATAGGTATATTGTTTTTGAAATTGGTTGATAAGGATAAAAGGTAGCGAACAAACATTAAAATCAAATAGTTTGTCTCAACTATAAGGAGAATGAAAAATGAAAACAAAAATTTTGAGCATATTAATTATTTTGACTATGGTTGTATCTTTTGCTGCATGTAAGAATGATAATCATAATGCAATAAATAGTAGCAATAATGACATTAGCAATACAGAAATAACTAATTATATAGGTAAAGCTGACGAATTGTTGGCTGAGAAAAAATATGATGAAGCAATAGCAGAACTTGAAACAGCCGAACAATTATATGGTGCAAATGACTCGATTACCGCAAAAAAGAGAGAAATTAAAAAAGAAAAAGGTCTAAATGATTTAGCTACATTGGAAACTGAAGAAAAATATAGAGAAGGCATTGAATACATAGATAATAACCTCTCGGATTTTAAAACTGATTCTGAAATTTTAGGAAAACGAAACTTGTATGTTTCTAAATATAAGACACAAGTAATCGCAAATGCAGACGCCACACTAAAATCTGATGGTTATAAAAAAGCTGTTTCCATCATCAATGAAGCATTGAAACTTTTGCCTAACGATGTAGATTTAACTAAAAAGCATGATGAATATATGGAGTATGCTCCAGTTCCTCTTAGCGATTTTACTGTAGTTACCGGAGATGTAGACCAAGAAAGTGAAGTAAAATCTGACTTGCTCGGCAACTCTTATGCACCTCCTAATCTTTTTAGTGTAAATCATGGTTGGGGTTCGAATGGTGCTTCTGTAGTTTATCTTAGGGATATGTATTCAAAACTTACAGGAACCGTTGCTAAAGGAAGAAGCGATGCATTTGGCAGAACAACACACACTATTACAATTTATGGTAGTAAAGATGGTGAATGGAACAATGCTGAAGCAATCTTTTACACAAAGATGAAAGATACAACCGAACCTGTGGAATTTGAGATCGATTTAAAGGATTATAAATACCTTCATATTGAAGTTAGTGATGGAGGGTTCTTCTATTTGTCAAATTTTGAGTTCTGGAAGTAATTTATTGATATTACTAGTTATGAGGGGAAATATGTTTATTATACTTAAAAAGGGGTGGAACATTAATGTTTTGTTCTAAATGTGGAAAACAACTAGCAGATAATGCCCGATTTTGCTCAGAATGTGGTTCTTCAATTAATAGCGAATTTGATCCACAAAAAGTAAATATAAATTCTATACAGCAAATTCAAAAAGAAAAGGATATTACTTATAGCAAAAATGAAAGTCCAACAAATAAACAAAAAAAGAAATTGCAATGGTGGCATATTCTTTTAATTACTTTAGGCGGACTTATTCTTTTAATTGCAATAATAGCTGCCGTTTCAGGTTCTAATGATAATGATAATGATGGTGGATATATTGGTAACAATAATGCTAATATTTCTTCAAGCCAAGATTCTAATGCTATAAGTGTTGGTTCCGTAATTAAATTCGGTTCCTATGAGCAGGATAACAATTACAATAATGGTGACGAAGATATAGAATGGATTGTTATTGACATTAAGGACAATAAATTATTGCTTATAAGCAAATATGCCTTAGACGCTACTCAATATACATATTCAGAATATGGTTCCTCGTGGAATGACAGTAGTGCTAATGACTACTTGATTGATAATATCTATGAAGATGCGTTTTCATATCAAGAACGTAAAAAACTAACAACAGGCAAAATTGATACCGAAAAAGGAAGTTTTACTTCTACTGAAAAGGTTTTTGCACTCAGTTCGGATGAAATTCAAAAATATGCTGATGTTGTAAGCAATATATATGATTGCTACCCTACGGAGTATGCAAAAGCTGAAGGCGTAGCTGTGAGTTCAAGTGATGAAACCACTGGCATGTCATACTGGTGGGTGCGTGATGAAAGTGCATATGGAACGGTAATGGCACCATCAAGTGTTGCTTGGGTTGGTACTCAATATAAAGAAACAAAGCATGGTGTTAGACCTGCAATATGGGTTGAAAAGGATTATAAAACTTCAACTAACTCTGGTATAACCGTAAGTTCTGATATGGTTGGCACATGGGAGACAATTTCGGGTGGCGATGATCATTACATTGAAATTTCAAGTAATGGTAAGTTAACGGTTTATGATGGAAATGATAAACTAACCGTAAATACTGTTTGCTATTCACCAACTGAAATAGCTGTTAGTGATTCTTCGAGTGATTTTACTGGATTTGTGTTTATTTTAGAAGATGGCAAACTTGTTAGATATGACGAAACCGGATTGCCTGATGAATATGTTTACGCTAAGAAGAAAAGCAATTCATCAACAACTCAATCAAATACTTCTCAAATGACAAACTCACAAACTACGCCAAATAATACTTCAAAAACCACTTACGGTGCTTCAAGTATTGATGAGTTAAAGTCTATCTTATCCTCTAATTTCTTATTTACCGAAAAGCAAATTAATTGTATGTCAATGCCAATGTTTGCGTGGATATATGACGAATGTATAAATCAAGACACACAGTCAAAAATTGCAAATAGAAATGCAAGAGAAGTAATGAAGTGTATAAATGAGCACCTTTTTGATACCAATGATTCTGAACGCCTTAAGATAAAGGTGGGGACTATTTACGAGTGTGATTTTGATCTGTATTCAAATGGATATTTGGAAGAGGCAAAATCCG
Source organism: Acutalibacteraceae bacterium (assembly GCA_045601505.1). Classification (GTDB taxonomy): domain Bacteria; phylum Bacillota; class Clostridia; order Oscillospirales; family Acutalibacteraceae; genus SIG589. Next base: position 11,309 of record JAZRZS010000040.1, read on the forward strand.
TTTATGGTACGGAAGTTTATAATATTATCAAAAATGAAAAAAGTAAATTACAAGGCATATGGGCAGCCACTTATACTGTTGTAGGAGAATCTGGCGCATCGGTAACCGTTAATTCTAATGACTATGAGATGGATATGGACATGGTGAATGACTTCTTTATCTACAAGATTGACGGTAGATACTACTGGTCATTCTTAGAATTGTACTAGAAGCGAAGGAGATGATAATTAGTGTTTTGTTCTAAATGTGGCAAAGAAATTCCAAATGATAGCAAATTTTGCAGTAGTTGTGGTGCACAAATTAATAATATACATGTTTCACCTATCCGTAATATAAACAGTTTAAATGTTAGGCAAATAAGTTTTGATACAAAAACAATTATTTTCCTTGTTATTTCCGCAGTAATGTTATTATCAATGCTTATTTTGCCAACATTCAAATTAAACACTTATACTATAAGTTTTTTAGGTGACAATTATATGGCTAGCAATTCAACACGAGATACAATCAATACGTTATCAAGGATTGCTTTTATTTTTATGTTAGCAACAGCAATTGCTACTGCGATTTTTCAGATCACTAAAAAAATGAAGTTGAGTCTTATTATATCTTGTGTCAATGGGGGCTTTTTGTTCCTTTATATCATATATATTCCAACAATTTGGTTGCGTATACGTGGAGATAGGACTGTCACTATCGGTGCTGGAACCGTTCTTTGTATTTTATGTTCAATAGCGTTAATTATTCTATCACTACTTGCTTTTAAAAAAGAAAATCAGGTTGGTGGTGTTTAGTAGGATTAATCCCTATAGTGTGCACCATTATATTGAATATGTGGCTACTCAAGGATAGTGACACTGATAATCAATGGGACCCAGTAAAAAATACATCTAATAATATTCTTTAATACGGTGAGCAAATGTTAGATTACACTTTTAAAAACGATATTGGTAATCGTCAAGTTAATGAAGATTCACTTGTGATAAATGAGCAAAACGGACGATATTGCTTTGTCGTTTGTGATGGAGTAGGGGGCAACGGAATGGGAAATGTTGCCTCTAATCTTGTTGCTAAAATTTTGGTAGAGCAATCTATGAAGCATAAATTCAATGATTGTATTACAAAGGCTTTTATGGCAGCACAAGATGAACTTCTAAAGCAGCAAATTGATAATAATGCGAAGAACAAAATGAAAACCACAGCCGCAATGCTATTAGTTGAAGAAAATACTTTTTGCATTGGACACATTGGAGATACACGCGTATACGTATTTGGTGAAAACAATATTCGATATAGAACTGTGGATCATAGCGTGCCCCAAATGCTTGCATTAGCCCGCGAAATATCAGAAGATGAAATCAGAAATCATCCCGATAGGAATGTTCTCTTAAAAGCACTGGGCATAAAATGGGAAAAACCAATGTTTGATGTTTCGCCTGTTATGCCAATTTCAGAGTTTAAAGCTGCTTTAGTTTGTTCGGACGGCTTTTGGGAATATATCACGGAAAATGAAATGTTGGATTCATTAAAGCATAGCACCGATTCTAGCGAATGGCTTAACAAAATGCTTTTGATAACTGAAGGTGTAGCTATCAACAAAAAAAGGGATAACTATTCTGCTATAGCGATTTGGAATGATAGCTACACAGAGTAAAGGAAGATTTTATGTTATTAAATAAAGATGGAAGTTTTAAAAGAGATATTGATATTGATGAGTTAAGTGTATCCTTCGGAGGACACTGCGGAAAATCTATAACTCTCAATAAAGACAAAATCACATATCAAAATACTGTTCATCCTACAATTGCCTATATGGATTTCCCGAAAGGTTATTTTGACAGCAAATCAATATCACTATCAAGAGAAGAATCTTTAAAGATTTCTGATGATATACATAATGCTGGCCTGTTGAGTATTCTTTCACCAAACGAGAATATGGAATTGTTAGACGGAGCCGTTTATGAAACAATGCACTGTGTCTTTGATGATGGCAGTCATTATCATTACAGTAACTTCAAGAGCAGAACATCAGATATATTCAAAAATATTTGTAAGATACTATCAGCATATTGCAAATTTGATAGTTCAATTGATGAGCCTATAACGATAGCTATGCCTAAAAACAAAATTATTCCCACCTGTGAGCACATAGAAAGAGAAAAGGCAGAATTTGCTGAGCTGCTAAGAGTTATAAATGAATTGAGTTGCAGAATAAAGAATCGACTTTCGTTCTTAGAAGTTTACGGAGAAGTAAGTTGCGGTACAGTTGAAATTCTACAAGAAACCTTATTGGAACTGGAAAATAAAGAAGCACAACTCAATTTACATGCAGAAACTTATGATAGAATAAGAAATGCGTATATAACACCGCAAAAAAATGATTAATTAAGTGCATATAACGAAATACCACCCAAGCCGATTAAGGCTTAGGTGGTATTTCTTCTGTAAAGGCAAAGACGCTCTTTACAATGTAAAGAGTTCGTCTATGCGCGTTATGGTGGAGGCGAGGGGAATCGAACCCCTGTCCAAAAATCTTTAGGCACAGGCATCTCCGAGTGCAGACGGTCTTTTGCGTTCTGCTAACCGCACACCGTCCGTCAGGTTTGCTGCGCAAAAGCCCCTACTTCATGACGGCAGGTGGGGCTACCCGCCGTTCACGTTCATCGCTTAATCGACACCCTTGCCCGACCGCGATACTTCGGGGTTGGATGGCAGCCTAATTAGGCTGCAAATGCAACTTTATTGTTGTCAGTTAATTTTAATTTGCGGATTTTTAAGCGGTTCCGCACCGCTACTCGCTTCCTGTGATTCAAAATCCCTGTCGAATCCTTTACGCCCCCATGTCTTGAAGTAAGAAGTAATAGTGAAGAGTGAAAAAGTGAAAGTTAGTGATTTTGCTCTTTTATTGCACGGCGGATATCACGCTCTGCGTCCTTTTTAGCGGCAACAGCGCGTTTATCGTAAAGTTTTTTACCGCGGCACACGCCAAGCTGCACTTTTAATCTTGAACCCTTAAAATATACCGAAAGCGGTATAAGCGTTATTCCCTGTTGTTTGCAAAGGCCCAAAAGACGCATTATTTCACGCTTATGAAGTAAAAGTTTTCGCGGACGCAATGGGTCTTTATTAAATATATTTCCATGGTCATACGGCGCTATGTGCATTTGTTTTACAAACATTTCGCCGTCATCAACAGAGCACCATGCTTCCTTTAAACTGACCCCGCCCGCGCGTACCGACTTAATCTCTGTTCCTGTGAGGGCTATTCCGGCTTCCAAAGATTCCTCTACAAAATATTCGTGAAACGCTTTTTTGTTTGTTGCCACTGTTTTTAAGTTTTTTTCCACCGAAAACACCTCTCTTTCATCTTAGCATATTATTTATGCAAAATTTGTCGGTTTAAAAAGGACCTGTTTTTACAGGTCCTTTTTAATTAATCTTCTGTACGTGCTGCTGTGGGAACCTGCTGTTTGAGTGCAGCGCGTGTTTTACGAACTTCACCCAAGTTTGCGGTAAGTTCTTCATCTGCGCGGCGCATAATGTCATCAACAAAGTCCTGTGCGGCTTTACGCATATTACGGCTCTTGCCCTGTGCTGTAGCAATAATTTCTGCCGCTTTTTCCTGTGCCAACTTTGTGATTTCTTCTTGAGACACCATTGCTTTTGCCTTTTCGTCTGCGGCACGGATAATTCCGTCTGCCTCGCGCTTGGCGTTAGTAATGATGTCAGCACGGTCGGCTACGATACCGCGCGCCTGTTTGATTTCAGACGGAATGTTAAGACGGATATCATCTACGATGGCGCGAAGTTTTTCAACATCCACTACCGTTTTCTTTCCGGGAATTTTAATTCCTCCATCCAACACTTCATCCAACTGTTCAAGTAATTCATCAATGCTCATCTTTATTCATCCTTTCCATATAGTCTTTCCATTATATCTTTTTTAATTTGCTCGGGTACAAATTCGCCTATATCCCCACCCATACTGGCTATCTGTTTTACCATACTGGAACTGAGATACATATTCTCTGCCGCTGTGGTGAGAAACACTGTTTCAACCTCTGGGTTGAGTTTTTTATTTGCTAGTGCCATTTGAAATTCATACTCAAAATCGGACATGGCACGAAGTCCCTTTATAATAACGCCCGCATTTTTCTTTTTTGCAAAATCTGCCAACAGCCCGTCATAATATTCTACCTTTACATTGGGCATATCCTCCGTTACCGCTTTTATAAGCGCAACTCGCTCATCCGGTGTGAAAGAATATTTTTTCTTGTGGTTAACCATTACAACAACTATCAGTTCGCTGAACATCCCTGCGGCACGGCGGATAATATCCAAATGGCCAACTGTTACGGGATCAAAACTTCCTGGGCATACGGCAATGGAGCTTTTCATCAGCAGTTCTCCTCTCTACGATAAACGGTGATGATAATCTTACCGTAGCGGTAATCTTTAACAGATGCAAACTCCCCTACCTTCGCAGGAATAGAAACATCAGACGGATGTTCACAGATTATCACGCCGTAATCGCTCATACGCTTTGCAGTCAGCAAAAGTGCATTCTCATACACTCCTGCATAATAAGGTGGGTCGATAAATGCAATGTCAAAAACCTTTGCCGTGGTATCGAGAAACAGTTTGTAATCGCGCTTTATAACCTCTGCATTTTGTGAAAGATGCGCAGTTTTTAGATTAGCGGTTATGACATTTACACACTCTGCCGATGAATCGACAAATGTTGCGTTTGCCGCACCGCGACTTAACGCCTCTATTCCCATTTGTCCGCTACCGCTGAACAAATCCAGAACACGCCTACCCTCTATATCAAACTGTATTATGCTAAAGACAGCCTCCTTAACGCGCTCCGCGGTAGGACGAACATCGTTACCAGATAACGAGCGCAGACGGGTGCCTCTTGCACTGCCTGTAATTACTCTCATATTACACCACCTATATATACATTACTATTATCACACTAAATACAGGTATTTGTCAATAGAAATTTGTTCTTTTGAAAAATATGACGTTTTATGTAATTTATGTATTGATATTACGAAGGGGGTATGTTATAATATTGACAATGTTACAGTTTTACGATGGGAAGTATAGTCTTTTTTCGTAAAACCGCAAAAACAAGGGGGTCTGTCAATGAAAGAATATGCACTGGAATTTGTTTGTGCTATGGGTATTGGAACTGTTTTTATTGGACTTATTTCTCTTATAATAATTTGTTCTTTAATCAGTGTTTTCTGCCACGTAGGCAAGAAAAAAGACGCTGTCGTTGTCGCACCTGCGGCACCCGTTGCACCTGCAAAAATTGAAAACAAACAAGAAATTCTGGCAGCCGTCTCTGCCGCTGTTGCAGAAGAACTCGGCACCGATGTTTCGGCTATCAGAATTACATCATTCAAAAAACTGTGAGGTAAATTATTATGAAAATGTATAAAGTTAATGTTAACGGAACTGAATATGAAATCACACTCGAAGTTATTGACGCTGCAGATGTTAAACCCGCTACTGCTCCCGCAGTTGCCGCACCTGCCGCTCCTGCCGCACCTGCCGCTCCTGCTGCTCCTGCTGCAACAGGCGGTGAAACAGTTGTAGCACCAATGCCCGGCACAATTCTTTCTGTAAATGTTGCAAACGGCACCGCCGTTAAAAAAGGCGATGTGCTTTTGGTGCTCGAGGCTATGAAGATGGAAAATGAAATTATGGCTCCCTGTGACGGCACAGTTTCTTCCGTTCCCGCAACAAAGGGCTCAACCGTTAACACAGGCGATGTTCTCTGCGTTATTGCTTAATTTTGGAGAATGGGCTTATGTTAGAACAGATAATTAACTTTTTGAAAACCACCGGCTTTTTTATGCTGTTTGAAAACTTCCTTGCCGACAAGGTTGTTGACGGTGTGATAGTTGCTGTAGCAGGTTGGAAGACACTTACTATGATTTTGGTATCGCTTCTGCTTTTATGGCTTGCTATCAAGAAACAGTTTGAGCCGCTTTTACTTATTGGTATTGCGTTTGGTATGTTACTTACCAATCTTCCCGGTGCCGAGATGTACCACAGCGAACTGTGGACGGCATTTATGGACTCTGAATCGGAATTTTACCACAGTTACGGCAGAATTTTGGCAGACGGCGGACTTTTAGACATTCTTTACATAGGCGTTAAGACCTGCGTTTACCCCTGTCTTATTTTCGTTGGTATCGGCGCTATGACCGATTTTGCACCCCTTATTTCCAATCCCAAGAGTTTGCTTTTGGGCGCCGCCGCACAGGTTGGTATTTTTGTTACATTTATTGGCTGTGTATTGCTCGGATTCCCACAGGCTGCCGCCGCTTCTATTGGTATCATTGGCGGAGCAGACGGACCGACTGCGATATTTACAACCAGCCGTCTTTACCCAGACCTTTTGGGACCGATTGCCGTTGCTGCTTATTCATACATGGCGCTCGTTCCCGTTATTCAGCCGCCCATTATGCGCGCACTTACAACCAAAAAAGAGCGCGAAATCGTAATGAAGCCGCTCCGTACGGTATCTAAAACAGAGAAGATTATCTTCCCCATTGCCGTTACAATTTTTGTAGCGCTTTTGGTTCCCTCTGCAACTCCGCTTGTTGGTTGCTTAATGCTTGGTAACCTCTGGAAAGAATCGGGCGTGGCAGAACGTCTTTGCAAGACCGCACAAAACGAACTTATGAACATTGTTACCATATTCCTTGGTATTTCGGTTGGCGCTACTGCAACTGCGCGTTCGTTCCTTAACCTTGAAACACTTAAGATTATGCTTATGGGTGTTGTTGCTTTTGGAATCGGCACGGCTTGCGGCGTATTACTTGCCAAGTTTATGAACCTATTTTCAAAGAACAAAATCAATCCGCTTATTGGTTCTGCGGGTGTTTCTGCCGTTCCTATGGCGGCGCGTGTTTCACAGGCTGAAGGTCAGAAGGCTAATCCCTCTAACTTCCTTTTGATGCACGCTATGGGCCCAAATGTTGCCGGTGTTATCGGCTCTGCTATTGCGGCAGGTGTGCTGATTTCGCTATTTGCGTAAGGAGGAAAGACTATGGCACAGAAACTTCATATTACCGATACTATTCTCCGCGATGCGCACCAATCTCAAGCCGCAACACGTATGCGACTTGAAGATATGCTCCCCGCTTGTGAGATGCTTGATAAGGTTGGATATTGGTCGCTTGAATGTTGGGGCGGCGCAACCTTTGACTCCTGTATGCGTTTCCTCAGTGAAGACCCGTGGGAGAGACTTCGCGCTCTTAAAAAGGCTATGCCCAACACAAAGCTTCAGATGCTTCTGCGCGGACAGAACATTTTAGGTTACAGACACTATGCCGATGATGTTGTTGACGCTTTTGTTAAAAAGGCTATTGAAAACGGTATTGATGTTATCCGCGTATTTGACGCGCTTAATGATACACGCAATATGTCACAGGCTATGAAGAGCATCAAAAAATACGGCGGTGTTTGTGAAGCTGCGATTAGTTACACCGAAAGCCCTGTTCACAGCGAAGAATACTTTGTAAAACTTGCGTGTGAACTTGAAAAAATGGGCGCAGACGTTATCTGTATCAAAGATATGGCTAACCTGCTTTTACCGTATGACGCATATTCACTTGTTAAGAAACTTAAAGAAAACGTAAACATTCCTATTCACCTACACACCCACAACACAACGGGTACAGGTGATATGACCAACCTTATGGCAGCACAGGCAGGTGTTGACATTGTTGACTGTGCGCTCTCCCCCTTGGCAAACGGTACCTCACAGCCGTCTACCGAGGCTTTGGTTGCCACACTGAAAGGCACCGAGCGCGACACAGAACTCGACCTTAACGCCCTGTCGGAAATTGCAAAGCATTTCCGCTCTGTTGCCGACAAACTTAAGGCAGAGGGTATTTTGGACCCCAAGGTTTTGAATGTTGACACTAAAACATTACTTTATCAAGTACCAGGCGGTATGCTATCTAACCTGTTATCACAGTTAAAACAGGCTAACGCAGAAGATAGATTTTATGAGGTACTTGCCGAAATCCCCAATGTTAGAAAGGATTTCGGTTATCCGCCTCTTGTTACCCCCACAAGTCAAATTGTTGGTACACAGGCTGTACTTAATGTGCTTTCGGGCGAACGTTACAAGATGGTAACAAAAGAATCTAAAGCTCTCCTCCGCGGAGAGTACGGACGTGTTCCGGGTGTTGTTAACGAGGATGTTAGACGCAAGGCAATTGGCAACGATACAATTATCACCTGTCGTCCTGCCGACCTGCTTGAACCCGAACTTGAAAAACAACGCGCCGAAGCGGGTGACCTTGCAAAATGCGATGAGGATGTTCTCAGTTATGCTCTCTTCCCGCAGGTTGCAGCAAAATTCTTAAAAGAACGCAACGAAAAGCGTGACGGCGGTGGCGTCAGAACACTTATCGTTGAAGATTTAACCTAATAAAACCAAAACAAAAATGGGACGAAATTTTCGTCCCATTTTTTATTTATTTCTTATTTTGCAAGTGCTTTTTGTTGGCGTATATCAGCGCCTAAAAATTGTAAGAGCGTATAACTGCCAATAATTCTTGATGACACACGCGGTGTGTATTTTTCAGCAATCTCTTCAAGTGTGAGGTTTGTGCTGATTACGGTGGGCAGTTTTTTAAGAAGCCGTGTATTGACTATATTATAAATACATGACTGTGAAAAACTTGTACTCATTTCGGTACCGAGGTCGTCTACAATTAAAAGGTCGCACCCTAAAAGACTGTCTATAACCTCTGTGCTGCCCGAATATGAAAACTGTTCACCCGCCGCCTTATTTATAAGGTTTTGTGCGCTACCGTAAATAACCGAATGCCCTGCTGTGACCGCCTCGTTAGCAATAGCGAGTGACAAATGGGTTTTCCCTAATCCCGTTTTACCTAATAGTAACAGGTTTTGTCCGTTTTCCTTAAACTTGAGCGAAAACTCCCGGCAGATTTTAAACACCTGTGTCATACGCTTTTTAGGTGCTACGCCGTCTTCACTTTTTTCGCTATAATATTTAAGGTCAAAATTATCAAATCGGCAACTGTCAAGCGGCATTTCCTCGCACAGTTCCTCATACGCAAGTTTTTTCGCAAGTGATGTGACACAGGGACAAATTTTGCCGTTTACATATCCTGTATCATCACAGTTTTTACAGGTGTATTCAACCTTAGGGAAAGCGGTAGCGCCGAGCAATTTTTGTTTCTCTTCGGAAATTTCTTCACTTTTTGCCCTTAGCGCTTTTAGAGTGGTTTTATCACCCGAAAGTGCGGCAATTGCAATTTTAGCAGCGATATTTTGTAGCTGCATTTCCAGTTCTGCAAAACGCGGATTTGCCGCCCTTAATTCAGAAACGGATTTTTCATACTGCGCTTCGGCGTTATAGCGTTGCTCCTTTTTTATTTCAAACGCGCGTGTATATGTATTTTCAAAAAGTCCCAAATATGTCACCCCTTTAATCTTCATCTATTGCGTTTAACATACTGTCAAACACTGTTGTATCGTAAGCTGCAATTGTTTCTTTAGCCTTTTTGCCGTCTTCTTTTATATCCTCAACCTTTTTTACACCGCTTTTGTACCATTTGTCGAGAATTTTTGTTATATACGGAATGGAAAGTCTGCCCGTAGCATCAATGCAACGGTTGTATGCCTCGCGGAGTAAATCGGCGCTCATTTTGCGTTCACCCACGAAAAGCAGAGAAAACTCCTCTTCTTTTTTACTGGGCATACGGCGGTCAATTCCAAACGCCTTGGAAACTATGCCCCAACACGAACGGCTTTTATATATCTCATTAATCTTCTGCTCTGCCCCTGCAATATCGCAAACGCCGCTGTCCAGCCACGAAAGCGCAGTTTTTTCTATGTATCCTATGCTACCCTTGCCGTCACTTATTGCAAACTCCACAAGCATTAAAAGTACGGCAATGCTCATGCCCTCGTCATCGCAAAGCCATACAAGCGTTGATGCCTCACTTTGACGGAGTGCTCTGCCGAATTTACCCTCTGCCTCGCGCAGCAAAAATGTGATTTCGGGGCTTTCCATACCACGCCGCGCCACCTCTTCCCTTGTGGGTTTAACACTTGCAGCACGAACAGTTTTTTTAATTTCTTTTACAGGTTGTGATGCCAAAACCTCGCCCTTTTCTGTGGCTAAAATGCCGCATTCAGCCCAAAACATTAAAGCGTCCGCAACATCATAGACGGATGCAGAAAGGGCTTCAGCAATTTTTTCGGCGCTTATTTCTTCTGCAGGATTACGGAAAACGCAAAGCAAGACACGAAGCTGTAAAGCCCCTGCCATTTTTATATGCTTATCTACCACTGAAGAAGGCACAGGAAATGCACTCCATAAGGCATTTGAACTTATATGATATTTCATAGCGTTCTCCCAAAAATGATTTATTATATTATATCACCTTTTTTTCCTCTTGTAAACCGACAAAAAAAGACTTTTATTTTCGTCATATATAATGTATAATATTTATATCATACTTTTGGAGGTGTTTTATGGCAGTTTTAGTGACAGGCGGTGCAGGATACATTGGTAGCCACACCCTTATTTCTATGCTTAATTCAGGTTATGACGTTGTTGTTATTGATAATCTCGATAACTCTAACAAAGAATCTCTTAAACGTGTAGAAGAAATTACAGGCAAAACCGTTAAGTTTTACGAAAACGATGTCCGCGATAAAGAAGCACTTAGAAAAATATTCAGCGAAAACACTATTGAGGCGGTTATTCACTTTGCGGGACTTAAAGCCGTTGGCGAATCATGTAAAATACCGATTAAATATTACGATAACAATCTTATAAGCACACTTTATCTTTTAGAGGTTATGGAAGAGTTTTCGGTAAAACGTCTTGTTTTCAGTTCTTCGGCAACCGTTTACGGCACACAAACCGAAATGCCGCTTGTTGAGACCATGCCTCTCGGCGCGATTAATCCTTACGGCAGAACAAAATATTTTATTGAGGAAATTTTACGCGACCTTTATACATCTGATAATACTTGGTCGATTGCGCTGCTTAGGTATTTCAACCCCATTGGTGCACACGAAAGCGGCAAAATTGGCGAAGACCCACGCGGAATTCCTAATAATCTTATGCCTTATATTTCTCAGGTTGCGGTAGGCCGACTCCAGAAACTTAATGTTTTCGGTGACGATTACGACACCGTTGACGGCACAGGCGTACGCGATTATATTCACGTTGTTGATTTGGCAAACGGACACGCAAAGGCTACCGACTGGGTGCTTAAAAACACAGGCTGCGAGGCATTTAACCTTGGCACAGGCAACGGTTGCAGCGTTTTGCAACTTAAGTGTGCATTTGAAGAAGCATCGGGTGTTACTGTTCCCTATGTTATTGCACCGCGCCGCCCAGGCGACCCCGCAACAGTATATGCTAACCCCGAAAAAGCACATAAAGTGCTTGGTTGGAGTGCCGAAAAAGGTATCAAAGAAATGTGCGAAGACACTTGGCGTTGGCAAAAGAACAACCCCCAAGGATATAACGAATAATCAAAAAGACAGTGCTTATTGCACTGTCTTTTTTTATAAAACACTTGACAAAAATTATACTTCGTGTTACGATGTATTGTGTGATGGGAGGTATTGTATGGATATTCAATTAAAGCGCGGTCTTTTGGACGTATGCGTATTGGCGGCGATTAAAGACGAGGATTCTTATGGATATAAGATTATTAAGGATATGAAACCGTATTTAGAGTTATCCGAATCCACATTATACACCATTCTTAAACGCTTGGAGACCGCTAATATGCTGACGGTTCGCACGGCAGAGCACAACGGAAGACTCAGAAAATATTATCACATTACCCAAAACGGCTTAAGACGAATTGAAGATTTTAAGCGCGATTGGCGAGAAATTTTATCCATATACAAATTCGTAACCAAGGGGGATAAAAATTATGACTAAAGGCGAATTCCTTGCAATACTTAAAAGGGATTTGGCGTGTTTGCCGCAAGACGATATAGCAGGGCATCTAACGTTTTATGCCGAAATGATTGATGACCGAATGGAAGACGGGTTAACAGAAGAAGATGCTGTCGCGGAGATTGGCAACACACAGGAAATTATAGCACAAATTATAGCCGATGTTCCGCTTAGCAAACTCGTAAAAGAAAAAATCAAGCCGAAAAAACGCCTTGGCGCGTGGGAGATTACGCTTTTGGTGCTTGGTAGTCCTTTGTGGCTATCATTACTTCTTTCTGCGTTTGCGGTAATATTCTCGCTTTTTGTTGCGTTATGGTCGGTTATAGTCTCGCTGTGGGCGGTTTTTGTTTCTCTTCTCTGTTGTGCTATTGGTATTATAATTGGTGCTATAATTCTTTCTATAAACGCTCACATTTTAACCGGTATTGCAATGATAGGCGCGAGTTTTGTTTGCGCGGGACTATCAATTTTCTTTTTCTTTTTATGCAAGGTGGCAACAAAAGGCACTTTTTGGCTTACAAAAAAGACAGTTTTTTGGATTAAAAGGGGGATAAAGTAATGACAAAAAGCGCAAAAATATGGCTTATTATAGGTGCTTCCCTTTTTATAATCGGCGCATTGATTTTCGCGGTCGTAATGACGCTAAACGGTTGGGATTTTACAAAACTTTCTACCGTAAAATATACAACCGAAACCCATAAGATAACCGAACCGTTCAGCGAAATAAAGATAAAAACTGACACCTCTGATATTGAGTTTTTAGAAAGCGAAGATGGCGAATCTAGTGTAGTATGTTATGAAACAGAAAACGAAAAACACACCGTTTATGTAGAGGACAGTGGTATGCTTAACATCACACTTGAAAGCAACAAAAAGTGGTATGACAATATCGGGGTGAATTTTGGTACGCCTAAAATTAAAGTGTATCTGCCGAAAGGAGAATATGTTACCCTCAACATTGTGGCGGATACAAGCGATATAAAGATACCCGAACACTTTACTTTTGTTAAGGTTGATATTTCGGTTAGTACGGGTGATATTGCTCTCGAAAACATTAAATCTGATACACTTGAACTAAGAGTCACTACAGGGGATACGTATCTTTCAAACGTCCGATGTCGATGTATTCAGTCCCTCGGTAATACAGGTGACATCACACTTAAAAACACAGTAGCCGAGGAACAACTTTTTATAAGGCGCAGTACGGGAGATGTGCAGCTCCTGCGCAGTGATTCTGCAAAAATTTATATAAAAACCGACACAGGTGATGTTACGGGCACGGTGCTTGAAGACAGGCATTTTGCTATAACCACCAACACAGGTACGGTCCGCGTACCTAAAGGTGCTAACGGAGGTAACTGCCAAATCATCACGAATACAGGCGATATTTTAATTGATATTGCAAAATAAAAAAACACCCGAAAGGGTGTTTTTTAATGAAGTAATACATCACTTACAAGCATAACGCAGAAGCCGACAAGCAATGCGTAGGTCGCGCCGCGCTCGTTACCGTGGGCATGTGTTTCGGGTATCATCTCGTCACTTATGACATAAAGCATTGTGCCACCCGCAAAACTTAAGGCAAACGGCAAAATTGCAGTCGACACGCTGACAGCAAAATAACCGAGCAGCGTTCCCAAAACCTCTACAAGTCCTGTCATAGCGGCGGCAATGAAGGTCTTTTTGGGTGTAATGCCCACCGCCAACATCGGACCTATAATAACCATACCCTCAGGTATGTTCTGAAGAGCAATACCGCCCGCTATTAAAAACGCCTGGCCACTGTCACCCGAGCCAAAACCCACGCCCGCGGCAATACCCTCGGGCAGATTATGAATTGCAACTGCCATAAGGAAAAGCAATACACGTGAAATTTCGGTTTTTTGGTGTCCCTCTATATCGTCACCCACCATTTTATGCAGGTGAGGTACGATTTTATCAACAAGATTAAGACAAAGTGCACCCGCAAATATGCCGAGTACCGCCCATGCGAGTCCCCATTTGCCACCCGTTTCTACTGAAGGTAAAATGAGACCTAGCACCGCAGCGGCAAGCATTACACCCGCGGCAAAGGATAGCACTATATCCGAAAATTTATGTGATATTTTTTTAAACGCAAAGCCGATAAGCGCGCCGAAAACCGTTGCGCCGCCTACGCCTAGCGCCGTAATTAACACCATTTCCATAATTTTTACGGGCGAAGTCCCATTCCGCCCTCAAGCGTTAAGGTTTCACCATTCATATATTTGAAATCGGGGGAGGCCAGTTGTACGCAAACGCGGCCGATTTCTAGCTCTGCATCGCCGTAATGACCAGCGGGAGGCATTTTTACATTCGCTTTAAAAGCATCGGGATATGCTTTTTCAAACTGTTCAAGCTGTGCTGTCCATGCAAGCGGACAAATAACATTAGTATTTATTCCGTCTTTCGCCCATTCGGTTGCGGCAACGCGCGAAAGTCCGCGTATGCCTTCTTTTGCGGCAGCATATGAAGACTGACCGTAGTTACCAAAAAGACCTGCGCCCGATGCAAAGTTTATAACACTGCCCTTTGTTTCCTTGAGATAAGGATAACAGGCTTTCATATAATAAAATGCAGCATAAAGACCCGAATACATAGCAAGGTCAAACTGCTCTGTTGTGTGGTCCTGAATCGGCACACCTGAAGCGGATGCCTGTGCGTTGTTTATAAGCACATCAACTCTTCCGAACTCTGCTATTGCCTTTTCCACAACACCTTTTGCAGTAGCCTCGTTATCGGCACCTGCGTTTATATCTGCGGCAAGAGCCAAAACTTTTATTCCATAAAGACTTTCAAGTTCTTCTTTGGCTTTTTCAAGTTTTTTAACATTTCTGCCTGTTATTACAAGGTTTGCACCCTCTTTTGCGTAAGCGGTTGCAATTCCATAGCCAATTGAGCCACATCTTCCGTCCTCAAGTGCGGCGTAACCAGCGCCAGTTATTATTGCTGTTTTTCCTTTAAGAAAATCCATAAACTAACCTCTTTCAAGTTTTTTAATTGTGTTATATTTTAACACACACATTTTTATATGTCAACAAAAGCCGCATCAAAAGATGCGGCTTTTTTCTTTATCCACCTATTAAGAACTTTATTTACAAACACCTATTTCACGAAGCGCTTGACTCCATTATTCACTTTTATGCCGAACTTTTCTTCCGCTTTCGAAAGCATTTCATTAAACTCTGATTCGCCTAAATATTCGTTGGCCTTAAGAGTAAAACTGCTTTCACCCTCTCCGACAAATCGCATTAAATAAAAACTTCCCTGGTCTTCTAGAAAACAATAATCACCCGCTTTACGAGCATCAGAATACACCCATTCGTTCACCTTTTCGGATGACATTTCCCTATAAACATTTGTTAGAGTTACGTCATCTGACAAGGTTTTAAAATTCTCTTCGGTGTTTTCCATATCTTCCCACTTTTTCTGAATGTCCTTCATTTTAGTGAAGGTTTTAGATGGGTTTTGACCAATCGCCATTGTGAGCATCTGCACCTTGCGCGTGGTATAATCAAGTTTATACGGCGCTTTTTCTATGTAGAAAACAGCGAACTGTCCCGCGCCTTCGAAAATTATAGTATCGCCCTGTTTGCGTTCATCCGAAAATGCCCAATTACCGAAATTTGTGCGTATTTCGTACGGATACTCTTTTTCTGTGAAATCCGCAAGGGTTTTATCAGACTGTATAGAAGACAAATAATCTTGTGCCGTTTTATCAAAACCTTGCGTTTTTATTTGACTTACAAACTTATTTGCCAAAGATTTTGCCTTGTTATATGCCGCCTCTTTATCAAAATTTTCGCCCTGAAGTGCGGCAATTTCCATATATTTATAATCTACAACATCAAACTCTTGTTTGTTTTCTTCATAATATTTTTGGTAATCTTCTGCATCGTAGGAAAGCGAAGCATAAAAATTATCTTCATACTTATCCGCCAAAGCTTTTGCTTTCATAACATAAAGCACGTTTTTGGTGCCGTATTTTTTATGATTTTCAGCCGCCTTTGTCAAAGCTTTGACTTCCTTCTCTGTCAGAGTTACACCCGCTTCGTTTGCTGCCTCGCACAATGAAAGTGTTTCTTTCATAGCATCTACCGATTTATCGAAGAAATATGAAAACCAACTCTCTCCGTAGGGGCTTTTTTGCCATTTTAGAGATTTTTCACTATTAATTCCAATGCTCTCTACATACTCTTCTCCGTAAAGGGCGGCATGTTCTTCTATGTATTTTTCCATCTGGGATTTTACTATATAGGACATCATTCCGCCGTTTATCTTATAGTTTTTGCTTGATATAACAGTAGCGGTTTTGCCTATAATCGGACGGATTATTAAAAACCACACCGCCGAAAGAGCTACCAACACTGCCAAAACAAAAGCGATTATACGAAGGGCTTTTTTCATACTTAAATCTCCTTTTACCTTATTAAACCTGCTAACCTTTATTTTACTTGCAAACGCTTATAATTTCAAGATATAATATATTATTTTTTTGGATATTTTAAAAAAAAGGGCGGTAAAACCGCCCTTTTTTGTTTAAGAAAATTCTGAATATCTTTTTTTGATATTTTCTTCTGTTTGCTGTTCGGGTTTCTTAGCATCGCCCGCAAAGAAAAATTTGAAATCACTAAAATCAATCTTTCCGCCACGGTTAAACAAAGCAAAGCCAAGTTTTACTCCCTCTGGTACAGCATACATATCAGCGTAGCTGTCTTCTTTTCCCTCTACTGCGTTGTTCTTTTCCATTACAAACCTGCGTTTGCCCTGTGCGTTCTGAGTAATTACGCCAAAACGCGACTGACCTTTTTCAATCACTTTGGACTTAAAGCAAACATCATAAATACCCGGTCTTTGTATTGGGAACCAAGCAATATAATAGCATCCCAAGCCTTTGCTATCGTAACGGAGAACGCCGTCTGAAACCTCTACAAATTCACAGTTCTCAGCAAAGGGCTTTGCCCACGCTTCTAAATCACCGATGATATTTTTATCATCATCACAGGTGTTGGCATCCTCTACCCAGTTTACAGAGCCTGCTTCGGTTCTTTCGGGCGCAGGTATAGCATCTGTCATTTTGAAAATGCGCACCTCAGAGAGTACAACCTCGCCCTCTTCGCCATCTGTGAAAAAGGACATTTCTTCATTACTGCCCGATGTAAAGACATAACCACGGGTATATTCCGAGCCATCCTGACCCCTTATAGTCAATTGTTGGTCTGTACCGCCACTGTAAACAAAGAACGCTTTCTCGCGTTTTTGCAGATGGTTTTCAAGCCACAAACCTTCGCTATCACAAACGCCAAACTGGAAATTAGTAAATTCGGGGGGAACAACCCTACCCGTAACACGAAGGAAATAAAGCGTATCGGGTTCAGTTTTAAAGGTGTGTTTTGAAACAAGTCCCTCGCCTTTATAAGTTTTATCGCCTAAAATGCTGAACACACATTTATCATCAGCACAGGTGATTCCAGCGTACTGTGTGCGTCTGCCACAAGCAGTTTTAGAATATTCCATCATTAGAATTCCACCTTCTTTTCAAGTGTCAGCAGAGGTGATACTGTGCTGCTGCCATCGGCAAAGAATGCCGTTACACGATAGGTTTCAAACTCGCCCGAATCTTCGTGTGAAGCATGAAGAATATAGGGAACTTCCTCATATTCCTCCTGTATAACACGGGCAATTTCCTTAAATCCGTTATCTGTTTTACACTCCAGTAAATATTCTGTTGAGCCACGTGCGCCAAACCACTGAATGTTATCTGTGCCGTTTGTCATAATCAGGCAAGGAACGTCCTTTTCGGTGTTACCCGTGCGGGCGTTTTCAATATCAATACTGCGGAAATGCAAAAACGCTGCGGTTTCGCGAAGGTCGCCCTGCTTATTAACAAGGTGGAATTGAGCGCTAATCCCACCATATCCGTAGCACCAATAGAATCCGCCTGCTACGCCCTCTCTTTCAAATTTCGCGTAGTATTTCTTTATAATCTCAAACTGCTCGGCATCGGTTTTTTTGACCGAGTTATCAACACCATATTCACCAAGCATTAAGGGACGTTCAAGCATCATATCACGCGTGTCGGCAAAAGAAGCTCCATCGTTATAAATATCGCATCCATAGAAATCAACATCTATATCGCTGTAGCGTCCTGCAAGAATTGTGTTATGACTGGAACCAGAGGAAACGGTTGTGGCAAGACGTGGGTCAAACTCTTTAACCGCCTTTGCTACCTGATTTATAAAGCGTTTCATAGTGTCCCACGCAACTCCGCGCGTCACAGGCCACAAGCCACCATCGGCTTCGGGCTCTGCATATATATCTACAAGTTCTACGCCGTATTTTTGTGACAGTTCCAAAATAGGATACACATAGTTCTTTATGTATTTTTCGGTTTCAGATGAAATCTGTCTAAAACGCGAATACTTGTCATATTCAAATTTTTTACCCGTGAAAGTAGATTCATGATGGTCGCAAAGACAAATGCTGATTTTAATGTCAACCTCTTCTGCTATTTGAAAAAGTTTTTCCAAATTTTGCATAAACAAAGGCTCTACACCGATAACACTGCCTTTTTCATCATAAAGCATTCCTTCATAGGCTTCGTTAAGCCAGATTTTTGCCATTTCATAGCCCATCATTCTGGCATTATATAAGGTTTGTCTTACATATTTCTCGTTAAAGCAACAACTTCCCGCATCTTGTCCGTAAAAAGTTGTGCCAATATCACGGCCGTACCAATCACCTTGGAACCAAGGGATATAAACGCCGTTTACATATCCATTTTTCTCGAGTCTTTCGCTTATATACAATTTATTGTTTTTCATAATATCACCTGTTTTATGTAGCAAAAGCACCATATAGTATATGTGACAGGGCGTATGCCCTGTCACATACTGATTATATTTAATTAAAACTTAAATGCGGCTTTATCCTTTTCGTAAGTTTCGATTGCTCCCTTAACCACAGTCTTATTACTGTCTATAGTAGTCTGAATGGGTTTTGTCGGGTCTGAAAGGTCAGTATAGAGGTTATAAATCTTATTACCCATAATACCTGCTTCCAAAGACGAACAGGTCTTGCCTGTAACGGCTTTCTTCCAACGCTCTAACCATGCCTTGTTGGACTGACTTGTTGCCTTCATATTTTCCTGATAATATGCACGGAAGTTGATGAGGTTGAAGCCTATTTCGGGGTTCTTTGCTTTACGCGGAACTATACCAACCTGAACACTGGTAGGCTGATAAGCTGTACCTGTCGGGGGTGCCGGGAAGGGTACCCAATCCCACTCAAAGTTAGCTGTTTTCCATCCGCCGTAATTTTCAACGCGAATAGGATACTGGTCAAAAATATACATAGCAACGTTGCCGCTTTCCCAGGTTCCCTTATTGTTATCAAGATAACCGGCTTTGACACCTTTCTGAACGAATGTAAATGCATCCTTGAGCTCTTTTGAGTCAATTGTGTTTGTGAAGGTACCATTGTTAGATTTGATAACTGTAGCACCTGCAGAACGTGCAAACGCGCCTACTTCTGTATATTTAGCACCCAAAACCGCTAGGTTTGCACCCTGTTTTACTGTCAATTTTTCAGCAAGGTCTGCGAAGGTGTTCCAGTTCCAATTGCCCGACTCATAGAGTTTAAGCGGATCTGTATTAACCTTAGTAGAGCTGCCAAAAATCTTTTTATTGAAGTATACAAACTGTGTGCCACCCCAGAAATGGTCGGTAAGTCCATAATACTCACCGTCATACTTTATGGTGTCCATAATATCATATGCTAGCCAAGTATCCTTGCTCTTATCGATATATTTGGTTATAGGCTGTGCAAGTTTCTTTGTGATGAAGTTGGGGAAGTTTTCACCGCTCATCATTGTTGCATCCGGTGCATCGTTTGCAGCGATAAGCGCAGTAAGTTTCTGGAATGTATAGGAAGCATCCTTTACAGTGATAGGCTTAATTTTAGCACCTGTTTGTTTCTGCCAGTCATCATAAATCTGCTGTTCCCATGCTTGAGGGGTGTACCAAAGCAAAAGCTTTACAGTTTTTCCCTTGTAGTCAACATCGAAACGACCGCCAGTCACTTTGTTGTCTACCGCTGTTGTTGTTGAGGAAGTTTTGTTACTAGTTGTTTCCTGTTGCGATGCAGGATCTTTTTTTGAGGAAGTATCTGAACTTACATCTGTAGTTTCACCGTCTGTTGATTCAGTAACATATGATTCAACTACATAGTAATCGCTTCCTTCATCCCCGCCTGTTGTAATGGAGCAAGCAGTTAAACTAAACACCATTAAAAGACAGAGAGCCAAAGAAATTGTTCTCTTTAACATATGCGTTTTCTCCTTTTCTGTTTATATTTAACACTATCCGACCAAGCCGGAGTGTTCAATACCTTGAATAAAGTATTTCTGTAGTGCTCCATACATTATTACCATTGGTGTTAAGAAGAGCATTACACCCGCCATAAGCTGGTGACGAATGGTAGTTGTATCCGTTGATGCCTCTGCAAGCGTTGACTTAAGTGTGGTCAATAATGTTGAAAGCGGTGAAAGTTCGTCAAAGAACATTGTCGGAATCATTGTTTCGTTCCAATACCAAACGATTGAAAGGATTGCAACAACCAAGAAGGATACCGCCGAAGACGGAACAACAATTCTCCAATAGGTCTTGAATGTTCCGCATCCGTCAATATACGCTGCTTCTTCAAGTTCTTTAGGTAGGTTTTTAACGAACTGGCGGAAGATGTAAATCATAAGTCCCGCACGAACACCCTGTCCCAATGCAGCAGGTATAAAATAGGTAAATACGGAATCCAAAAGTCCTAAATTTTTGAAAATTGCATACTGCTGAACTATCAGCAACTGTGGCGGCACAATAATCGTGATTACCACTAGCAAAAAGATTAAATTTTGTCCGCGGAATTTAAA
>JAZRZS010000041.1:0-18637 GCA_045601505.1 Acutalibacteraceae bacterium
CTTATTTTGTATTATGTTTTATGTGAAATTATGCCGTTTTTATGCTCTGTTTTTTTGCTTGTAATTTGTTCCAAAATGTAGTATCATATAAAAGTAACAAAGTTGTAACCAAACTAAAGGAGATACATGTTATGTCGCTTAAAGGTTTTTTGTCGGGCAAAGTCAACGGCAGTGTTTCTACCTTTGACAATATGCTTGATATTTTACTTGCGCTTCTACCCGCGGCAATTGCGGGAGTGTTATTTTTTGGTTTCCGTGCGGCACTTTTGCTTTTTTGCTGTGTGGCAGCGGCTGCCCTTTGTGAATGGGGCGTATCCAAACTTTTACCTAAAGCCGCCAATGTTAAAGATTTATCCGCTGTTGTAACAGGACTGCTTGTTGGTATGTGTATGCCCTCGACTGTGCCTTTGCCTGTTGCAATTTTAATCTCGGTATCGGCTACTGTTATACCGCGAATTTTCTTTGGCGGTCACGGCTGTGAGATTATTAATCCCGCCGCTTTCGGCGCTATACTGACAGCGGTTTCGTTCCCCTCTATTGTAAATAATTTTTCAGACGCTTTTTCGGGGCTTTCAACAGTTTCTACTCCTCTTAATTCCCCTGTTGGCACCTACACATATTCCCAACTTTTGTTCGGCGCTCACGGCGGAGCTGTTGGCGAGGTTGGATCACTATTCTTAATACTTGGCGGACTTTACCTTGTATTCCGCCGCGTTGTTTCTCCCGCTATTATTCTGTCGGCGCTCGTTTCGTCTATACTTGCTGCGCTTATATTCGGACAAAGTATTTCTGTAACGCTTTTTGGTGGCGGACTTTTACTTGGAGTCATTTTCATGGCAACATCGCGCACCACAAGTCCGGAAAACCTTTCGGGTCAGCTTTGTTTCGGCGCGTTTATAGGAATTTTGACTGTGGTGCTACGCAAATGGGCATCGTTTGACGAGGGCGTGTATTTCGCAATTTGCGCCGCCGGTCTTCTTCGTCCGCTTTTCAGCGCTATACCCGAAATTAAAACGAAAGAGGTGCGCAAATGAAAATCTATGCTAAAACCTTGCTTTTGTCACTCTCTGCAGCGTTACCAGTGCTTTATCTGACAGCAACGGCGCTTTCTTCCATACGTACGGCGTTAGCCGTTATTGCTGCTGCATTTTTAATGTTCGCTACAACGCTGCTTGTGCCTAAAATTGTACCGCAAAATCTTAAATTCCCCATAATGCTTGTTGCGGCGGCAACGGCTGTTTCGGTTGTTGAAATATTAATACCGCAGACGCTAACACTCGGACGCTATTACGCACCGCTTTGCGTTGTTTCGGCTTTTTTGCTTTTCTCACTGGCAAAGGGCGAAAATCGCAAACAGTTTGTTTTTTCTCTAGGTTTTAATTCCCTTGCCTTTTTGGCTATTATGTTTGTAATGGGCATTTTGCGCGAACTTATAGGTCGCGGTCAAATCTTTTCTTTCCCGCGCGGCTCACAATTTTGGGTTCCTATCCGCGTTTTGACGCTACCTGCAGGCGCTATATTCATTGTCGCATTACTGTCGGCGGTGCTTTCGTTTGTTGCAAAGGGGGACAAAGAAAATGACTAAACTTTTTGCCGTTCTCCTTGCAAGTCTTTTTACAAAAAACATTATTTGTTACCGATGTATCGGCATAAACGGCGGAACACTTTCGTCCGATACTTTCCGCAAAAGCATACTTTTAGGACTTTTCAGCACTGCGGGGGCGTTTTTTTCAACGCTTGTCTGCTATCCACTTTTTATGTATGTATTAACCCCATTAAAACTTTCCGCTCTTTTCACACTTGTTTACACCTGTGTTACGGCGGCAATTATGTTTTTATCACACCGCTTTTTACCCTTTATAAAAGGCGGTTTTGACAACTATCAACTTATGGTAGCATACGGAATTTCGCTTGGTGTTGCCTCGCTTTGTGCGACCGAAACAACTTATATTTTTGCGCTATTGGCTTCGCTTTTCTACGGACTTGGGTTGCTGTTAGTTCTTGCAATTTTTTACTGCGTACGACTATCTCTAAAACAGTCGCGCATACCCGAATTTTTACAAGGCACTCCTCTTGACCTTATTATAATTTCAATAATTTCACTTGTTTTTTGCGGACTTTCGTAATTTTTAGCTATTCTATTTTGGCGCCTTTATAGTACGCTAATAAAATTTCGCTGTATGTTGCGCCTTGTTTCGCCATACAGTTTGCGCCGTATTGGCTCATTCCAACCCCATGCCCGTAACCGCGCACCGTTATTTTAAATGTGCCGTCTGTAAAATCAATATCAAAATTTTGTGACCGAAGGGACAGTTTTTCTCGAAAGACTGTCCCATTTATTTGCTTACCGCAAACGTTAATTTTTGTCACAGTGCCGACATCGGTTTTTTCAAGCGCTCCTAACCATTCAGACGGGTTTTCCGTAAAATCCACCTCGCCCGAAAATGCAGTTTTAAGTTCATCTGCCGATATGCTTGTTTCGGTTTTATAGTCGGGCGAGAGAATATCATAAACGCTTTCCACACAGGAAAGATAGGGGTAGTCCTTGCCCCATATGTTTTTAGCGGTTTCGGTCTTCCCCGCTGATATTGCGTGATACACCGAGTGGCAAAGTTGGCCTCCGTAGGTCAGTTTTTTACCCGCAACTGCGCTTACTGCCGCTTTGATTTTGGCGCTGTACTCTGCATATTTTTCGCCCCATTTTTCCTTTTGTTTATCGGCATTTATGTATGACTGGTCTTTAGTGTGGTCGTCTGTTATATCATATTTATTGTCTTTTGCCGCAGCGCGTTTTCCTGCCGCATAGGTATATGCAGCAACTGCCTGTGCTTTGAGCGCCTCTGTTTCATACAGCACAGGCATTTCGGCCGCCACAACACCAATTACATATTCTTCTGCCGACAGCGTTACAATGTTTTCGCCGCACAAAACCCTGAAAACATCTTCTTGCTCTTCAGTGGCGCTTATTACAGGCGGCAAAACCTTTTCGCCGTTGTTTTCCATTGCTAAAAGCGGAATAAGCAGCATACACATAAACAATATTATTGCAAGAATAGAATATACATTTCTCATCTTTTGTTTCTCCTTTGTTGACTTTTATAACCTTTTTTTGTAAAATATTCTTGTCCAATAATATGCTTTATATTTTAAAATAATTCTTGAAAGGACGTGACAGCGTGAAGCATACACGCGTTGTTTTATTTTATATTGCCGCCGCCGTTATGGCGGTTTATGCACGGTGTGCACAAATTTTATATCTAACAGAAGAAACCAGCGGATTTTTTAAATCCGAAAGTCATTCCCTTGCATTAGCCCTTTCGGTTTTTATTATTATGGCGGCGCTGTCTGCGGCGGCTGTGGCGTTTTTTGACGAAAGACAGCCTAGGCGAATCGATAATCCCTCGCCGCTTTTATTTTGGGCGGGTATACCCTTAGCTGTGGCATTTTTGTACGAGTTTTTGTTTGTTAAATATGTAACCGACAACGCACTTTTCATCATTCTGACAAATATTTTTGCGGTGCTTTCGGCTCTTTCAATGATACTTTTACCTGTGCAAAAAATATTCCCACAATATAAAAAGTTTTTTTGTGTTCTTTACACATTCCCTCTGCTTTTCTTCCTTTTTAAATTAATCTGCGTATTTACGGTTTATTCAACCGTTTCGGTCATAGCGTCAAATGTTTTCTATCTCGCATTTTTGTCCGCCGCGCTTGTGTTCTTTCTTTTGGTTGCAAAACTTGAAAACGGCTTGCCCGTGCGTAGCGCATTGCTTTTGCCTGTTGGAATAATTTGTTCGATTTTTTCGCTTTGCTGTTTTGTCCCGCAGATTATCGCTTTTGCACTATCAGCACAGAGCTATGTGCATGATAATATACACGGGGTATTCCTTTGCGGCGCAGTAGCGATTTACAGTACGGTTTATACCTTTAGCCTTTACAAAAAATAAAAAACGGGACTAAAGTCCCGTTTTTTATTTTTCTTCTAAATTTTCAAGCGCCATTCGCACCGCCGCAATCACAAAAGCTGAAAAAGTACAATCTTTACCACTAATAGCTTTTTCAACACTTTCTATTACATCATCAGGGAAACGAATTGTTTTATTTGTTGTTGACGGTATAGACGGAATTTTGAATTTTTTCATAACTCTACCTCGCAATACATTTGTATTGCTTTTAGTTTATGAAATTCTTTTATGAAAATATGCATTGCAATTGCAATGCATATTTACTATAATAAGATTATAAAACTGGAAAGGTGGATATTATGCTTTGTGAAAATATTTTTTGCATATACGAAAAAGACGGTATGTGTAGATTGGACGAAATAGAGATTGATATAAGCGGTCAATGCACCTGTTGCATTTACCCAAACATAGATAACGATACATTGAAAAACATTAAAGACGAAACGCTTAAAAACATAAACGCCCTGTGATTACAGAGCGTTTATATTTTTACTATTTTTGCACCAAGCAGTTTTGCTTCGGTCTCATCGTGACTGACGAGCAATAGCGTTTTGCCTACACAATGGCGGTTTATAACCTCTGCCGTTTTGTTTTTCGTTTGTTCATCTAGTCCTGAAAAAGCCTCGTCCAGCAATAGTATATCATGTGGAAAAGACAGCGCTCTTGCAATGCTTACGCGCCGTTTCATTCCGCCTGACAACTCTCGCACAGGGGTATTAAGGTCTTCACAAAGGGACAAAGCACACAGCAACTCTTTTGCTTTTTCTCTGTCATCACACACAAGCGAAACATTTGAAAGTGCCGAAAAATCTTCACAAAGTCTGTTCTCCTGAAAAACTGCCGACACTGTGCCATTTTTAAAAATTTCGCCGCTATCCTGCTTTTCAAGTCCCATTATAAGCCGCAAAACTGTGGTTTTTCCTGTGCCCGATGCACCCATAAGACAAACCCGTTCACCCGTAGGTATATTGAGTGAAAAATCGCTAAGAACTTCCTTTTCTTCAAAACTTTTATACACATTCAGTAATTTTATCATCAGCGTTTTTCCACCCCCATAAACAGTTTATCAAGCGCCCACAAAAACAGCTTTTCAAAAATTACGCTTAGAACAACTATAAGCACAGTATAGGCAAAAAGTTGTGCCGTTTCGAGATGGACCTTGGCGCTATATAACTTCTCACCTATAGAGCCGCTTGGGATTCCTATGATTTCTGCCGCAACGCCCGATTTAAAGGCAAATCCGATAGCGGTCTGACAGGCAGAACGCAAAAACGGTTTAACCGTGGGAATTGCAATGTATATAAACCGCTTTTTTGGTGTGAGCGAAAAGACCTCTGCCATTTCAGTCATTCTGCTGTCGGCACTTTTTATGCCGTTCAGAATGTTGTTGTATATTATAGGTAAGACCATCAAAAACACAATAAACACCGAAAGATACGAGGACGAAAGCCAAATAAGCGCAATGACAATAAACGAAGCCACAGGCACCGTCTTAACCGTCAACATATATGGCCACAAAAGCGTCTCTAGCACCGCGCTGCGCGAAGCCGCAACCGCCAAAACCGTACCCACTGCCGCCGACAGTAAAAATCCACCGATAATGCGGACAAAACTATACCACACCGAACCCCAGATTTCGCCGCTTTTAAGCAATATAAGCAGCGCCTTTATAACGCTTACGGGTGATGCCAGTAGAAAATCTGCCGAGATGAGCGTTGCCGCTACCTGCCATAAAAGCAGTGCGGCGGCAACTGAAACTATTTTTAAAACCGTATTTTTACTTTTCATAATAGAAATTATCATCAGGCAACTTACCGCCGACAGATGCGGGGTTGTTGTCAAAAAGAACCTGTAAATAACCGGTCAAAGCGGTCTTCATTTTAGCGCCGTCAATGTAGGTTATATTGCAGTAAGGAATAGCCTTTTGTGCCACAGGCGCCTTAACAATGCCAACCTTTTCTATAAGTGCGGCGGCTGCCTCTACATTTTTGTTTACATAATCGGTAGATGCCTTGTATTCTTTCAAAAATGCATCCACTGCCGTTTTGTTGTTCTCTAAAAATTCTGTTCTGGCAACGACTACGCCCGTTATGAACATACTGTCATTTCCAAGTTTATTCCATTCGTCGTTAAGGTTGATGGCAATACGAAGTCCCTCGACCGAGCTACTTGCCACCGTAACATACGGTTGCG
This sequence comes from Acutalibacteraceae bacterium, assembly GCA_045601505.1. Classification (GTDB taxonomy): domain Bacteria; phylum Bacillota; class Clostridia; order Oscillospirales; family Acutalibacteraceae; genus SIG589. Next base: position 6,159 of record JAZRZS010000041.1, read on the forward strand.
GAAGCATTGCTACGCCGTTTGCACCCTGTTTAAGAAGTGCTACAACCTCTGTCGGCTCACTCTTCCATTCAATTGTTACATCTTTATCAGGGTCGATGCCGTTTTCCTTTAATATATAGCGCAGAGCATACTCGGGTGTAGAACCCTTGCCCGTTGCGTATATTGTTTTTCCCTTAAGGTCGGCAAGGTTTTTAATGGCGTCACCCTTTTCCACGATATATACAACGCCGAGGGTGTTTATGCCGAGCACTTTAATTTTACCCTGTGTTTTGTTATAAAGGACCGATGCCAAATTAGCGGGGATAGCCGCAATGTCTAGTTCGCCCTTAGTCAATTTAGGGGTGATTTCATCTGCCGAACCTGCAACAGTAAAGGTGTAGTTGTTGTTGGCTACGCCTTTTTCGTTATCATCATAAACCTTAACAAGTCCCATTGTTGTGGGGCCTTTAAGACCTGCTATGTTTATATCCGCCTTGGATACGGGTGCGGGGGCAGAAGATTCACCGTTTTTCATATCTCCGCAACCTGCGAAGGCAGTTATTATAAGTAAAAGTGTTAATGTAAGTGTTAATAGTTTTTTCATAAGATTACCTTCTTTCTACCTTTATTGTATCACAGAAAAACAAATAGTTCGTTGCAATTGCAACGAACTACAGTATTTTAAAGGAATTTTTATAAAACTCAATTAAGCCTTCTTTTTGCATTTTGGATAACTCGCGCGATAAAGCACTTCGGTTGGTGCCAAGATACAGCGCAAGGCTTTCACGGTCAAGAGGCACTTGAAAAGTACGGCTTTTGTATGTTCTGACACACTGTGAAAAATAGGTACCTAGTTTTTCGCGCAAGGTCAGTTTGGATAAAATCTGAACGCGGTCGTTCATTGAAAGCGCCTTGTGTGCCAACATTTTAGTAAAGCGCTGTGTGATTTCGCGTTTAAGAGGACTATTACATATCTCGCTGTGAAGCGCATCACAAGAAAGCCATAAAACCTTTGTGTCATTATAGGAATATATCGAAACGGGGCTATTATCTTCCAAAAGATAACAAAGCGATTCGCCGAAGGTACCACCCTCAGTAACCGATGCCATTATAACCCTTTCACCGTTTATATCATCAAAAAACACCTGTACCGTACCGCTAAGTACAAGTCCAAAACGAGAAAACGCGTCCCCCGCGGCACGAAGACATTCGCCCCTTTTATATTCCTTTACACCTGCGTCAAAAAGCTCAAGTGCCACAGATAATTCTTCTTGTGTAAAATCGGAAAAAAGTTCGTTTTTCTTTATTACGGTTGTTTCCTTATCGCAAAAAACCATTTTTTCACCCCTTGTACTAATAAATTTTATCATATTTCGCCGATTTTTTCAACCGTCCACAAGTCATACTTTACAAACCAAGTAAAATATTATATTATTGTAATTGGAGAAAGTTGGCTTTCTTACATATTTTTTCAAGGAGAACAAAATGAGTATTTTTTCAATTTTCACTCTGCTTGGCGGACTTGCGTTTTTCCTATACGGAATGACCGTTATGTCCAACGGACTTGAAACTGTTTCGGGCGGCGGACTTGAACGCATAATGAAAAAAGTTACCGCGAACGACTTTTTAGGCTTCTTCTTAGGCGCGGGTATTACCGTTGCTATTCAGTCTTCTTCGGCATTTACCGTAATGCTCGTTGGACTTGTAAACTCAGGCCTTTTAAATTTCTCCAACACATTCGGTCTTATAATGGGCTCCAACGTGGGCACAACCCTTACTGCTTGGCTTTTGAGTTTGGCGGGACTTGAAGGTAAATGGTACATTGAAATATTAAACCCCAGCAATTTCGCCCCTGTTCTTGCGTTCATCGGCATAGCTCTGCAGATGTTCTCAAAAAGCGAGAAAAAGCACAACCTAGGCAACATTTTCATCGGCTTTACCGTACTTATTGTGGGTATGGACCTTATGAGCGATTCAATGCTTTCTTTCCGCTCTTTGCCGGGATTTGACTCTTTCCTTGCAACACTCAAGAGTCCTATAATCGCTTTGATTATATCCACAGTATTTACAGGTGTTATTCAGTCTTCTGCTGCAACAATCGGTATTGTTCAGGCTTTAGCGCTTTCGGGCGGCATTACCTGGGAAATGGCAATTCCGCTTGTGCTTGGCGCAAACATCGGCACCTGCGTTACCGCTTTAATCGGCAGTATCGGCACCAACAAAGCCGCTAAACGCGTTGTTATTATGCACTTCTCTGTAAACGTTTTCGGCTCTGTTTTCTGTATGATTCTTATGTACATTTTAAGAGCGTTCGGTGTAGGTATTCTTGCGGCACCTATCGCAATGGTCGGCGTTGCTATTGTTCACACACTCTTTAATGCCATAAACACCGTGCTTTTAATTCCTATAAAAAAACTTATTGTTAAATTCTGCGAGGTTGTTGTGCCCGACCACGAGGAGAAACGGCACACCATCGTATTGGACGAGCGTTTGCTTACCGTCCCCGCAGTTGCGGTTGGTACAGCATTTGATTATACCGTTGAAATGTCGGCACTCGCCATTGATTCAATTGAAAAATCTCTGCCCCTTATTAATCGTTTTGAAGAATCGGTTGCTGAGGAAATCAAAGAGCTTGAAAGCCGTATTGATAAATACGAGGACAAGCTTGGCACCTATATGGTAAAACTTGCCAAGGAAGAGATTTCGGACGCCGACTCACATCAGGTTACCAAAATGTTGCATACTATCAATGATTTTGAGCGTATTGGCGACCACGCTTGTAATGTTGTTAAGGTTGCAAGGGAAATGAAAGAAAAGGAAATTTCTTTCTCGGCAGAGGCAACAAAGGAAATTTCGGTACTGTCAGATGCACTTTACGAAATCCTTGCCCTTACTAAAGAGGCGTTTGCGAAGAGCGATATTGACATAGCCTTCAAAATTGAACCGCTTGAGCAAGTAATAGACAAGCTTATTTACGATATTAAAACGCGCCACATAACACGTTTGCAAAACGGCAACTGCACAATAGAACTCGGTTTTGTTTTGCACGACCTTTTAACAAATTATGAGCGTGTTTCAGACCACTGTTCAAACATCGCTGTTGCGATTATTGAAACAGAGCACGGCTCGTTCAAAACGCACGAATACTTACGCGATGTTAAGAGAACAAACGAAGAATTTAAAAAGGATTACGAAGAGTATCTTGGAAAATTTGCTTTATAAAATAAAAAACAGGGACGCATAGCGTCCCTGTTTTTTATTCATCCAATTTGAGAACTGCCATAAACGCTTCCTGCGGTACCTCGACAGAGCCGAGTTGGCGCATACGCTTTTTACCCTCTTTCTGCTTTTCAAGCAGTTTTTTCTTTCGGGTAATATCGCCGCCGTAACACTTAGCAAGAACATCTTTGCGCATCGCTTTAACCGTTTCACGCGCAATAATCTTTCCGCCAACGGCAACCTGAATGGGTACTTCAAAAAGTTGGCGCGGAATGTAATCCTTAAGTTTTTCGGCTATGCGCCTTGCCCTTGCATACGCATTGTCTGAAAACACGATGAACGACAGCGCATCCACCACATCTCCCGCCAACATAACATCAAGTTTTACGAGCTTGGACTCCTTATATCCCTTAGGCTCATAATCGTAACTCGCATAACCGCGCGTACGGGATTTGAGCGCATCAAAAAAGTCATATATTATCTCGCCTATCGGCATTACATAGTGAATGTCAACGCGGTCGCCCATATATTGCATATCCTTATAGTCGCCGCGGCGCTCTTGACAAAGCTCCATTATCGTGCCGACATATTCGCTTGGGCTATAGATATGAACATCGGCAATTGGCTCTAACGATTTTATAATGGTAGCAGGGTCGGGGTAGTTTGTTGGGTTATCAATATCCACCGTTTCGCCCGTTGATAGTGTAAACTTGTAAACAACGCTCGGCGCGGTGGTTACAAGGTCTAAATTAAACTCGCGCTCAAGTCGTTCTTGTATTATTTCCATATGCAAAAGACCTAAAAATCCGCAACGGAAACCAAAGCCCAAAGCTCCACTCGTTTCAGGTTCAAACAAAAGCGAGGCGTCATTAAGTTGCAGTTTTTCAAGCGCTTCGCGCAGGTCGGTGTAACGTGCGCCGTCTGCGGGGTAGATACCGCAGAAAACAACAGGGTTGACCTGTCTGTAGCCGTCAAGCGCCTCATCTGCGGGACGTTCTGCAAGGGTAATAGTATCGCCAACGCGCGCATCGCTTACCGTTTTTATAGCGGCTGCGAGATATCCAACCTCACCCGCTACGAGTTCATCGCAAGGCTCCAGACTGGTGGCGCGTTTTCTGCCTATTTCCACCGTAAGATACTCCGCGCCCGTGTTCATAAGACGGACGGTGTCGCCTGTTTTCAGACTTCCCTCTACCACTCGGAAATAAACTATAACACCTTTATACTGGTCATAATACGAATCGAAAATAAGTGCCTTAAGCGGTGCCTCTCTATCGCCCTTGGGTGCGGGGATATCGGTTACTATACGCTCAAGCACCTGTTCTATATTTATGCCGTTTTTGGCAGAAACCTGTGGCGCATCTTCGGCGGGGATGCCTATGACATCCTCAACCTCGCTTATAACACGCTGTGGGTCGGCACTCGGCAAATCTATTTTGTTTATGACAGGCAAAAGTGTGAGCCCGTGGTCAACAGCAAGATAGGTGTTGGCAAGTGTTTGCGCCTCTATTCCCTGTGAAGCGTCAACAATAAGCACCGCCCCCTCACACGCGGCAAGAGAACGTGAAACCTCATAGTTAAAGTCAACGTGACCAGGGGTATCAATCAAATTAAGCTCGTACCGCTGTCCGTCCTTTGCGTTATAATAAAGCGTAACAGCATGGGCTTTTATGGTGATTCCGCGCTCACGCTCTAAATCCATACTATCTAAAATCTGGTCTTCCATATCCCTTTGTTGTACCGATTCCGTAAGTTCAAGCAGACGGTCGGCAAGGGTGGATTTTCCGTGGTCAATATGTGCAACAATGCAAAAATTGCGTATGTTTTCAAGCGAAAATGACAATGTAATTTCTCCCATCAAAAAATATATACTGATTATACCAAAAAAACTTTATGAAATCAAGTTAGTAAAAAGGACTATACAAACGCGCTTTTTTGTGGTATATTTTTTTTGTTAAAATATATTTGAGGTGAAAAAATGACAAATTATGATGTTGTAATTATCGGCGGCGGCGCAGGCGGTCTTTTTGCGGCTTATGAATTTGTTAAACGCGCACCGAGCGTTCGTGTGTGTTTGCTTGAAAAGGGCGCACCGCTTAACAAACGCAACTGTCCCATTGACGGCGTAAACATTAAAAACTGTATTAACTGCAACCACTGCTCTATAACAACGGGTATCGGCGGTGCAGGCGCTTTTTCGGACGGAAAATATAATATAACCAATAATTTTGGTGGTGACTTTCACACCTATGTCGGCGATGAAAAGGCACTCGACTTAATGCGCTATGTTGACAAGGTTAATTTAGAGTTTGGCGGCGAGGGCGCAAAAATTTATTCCACGGTCGGCTCGGACATTAAACGCCGCGCACTTCAATACGACCTGCATATGCTTGACGCACAGGTACGCCATCTTGGAACCGAGCGCAACTATTATATTCTGAAAAACCTTATTGAATATATTGGAAAATATGTTGAAATCAGGTATTACACCGAGGTTGAGAATATTGAGAAAAACGGGGACGCTTGGCGCGTTACCTGTAAAAACGGGGACGAGGTAGACGGCAAATATGTCATCGTTGCAGCGGGTAGAAGCGGCTCTAAATGGACGAGTGAGATTTGCAACCGTTTCGGCATTAAAAATGAAAACAACCGCGTTGACATCGGCGTTCGTTTCGAATGTCCCGCAGAGGTGTGGGAACCGATTACCGACAGCGTTTACGAAAGTAAAATTATGTACAGAAGCCCCAAAACACGCAGTGTGTGCCGCACCTTCTGTATGAATCCGCACGGCGAGGTTGTTGCCGAAAACACCAACGGCATTGTAACGGTTAACGGCCACAGCTATGACGACCCCGCGCTTTACACGGGGAACACAAACTTTGCACTGCTGGTAACACACAAGTTTACCGAGCCGTTTAAGAACTCCAACGCATACGGCGAACACGTTGCCGCACTTGCAAATATGTTAGCGGGTGGCGTTATGGTACAGCGCTTCGGCGATTTGCTTGAGGACCGCCGCACCAACGGCAAACGACTACTTGAGAGTTTTACCCGTCCGACATTAGACGCAAGTCCCGGAAACCTTGCACTTTGTATGCCTAAAGCAACGCTTGACACTATTATTGAAATGATTTTCGCACTTGACAAACTCGTTCCAGGTACGGCAAACTTTGATAATTTGCTTTACGGAACAGAGGTTAAGTTCTACAACTCTCGCGTAGAACTTGACAGCCACCTTGAAAGCAAGGAAAAAGGTCTTTTCTTTATTGGCGACAGCTCAGGCACGACACATTCGCTATCCCAAGCATCTGCCGAGGGCGTGTATGTCAGCCGTTATATTGCAGAACTTCTTAATAAATAAAATGGAAAGAGCCGAGGAATTAACCTCGGCTCTCATTAATTATTTCATTGGACTCACCTTATAGTGATTATATAGTATCTATATATAAATTTTAAAATATTTTTTGGATTGTTTTTTTAGTATGCTGTTTTGAGAAAAAATTTAATTAATCTTTGGACTCACCCCTTAGAGTTATTTTAAATTAACCTCACTGTACATTGGACTTACCCCTTTCGATTACTCTCGAGTTGTTTTTTTCTCTCTTTTCTGTCTTTATTATAGCGGCAATTTTGCAGTTTTTCAATTGACAGTACTCACAAAATTTTCTATAAAATTTTTACTAACACTTTTATATAAAAGTATGATATAATAATTATGTTGTGATGATAAAAGCCGTGCATTTTTGCACGGCTTTTACTATTTTCTATCAAGAAAAGCTTTTATTGCCTCAAAAGAGGCATCACTTATAACGTGTTCAATTCGACAGGCGTCCTCTGCGGCGTCTGTTTTTTTAACGCCGAGAGACATTAAAAAATCCGTAATAATGGTGTGCCTTTCGTAAATCTTTTGCGAAACGGCAGCACCGTGTTCTGTCAAGCTTATATACCCGTCACGGTCAACCGTTATGTATCCGCCGTTTTTAAGCAGACCTACCGCGCGGCTGACGCTGGGCTTTGAATAACCCATATGTTCGCAAATATCAATAGAACGCACACAGCCGTTTTTGTTTATAAGCGTATATATTGTTTCAAGATACATCTCGCCCGATTCCTGAAGACTCATCTGTGCATCCCCTTTTAATTTACAATAATACAATGCCTCTCTCTTTACATTCGGCAATGGTTTCTTTTGGCCAGACAGACGCCTGAACCTCGCCAATGTGCGCTTTCCGCAAAAAAAACATACACATTCTTGACTGTCCGATACCGCCGCCTATTGTGTAGGGCAGTTCGCCTTTTAAGAGTGCGCTGTGGAACGGCAACTTTGCGCGTTCCGTAACACCGCGTATTTCAAGCTGACGCATAAGACTTTCTTCATCAACGCGGATTCCCATTGAAGAAAGTTCAAGCGCGATGTCAAGCACTGGATAATAAACCAATATATCTCCGTTCAGTTCCCAATCGTCATAGTCGGGTGCACGTCCGTCATGGCGCTCACCCGAGCGCAAAATTCCGCCGATTTTCATAAGAAAAACTGCGCCGAATTTTTTGGTAATCTCATATTCGCGCTGTTTCGGGGTTAAATCGGGATACAAATCTTCGAGTTCCTGCGTGGTGATAAAGGTGATTTTTTCGGGCAGGAACTTATGAACAAAGGAATATTCATCCGCAATATAGTTTTCGGTGTGTTTGAGAGAGCCGTAAACGCACTTAACCGCTCCGCGCAGAGTTTTTTCGTTGCGGTCTTCACGGTCTATAACCTTTTCCCAGTCCCATTGGTCAACAAACGCCGAATGGATATTATCAAGGTCTTCATCTCGGCGGATGGCGTTCATATCGGTATAAAGTCCCTCACCTCTGCGAAATCCGTATGTTCCGAGAGCATAACGCTTCCATTTTGCGAGAGACTGCACAATTTCATAGTCCTCGTCCTGTCCCTTTATATCAAACGAAACGGGGCGTTCAACACCGTTCAAGGTGTCATTAAGTCCCGATGTTTTACCTACAAAAAGCGGTGCGGAAACACGTGTTAGGTTAAGTCCTATTGCCAAATCTCTTTCAAAAAAGTCTTTTACTTTCTTGATAGCAATTTGTGTTTGGCGTGTATCAAGCAAGGTTTTGTAACCTGTGGGAAGACTGTTCATTCCGTCCCCCTCCTTAAAAAATATAATAGAATCATATCACAAAACTGCGGTACATTCAACAGTATATTAGCCAAGTTCGTCAAAAAGTCCTAAAACCACAATACCTACAGCCGCTGTACCAATCATCAGATAGTGTTTCCACGACAGGCGTTCTTTTAGGAAAATGCGGCTCCAAAGCACAGACGCCAAGCAATAAGCCGAGATAATCGGTGCGCTCATAGCAAGGTGTTTTGTGTCCGAAATTGCATATATATAGGCAAACTGTCCTGCTGTTTCAAATATTGCGCCGATATATTTCGGTGCTTCGCGGCGGGGTAAGAATTTTGCTTTCTTGACAAGTTTGAGCCACAGAAAACTAACTACACCGCAGAAAAGGAAAGTAAGTTCGTAAGCAACATTGGCAGAATCCTCGTCAAGTGTTTCAAGCACAAGGCTATCAGCAAATGTTCCCGCAGCATCAAGAACGCAGTAAAGCAGCGGCAAAAGTAAAGCAAGTGCCGATTTTGCATAGCGATAGTTGGATTTATCCTGTCTTGCGGCGCGAAGTTCGCCATCCTCAAAATATTCTACAAAGCCGATTCCGATAACACCGATACAAACAAGCGCTACCGCGGCAATTTGATAGCCGTTCATCGAAACGCCGAACGCAATAAGCGAGGTTATAGCAACAAGCGCACCTGAACTGTTGCATATGGGCGAGGAAACCGAAAGTTCTATGTAACGAAGACCGACATAGCCGAGCGTCATAGAGCCGATGTATAAAAGCGAAACAGGCAGATAACGCAAAAGCACATCAAAACTGATGGCAACGCCACCTATAAAGATTTCATAAGCCGCGTGTAAACCCATAACCACGCCCACCGCGGTTACCATTTTTAAATGACTGTGCTTATCGTCTGCATCACGGCAGCCGATTTTTGAAAAAAGGTCAGAACCGCTCCAACAAAGAAGCGCAACAACCGATAATATAAACCACATAAACTATTCCCCTAATTCTATAAGATTTTTTTCATATAATTTTTGTAGTGATAATATAACGCCGAGTTTAGCGTGAGGCCAGGTTAGTCCCCCTTGGAAAAATACGGCGTATGGAGGACGCATAGGTCCGTCTGCCGAAAGTTCAATGGACGAGCCCTGTATAAACGCACCCGCCGCCATTACAACGGGAGAATCATAACCGGGCATATCGGACGCTATTGGTACGGCAAAACTGTCAACAGGTGCCGCCGCCTGAATACCGTGACAGAAAGCAAGCATTCTTTCAGGAGTTTCAAGCACTACAGACTGAATTATATCGTGACGGGATTCCGCCGATTTTGGTATAACCTTGAAACCAAGCTCTTCATAAACCGCCGCCATAAAAATTGCACCTTTAAGCGCCGATGCCGTAACGGTGGGGGCGAGGAAAAAGCCTTGATAAAAATCCTTCATAACGCCGAAGTTTGCACCAACCTCTTGTCCAAGACCTGGGGCGCTAAGGCGGTAGGCACAGCGGTCAACGCATTTTTTCGTTCCGCAGATATATCCACCCGATGTGGCAAGTCCGCCACCCGCGTTTTTAATAAGTGAGCCGACAACCATATCCGCGCCGACATCCGATGGCTCAATTTCCTCTGTAAACTCGCCGTAGCAGTTATCCACCATACAGATAACATCGGGTTTAATGCTTTTAACAAAGGCAATTAGTTCACCTATTTGTGAAACCGAGAACGAAGGGCGGGTATCATAGCCTTTTGAACGCTGAATTTCAACAAGTTTGGTTTTTTCGGTTATGGCTTTTTTGATATTTTCATAATCAAACCCGCCGTCAGCCAACAAATCAACCTGTTTATAGGTAACGCCGTACTCGGCAAGGGAACAGGGCGAAGAACGAATGCCTATAACCTCTTCCAAGGTATCATAGGGTTTTCCGGCGGGGGCTAAAATTTCGTCCCCCGGCAACAGATTTGCCGAAAGCGCAACCGTCAGCGCGTGAGTTCCGCAGGTGATTTGCGGACGGACAAGCGCCGCTTCTGTGTGAAAACAGTCGGCATATACGCGTTCAAGATTGTCGCGTCCCGCATCGTCATAGCCATAGCCGCTGCTTATAGCAAAGTGTGATGCACCAACATGGTTTTTTTGCATAGCAGACAACACCTTGCACTGATTATATTCAGCAACCTTGTCAATTTCCTCAAACCTCGATTTAAGTCCTGACAGCACCTTTTCGCACAGTGCGGCAACAGGCTGTGCTATATCAAACATAGAATAAATATCGTTCATAAAAGCCCTCTTACAAATTTTTGTATATTTTACCACACTTTTGCATATATCGTCAATAAATAAATCATTAAAAAGCAGGTGTAAAAAGTGAATTTTTTAGATATGATCGAAAAAATAAACAATGCGGTAAATTCTGTGCTTTGGGGACCTTTTGGACTTTTGCTTATTATCGGTACAGGCGCCCTGTTCACCGTTTTACTGCGCGGCTTTCAGTTTACCGAATCAAGAGCATGGTTTTTTGGCACAATAAAAACCTTTCTTAATAAAAGCAAAAACGGCGTTTCGCCCTTTTCCGCCCTTTGCACCGCCCTTGCGGCAACGGTTGGTGTGGGAAGCATTGTTGGCGTAGCGTCCGCTTTAATGCTTGGCGGACCTGGTGCGGTGTTCTGGATGGCAGCGGCATCGGTTTTTTCGGCGGCAACCGCCTATGCTGAAAACGTTCTTGGCGCCAAATACACCAAAAAAAACAAAAAAGGCGAACTCGTTGGCGGCCCTATGTATTATTTGCAACGGGGTTTAAGAAACCATCGGCTTGGTCGTGTTCTTGCACTGCTGTTTTCGCTTTTTACTGTTTTTGCGTCTTTTGGCATTGGCAACGCAACCCAAATAAACGCTATCGTTTCCAACATACAAAGCAGTTTTCCCTTAAAAAACGGCAACACCTTTCTGTACTCTTTTTTAATAGGCCTTGTTCTGACGGTGCTTTTGGGGCTTGTTATTATAGGCGGTATAAAGCGGATAGCCGCCGTAACCGAAAAAATTGTTCCGTTTATGGTAACAGGTTACATATTCTGTGCTATTATACTGATTTTTATAAATTCAGAACGCATTATCCCCGCTATTTCTTCCGTTTTCCGCCACGCATTTTCTTTTCGTTCTTTGGGCGGCGGCGCTATAGGCAACGCTTTGATGTGGGGTGTGCGGCGCGGTGTGTTTTCTAACGAGGCGGGTCTTGGCTCTACCGTTATAGCCAACAGCGCGGCAGAATATAAAAATCCAAAACAACAGGGCTATTTCGGTGTGTTTGAGGTTTTTATTGACACCACCGTCATATGCACCTTAACGGCGCTTTTAATTCTCTGTTCGGGACTTGTGGATTTAGAAAGCGGAAATTTTTTAAAAGGCAGCGCCCCCACAACCCTCGTAAGCGAGGCGTTTTTTCAGGGTTTTGGGGCTATTGGCGGTTATTTTGTAACGGCGGCACTATGTTTTTTTGCGTTCTCAACGGTCGTGGGCTGGTCGTATTATGGCGAAAAAGCGTGGGAGTTTATTTTCGGCACCGAAACGACCGCAATTTATAAAGTTATTTTTGTGGGCTTTGTGACTGTAGGCGCTATAGTAACACCATCTCTTGCATTCTCAATTTCCGACACATTTAACGCGCTTATGATGTTGCCGAATTTAGCAGGTGTTCTCCTGCTTTGGCGCGAGGTTGTGGAAGAATATAAAGGTAACGCTGTGTCCCAAAAGAAACACCCGCACATATCTTAGCGGGTGTTTCTTTTTTTTATTATTCTGTTGTAGATTAAAATACCTGAAAAACTGATTATTCCAGTTATGCCGTAAAGCAGTAAAGCGCCTAAATAGTTCTCCTCACCCAAAAGATGTCCGCCAAAGGTGGAAGAGAGCATTGAAGGAATCCGTGCTAACAAAGTAATCACCAAAAATGTGCCAATTTTTATATCTGTAAGGGCAGCAAAATAGGTTAAAAGGTCCTTGGGTGTACCGGGGATAAAGAAAAGCACAAAAACAAGTGTGTTTCGTTTCCTTTCGGTACTTATAAATCTAAGACTCATAATTTTTTCGCGCGGAACAAAAAGTTCTACCATCCGCAGTCCAAATCGCCGCGTTAGTGAAAAAATCAACGCCGTTGCG
>JAZRZS010000042.1:0-11248 GCA_045601505.1 Acutalibacteraceae bacterium
TTGACAAGGAGTTGCTGATTTCGGGTGCCATTCTCCACGATATTGCTAAAACTGAAGAATTTTTGGTTTCGCATACAGGAGTTGCATCGGGTTATTCTACTAAGGGTAACCTTATAGGTCACTTGGCGGGTGGCGCGATGATGATTGAACAAACCGCGCGTGAATGCGGCGCAGACGAGGAAACGGCGACCTTGCTTGAACACATGGTGCTATCACACCACGGCGAACCCGAGTTTGGCGCCTGTATGCGTCCTATGTTTTTGGAGGCTATACTGCTTTCACAACTCGATATGCTTGATGCGACTGTTTATGAGGTTTTGGACGCAACAGCACCGCTCGAAAAGGGCGAATTTTCAGGTCGTATGTGGGCTCTTGACAACCGCAAACTTTATAAACACGACCGCAAACAAGACGAAAATATTAAACTTTTTTAGTATTAGTAACAGAAAGGATGTTTATTTATGGTAATCACAAAGGATATGTGCGTAGGCGAGGTTCTTGATATGGACCCAAGCGCAGGAAAGTATTTCCTTGAAATTGGAATGCATTGTCTTGGCTGTCCCTCCGCACGCGGTGAAAGCATTGAACAGGCTTGTGCCGTTCACGGAAACGACTGTGACGCTTTACTTTCCAAGCTCAACGCACATTTTGCAGACAAATAATGACTCTTTTAAGAAAAAGACTTGCAGAAATTGCAAAGCTTGTACCAAATGGTGACCGCGTTGCCGACATCGGTACCGACCATGCCTATTTGCCGATTTTTCTAAGACAGCAGGATATTTCCCCTGCTGTTTTAGCGTGTGATATTCGCGCACTGCCGCTTAAAAGTGCAATGAATAATGTTGCTGACAGCGGTGTGACGGGCGTGGATTTTCGCCTTTGTGACGGACTTTCGGCAATAGAAAAAAACGAGGTCGACACCGTGGTTATCGCAGGTATGGGCGGCGAATGTATTGCGGGAATTTTAGAGCGTTCTTGGGCGGAAAACAGCAAAAAACGTTTTTTGCTACAACCCATGAACTCACCTGAGGAATTGCGGCGCTATCTTTGCGGACGCTACACCTTGATTTCCGAAAAAGCGGTTATTGACGGCAGACCTTACACGATTATGGAGGTTTTGGCGCAAGAATGTCCGATTGAAAATAAGATTCATTTTATTTATTGCGGAAAACTAAACCCCGAGAAAGCCGAAGACCGAAAATTCTTGCAAAAGCAATATGAAAGGCTAAAAAATTGTGCCGACAGCATTAAAAGTGTTCCCGAAGAAGCAGATAAATTCAAGGAATTTTCTGCCGCTGCCGAATGTATTGAAAAATTTTTAGGTAAAGTTTATGCCATTTGACGCTATTTTTATTTCTAATCTTTCAAAAGAACTTAATACCGCCTGTGGCAGCCGAATTGATAAAATTTTTCAGCCGCAACGGGACGAACTTGTAATCACTCTGCGCGGGGCAGGTTTTGTAAAAAAACTGCTAATTTCGGTACGGAGCGGTTCCTCACGCATTTCTTTCACTGAACAAAGTTTTGAAAACCCAGCCGTTCCGCCAATGTTTTGTATGCTTTTGCGAAAACATTTGACGGGCGGCAAACTTATATCCATCACCCAAGATGCACTTGAGCGTATGCTAACGCTTAATATTGTTGCAACAGACGAAATGGGTGAACGCCGAAACTTGCGACTTGTTACCGAGTTTATAGGTAACCAAAGCAATATTATTTTAGTAAATGAAGACGGAAAAATTATAGACGCTATCAAACGTTCTGATATCGAAACATCTGTCCGCCTTATTCAACCAGGTGCATTATACACTTTGCCCCCTGCACAAAATAAAAAGTCCCCCTTTGACGATACCATTTTAGAGGATGTTTTGGCAAAACGCGAACTAACTCTAGACCGTGCTATTCTTGAAAGCGTGGCAGGTGTTTCGCCCCTTATCGCAAGAGAAATCGCCTCCTCTGTGGGTGGAGAAATTATAGTACGCGATATGAATGATTCGCAAAAAAATGCGTTTTTCAACGCTTTTTCAGCCTTTATTGATATGGCGAATAATGGAACTGCCTATATGCTTTTATCCGAGGGCAACATACCAAAAGATTTTTCCTTTATGCCCATCAAACAGTACGGTAACACTTACACGCTCAAAAAATATGACACTCTGAGCGGGTTGCTTGATGCTTTTTATTCCGAACGTGACGCAGATGAACGCATTAAGCGAAGTGCCGCAGAGGTTTTCCGTGTTATCACTAGCACAAAAGCTCGTCTTGAAAAGAAACTTTTTATTCGTAAAAAGGAAAAAGAGAAGTGTAAAGAACGCGAAAAATACCGTATTTACGGCGAACTTATCAAGGCAAACATCTCTCTTATTAAGAGTGGCAGCACATTTGCCGAAGTTCCAAATTACTATGACGAAAACCTGAACATAATCCGAATCCCGCTTGACCCCGCACTCTCGCCGCAGGGGTGCGCTGCAAAATATTTTAAGGAATATAGAAAACTTTGCTCTGCTGAACAGACTTTGGGCGCCCTTATTACCGATTGTGAAAACGAACAGACGTATATTAAGTCTGTAGAAGACGCCCTCCTTCGCGCCGAAAGCATAACGGAAATTTTAGACATACGCGATGAGCTGGTTTCAACTGGATACATTAAAAAGCAAAAAAACAAAACCGCAAAACACAAATCTCTGCCTCCGAAAAAATACCACTCTTCAGATGGATTTTTGATTTTAGTTGGCAGAAACAACGCACAAAATGATACTTTAACTTTGCGTACCGCTAAAAAGAATGATATTTGGTTACACACCAAAAATATACACGGCTCACATGTTATAATTGTGTCTGACGGCGAAAAGGTGCCCGATACCACTATAGCTGAAGCCGCGTCCCTTGCCGCATTTCACTCACAGGCAAAAAATTCTTCACAGGTACCGGTTGATTACACCATCGTCAAAAACGTTAAAAAACCTACAGGTGCAAGACCGGGTATGGTAATATACAAAACAAATAACACCGTTTTTGTAACACCAAAAGAGATAGAAGAAAAATAGATGTCACAATTTTGTGGCATCTATTTTTTATTAAGATTCGTTTTTAATATGTCAGCAACTATAGCAGAGAATGTTGTGAATAGCAAACTTTTCTGCGCAAGGTTTCCAAAAGTATTTATCATATTAAGAACCTCTATTCCACTATTGCTATGCGGAAAACTTAATATGTAAAAAAAACAAAGAAACGAAAACGATATACTTGCAATAAAGCCTAAATATAAAAACAAATTAACTATATCTATTTTCTTCATATTATCACCGTGATATATATTAAATTATTTCTTAAAAGAATGCAAAGAAAAATTTTGGTTTTTTTGGCATAATATTGCAAAACAGCTCTATTTTAAGCCTTTTTTTGTCGATTTTAAAAATATGAAAAACTTTGGAATTTTATATTGACAAATGGCGAAAAAGGTAGTATAATCCCATTTAGTCAAGGGGGGGTTATAATGCATAGACTCATTTATACAATTAATGAAAAATCAGTACTTGACGAGAATGGTAAACCCATAAAAACTTACGGACTGTCTCTAACTATTGACGGTTGCCATTATGACTTTTGCGATCTTTGCACCGATAAAGAACTTCTTATTTCTCTGTGCAACAGATTCAAAACAGAAGTGCCTGAACCAAAAACACTATATGAAATTTTTGACGATTATATTTTCCAAAAATAAGTATATAATTATTAAACAAATGTCTTGATATTTGCAGTTGCATATGCTATACTCTTTGTAGCGTATGCATTTTTCTTTTGTCTTGAAAGGAGTTTTTAATAAAATGAAGGAGATTTCCATTTGGTTCGTCTTTGACGTAATAATCAAAAAGATTTGGTTTATAATTGCGGCTGTGGCAATTGCTGCCGGTGCAACATTTGTTTACAACTACAATTTTGTTGAGCCTACATACACCGCTTCATCCGCCGTTATCAGTAGTAACGGTGGCATAGGCACAGAAAACGATACCTCCAGTAAAATTAATAATACCGATGTTGCTTCATCTCTCAATATGGTTGAATCCTATGTTGATCTTATGAAAACCTATTCATTCTACGAGCATGTTGCTGAGCAGAGCGAAATTTCCGCATACGGTTATTCGCCTATGCAACTTCAGAATATGACCACTATTAGAAGACGCTCTGAGATGTCACTTTTCATTGACATTATTGTTAATTGCCCCGATGCAAAACAGGCAATTAACATTACAAACTGTGTTTCATCAACCGCAACAGAGTATTTGCCCGACATATTACAGGGTTCAAAAATCGTTCAGGCAGACAAGTGCATTTCCGCTAAGTTTGTTTCTAATACTGTTAGAAATACCTTAATTATGGGGCTTATTGCCGCGGTTGTAACAACAACTATATTTGTTATTTTTGCTTCAATTGATAATGCAGTTAAGGGGGAAGACAGTCTACAGGCTGCTTACGAAGCACCCGTTTTAGGTGTTATTCCGAATTTTGAAACAAGCGGACGCAAATCCTATAAATCCTATAAAACACACAAATCCTATAAGACTGATATCAGCAAGGAGGACGTGAAATGAGTTACACCGATATTTCGAAAAAGCCCTCTGCACAGAAGCGCTCCCGTTCGAATTTTACGGTGGTTGAATCCTACAAAATGATTCGCACAAACCTGCTCTTCTTACTGTCGCAGGCTGATAAAAAATCTTTTACTGTTTCAAGCGCTAATGAGGCTGAAGGTAAATCCACAACCTCTATAAACGTTGCAATTGCATTTTCTCAACTTGGCGGTCGAGTGTTGCTTATTGATACCGATATGCGCCGCTCTTCCATACACAAGAAACTTCACATTTCCAACGAAAAGGGTCTTAGTTCCTTGCTTGTTGGATTTACAACGCTTGAAGAAACTATATACAAAATTAATGATAATCTTGATGTTATCACAGCAGGTGCTGTTCCACCCAACCCGAGTGAACTTTTGGCTTCACAACAGATGAAGGACCTTCTTGAAAAGCTACACACAATTTACGATTATATTATTTTAGATGCACCGCCCGTAAATGTTGTTTCGGACGCTTTGGTGGTTGCACCTCACACAGGTGGCATTGTATTTGTTGTGCGTGACCACATCACACTGCATTCACAAATCCAAAAAGCACTAAAACACATCAAGTCTGCCGGTGCCAACACACTCGGTTTTGTACTTAACGGTGCAAAAAGCGCACACAAGAAGAGTTCTCGCTATGAATATCGTAACGGAAACGAAAGCTATAATTACAACTACAATTATAGCTACACGCGTTCTACTGAAGATTAATTTCTTATGCTTTTTGATATTCACACACATGCCCTATTTTCCGTTGATGACGGTGCAAGGACAGCCGAAGAAACCGCGGCAATACTTGAAAAACAGCGTTTGCAAAGCGTTGATGCTATGGTGCTGACCCCACATTTCTATCCGTATAACGAAACGGATGTTGATGTCTTTATGGATAAGATCTCAGCACAGTATTTAAAACTCAAAGACATTCACAATAATTCTTTGCCTGAACTTTTTTTAGGCAGCGAAGTTTATATGTTTCGTGGAATGGAAAATGTATTGGGGATAGAGAAATTATGCATTGGTAACTCTCGTTATATTTTGCTTGAATTACCCTACGACAAAATCAGTCCTTGGTGCATCAATGCGATTATAGAAATCAATCTTAAACTAGGTCTTATGCCCATTTTGGCGCATATAGAGCGCTATGTAAAGGTTGACGGCTTTAAAGAAATTCTAGCACTCATTGATGACGGCTACGCATTAGCGCAGGTCAATGCTACACCGCTTCTGCATTTCCGCACAAGGCGTCCTGTGCTTAAGCTAATAAAAAATGGCTTTGTAAGTTTTATTGCAAGTGACGTTCACAGCAACCAAACCTACCAAGGTATAAATACTGCGTTAGCAGTGGTTGAAAAGAAACTTGGCATAGAGTTTGCAAATAAAATTAAGGCGAATTTTGATAATTTATATTTGGAAATTAAAAACAGTTAAAAAAAGACCGATTTTTTCGGTCTTTTTTCTTTTTGTGGATAAAATAATTTTATGAAGAAAATTTATAAAATTATCATTTCTTTGCTTTTTTTATTAATAATTGTAGGAGATAAATACGAAGAGCCGCTGCTTACCGTATATTTTTTCGATGTAGGACAAGGTGACTGCGCATTTTTACGTTTACCAAACGGCGAAAATATGCTTATCGACTGTGGAAATACCGCAGACGGTTCACGCATTGTAAACCGACTTTCATTTATGGGTGTGAAGAAAATTGACCATCTTGTAATCACCCACCCTCACGAAGACCATATTGGTGGTGCCGATAATATAATAAATAGTTTTAACATTAAAAATGTTTATACCCCACACATAAAAGACGGTATCCTTTACCCCACCCTTTGTTCTATGGAATTTGATAACAGTATAAAAAGGCAAGGACTTTATACCAAAACCTTGTCTTTTGGAAAAACCATAATTAAGGACGGATTTTTGGAAATAGTATGTCTTTCGCCCATAAATGAAGATTATGAAGAACTTAACGAATATTCCGCCGTTTTGCAAGTTTCTTTTTATGAGCGCACCTTTTTATTTATGGCGGATGCGGAAAAAATCAATGAAAAAGAAATGTTGTCGCTCGGCGTGTTGCCGGATTGTGATTTAATTAAAATAGGTCACCACGGAAGCAAAACAAGCAGCACAGAAAAATTTATAAAGACAACGGCACCCGAATATGCTATAATATCGGTAGGTGGCAACAATACTTTTGGACACCCCGATAAAAAAGTTTTGCTCAGGCTTTACAGAAGCGGTGCCGCAGTTTACCGCACCGACCTTAGCGGCACAATAATTGCCGAGTGTGACGGGCGCAGTATTAAAATCCACACTGCTGATATTTGCTTGGACGGTGATATATATTGAATATTAAAACAAAAATCCTTAATGTACACGAAAAAAACGGACTTTTATATTTTACTTTTCCCCTGTTTGATAAGTTTGGGGTTAAACACGCTTTTAGTTCCAAGCTTGGTGGTGTGAGCGTGGGCCAATACGCCACCTTTAACACAGGTTTTCTAAATGGTGATAAATATGAGGCGGTGTATGAAAATTGGCGCAGACTGTGTGACGCCATAGGGTTTGATGAAAAGCGGCTCATATTCAGCAAACAAACCCACACAAACAATGTTCGCACCGTAACTGAAGCGGACATTGGCAAAGGTATTGTGAAGCCTCTCGACTATACAGATGTTGACGGACTGATATCCAACCTGTCAGATGTGGGACTTGTCACCCAATATGCCGACTGTGTTCCACTTGCATTTTATGACACAAAAACAGGTGTTATTGCCACATCGCACGCGGGGTGGCGCGGCACAGTAGCCGAAATTGGACGGGTAACAGTAGAGAAAATGATTGCCGATTTTGACTCTAACCCACAGGATATTATAGCCGCGATAGGTCCCTCGATTGACATTTGTTGTTATGAGGTTGACACCCCTGTTTACGAGGCGTTTTCACAAATTAAATATATAAACCCCAATGATATTTTTACACCCAAAGGCAAAGGCAAATATATGTTAAACCTTAAGGAAGCAAACCGCTTGATTTTAATAAAAGCAGGTATAAAACCCGAAAACATTTGCGTTGCCGATATTTGCACCTGTTGTAATGGCAAAATTTTACACTCCCATAGATATACAGGCGGTAAGCGCGGTAATTTAGGACTTGTGATTGCATTGTGACATAAGGTCACAATGCATCGATATAAATCTTTTCAAGATTTACGATATATCCAAAGGATTCGATATGCGCTAAAGCGCTCGATATGTTTACTTTCGGAAACGAGATTTATATCATATCGAAAACAAACAAAGTGAGTTTATATCGAATTTTACGCAGTAAAATATATCGAACACGCGCAGCGTGTATATCGATAAAGGAGATTTTAGGTATGGAACAAAACAAAAATACGCTACGAGAAGAGACGATACAATTAGCAATTGAAATATCTGATATGTGTGACGACATTAGCGGTTGCTCAGTATATGTTAATCAATTGTTACGCTGCTCGTCTTCGGTAGGTGCAAATCTTCACGAAGCAAAATATGCACAGAGCAGCGCAGATTTTATAAATAAGTTGGAATCGCGTTAAAAGAATGCTTTGAAAGTGAATATTGGTTAGAATTATTATTTCGCAAAAATAAAATTGATGAATCAAAATACAATAAATTGCTAAACAAATGTGGTACAATTCGCAGAAAACTTATTGCTTCTATTACGACCGTTAAGAGAAAAAACATATAAAAACTGCCGCACTTTTTAGTGCGGCGAAATTTTTATTTTGCTAAAAAGTTTTCAAATATGTATGCTTTAAATGATTTTTTTGCCTTTTTAAATTCTTCTTCACTTCTTATTGTCCAACCGACAGGCAAGGCGCCAAGAAGTTTTACTAATTTGAACATTATATTATTCAAGTACCTGACATCGTATGAAACGAAATCGGGACGGGACATAAAATTGAACAGTAACAGTCCCAAAAGGCGCTTACACATTCCTTTTTCGCCCCAGATTGCAAGTTGACCGCGAAGAATATCTCGCCTGTTTTTGCGGTACCAATGAAGCACAGGCGGAAAAAATGACTGTACAAAATATTTACCCTTATAGTCCTTTAATATTTCGTTTGTCGCTTCACACAGTGCTTTATATTTACTTAAACTTTGGGTTTTAAATTCTATAAGCAGTGGCACTCTGCCGTCTATCACTGATAAACACTCTTTGAGGGTTGGAATTTTTTCATCCGAACCCTTGAGGGTGTATCTTTTTAGTTCTTCTAAAGTGCATTTTTCAATATCAACATCGACACCGCACATACGCTTTAGATTATAATCGTGGAAGACCACCACATTTCCATCGGCAATAATGTGTATATCATTTTCAATAGCATATCCATGAGCAGCCGCCTCTAAAAATGAAGCAATAGAGTTTTCGGGCGTGTTTTCTGACAGGTCGTGAAGTCCGCGATGTGCAACCCGAAGCCCTGATAAAACCGCGCGGTCAGGATGACGGCGAAATGTTGGGGCTATTAAAAACAATAAAAATGCTAAAACCAGCAATATTACAATTAACAGCACAAGCATAAACTAATCCTCTACATCAAAGTTTTCTAATACCGATTTGCGTTTTGCGGGTTTACTGTCGCCATGTTTAACAAAGCTCATAGTGATAAATGAAAGCGTAGAAAACAGCACAGCATATGGGAACAAAACAGAATATCCAAGACCGAGATTATCAATAAGCAGTCCCGAAAGCAATGGCGTTGTGATTTGTGCCGCCATTGAAAAGGTATAATAAAGACCCGTATATTTTCCAACATCTGAGCCGCGGCACATCTCTACTACCATTGGGAAAGAGTTAACATTTATTGCTGCCCAACCTATGCCCACTAGACCGAATATTGCATACATTACAGGTGTTTGATGTTTAATGAATACTGCGATTAAATAACACGCCGTCATAAGCACAATTCCTAAAAGCACAGTGGCTTTTCTGCCAAGTTTGCCCGACAGAAAACCAAGCGGCACAAATGCAATTATTGCCGATATTGTTGCCACCAAAAGATAACTTGACGATGTTCCTAGGTCGGTGCCCCAAACATTAACGCAATAACGCGAAAACGCGGTTGTTACAGCGTTATATGCCATAAACCACAAAAACACCGAAGCCAAAATAAGCACAAGGCTTATAAGAACAGGGCGCGGCATTTTGCCCGTCTCTTTCTCTATTACTTCTTCATCATCTTTAATATCTACACTGGCTAAGAGTTTATTTTCATTTATTGAAAATACGAGAATGAGCACCGATACGAGCATAAATAGTGCCACGATAATAAAGACAGGTAAGAACGACTGCTCATCCGAATAGACCGATTCACCCGCCGCGTTTTTATCGCTTTTGAGTAGAAACATCATTAAAACAGTCGAGAAAATTCCGCCTATATATCCCACAAGATTTATTATGGCGTTTGCTTTGCTACGAAGCGGTTTTTCGGTTACATCGGGCATATATGCAACGGCAGGAGTTCTATAGGTTGCCATTACTACAAGCAAAAGCATTAAAGTTATTATAAAACCCCAAAAACTTCTTGCTTCCTCAAAAATACCTAACACAATAAGCAGTGTTACAGCCGCAAGAGTGCCAAAAAGTATATACGGTGTGCGTTTGCCAAGGCGCGTACGGGTTTTGTCTGAAATTGCGCCAAAAAGCGGTAACATAAATATTGCAAGAACATTATCTATGGACATTATTGCGTTTGCCGAAAATGTGTTAAGGCTGAACACATTTTCAAGCACATAGGGTATTACCTGGTCATAAAACTGCCAAAACGCCAGAATTGACATAAATGCAAAACCTATAAGGACGGTGCGTTTGTAATTGAGTTTCATACTGTACCTCTCTTTATATAAGTTCATACGCCAGTCTTTCGGCGCCGTTTTCAAGGTATATTATACCACACTTCTCAAAGCCGTATTTTTCAAGGGTGTGTTGCATTATAATATTGTCGTTATGAGTATCAATGCGGATATGTGGTATTTGCTTTTTACAAAAATCAAGACAGGTCCCAAAAACGCCCTTTACCCGTCCGCTACTTGCAATGCGATGAATTACGCCGTACTCTTCGTTATTTTTCCATGCGCCCTTGATATATAAATATGTGGGGTCTTCACCTATAAAAAACACAAAAACAGCATCAATATATTCACCGTTTTCTAAAACGAAAAGCCGATTTTTATTTATATCCTCACGCAAAACACTTTCCTGTGGGTATCCGTCTGTCCATTGGTTTTTATTACCGTTTTGCGCCATATATTCCCTCGCGCGTTCGTATATGGGCATAATTTTCGGCAGGTCATAAAGCGTAGCCGGTCTTATCAACTCATTCACCGCCTTTTATATTATTAACACAATTACATTATATATTTTATTCTCCGTTAGGTCAACAAAAAAGGGACGCCGTGCGTCCCTTTTTTAAGTAGTAGGTAAGAATTAAAAGTGAAGAGGTTAGGTCTGCCGTTGGCACATTTATAACTGTCGGCTATAACTGTCGGCTTTGCCGACACATTACTTATTCACTATTACTTATTACCTAAAAAAACGGGACCTCTCGGTCCCGTTTTTTCTTATTCTTCTTCAAATGCGTCTTTG
>JAZRZS010000043.1:0-23136 GCA_045601505.1 Acutalibacteraceae bacterium
TGCGAGCTTTCTGAGCGCCTGTGACATAAGTCTTGCGTGAAGTCCTACATGCGAATCTCCCATTTCGCCCTCGATTTCTGCACGGGGAACGAGTGCTGCAACCGAGTCGATTACAACCATATCAATAGCGCCCGAGCGCACAAGCGCCTCGGTAATTTCTAGCGCCTGTTCACCTGTGTCGGGTTGGGATACAAGCAGAGAATCTATATCTACACCGAGATTTTTGGAATAAACAGGGTCAAGTGCGTGTTCCACGTCAATAAACGCGGCTGTGCCACCCGCCTTTTGTGTTTCGGCAATAGCGTGCAGCGCGAGAGTGGTTTTACCCGAAGATTCAGGACCGTAAATTTCCACAATTCTGCCCTTCGGGAAGCCGCCGATTCCAAGCGCCATATCAAGCGATGTCGAGCCTGTTGAAACGTGGGCAACCTCCATTCCCATATTCTCGCCAAGACGCATTACTGCGCCCTTTCCAAACTGTTTTTCAATTTGCGAAAGCGCAGTTTCTAATGCTTTGGTTTTATCGTCTGCCATAACAAATTCTCCTTACATATTTTATTACGGTAATATTATATCTAATCGAGAGTCCCAAAAATCACCCTCTCAACGCCTGAAAGGTCGTTTCTGCTCCCGATATTTTTAAGTCCTGATTTTTCGAAAATCTTTTTGACATCGTTGCCTTGTCCTATGCCGATTTCCACCGCTAGAGTTCCGCCGCTTTTAAGGTGCGGCACCCATTTTTCTGCAATTTTTCTATAAAACATAAGACCGTCTTCGCCGCCGTCAAGCGCCATTTGCGGTTCTCTCTTTACCTCTTTTTGCAGGGTGTCGAGGTCGGCGGTTTTAATATACGGGGGGTTGCTTATAATTAAATCATACTCGCCGAAATCGTCTTCCAACACATCACCTTTTATAGCGCGTACCGAAGACAAATTGCGCTCTATATTCTTTTCAAGATAACGGTAAGCCTCGTCCGACTTTTCCATAGCATAAACGGTTGCATTGGGACAATGCTTGTCCACCGTTATAGCAAGGCATCCGCTACCCGAACATAAGTCCATACAGGTAGTTTCCTCAGTCCCCGCTCTATCTATAGCAAATTCTGCCAATGTTTCGGTGTCGGGACGGGGAATAAGCACACCCTCACCTACAAAAAACGGCAAATCATAAAACTCCCATTCGCCGAGAATGTACTGTAAAGGTTCTCCCGCTATGCGTCTTTGGAGTAAAGCGTTCAATTCCTCTTCGCTTGTGTTCCCAAGGAATGCCGCTATCTGACGCGCCTCAAAAAGTGACGACTCTATTCCCGCCTCGGCTAATTTTTTCTGTGCACACTTTTGCACATTCAGCGCAACCATTTTTACTCTTCTTCCTCTTTTTTCGGAAGCACCGCCATAAAAGCGGCGGCAGCAACCTCTATCATATCGTCATCAGGCTCTCCCGTTGTGATTTTTTGCAACCATTTCCCTGGGGCAGAGACGATTTTAGTAAACACATTATCGTGTTTGCCGCAGTATTTAAGCACCTCATATCCTGCGCCACAACAAAGCGGAACCAGCAATATTTTTATAACCACCCAAGCCCATGCAAGATTATAAACGCTGGGAAAAACAATTTGCACAATTGTGGAAAACACAACGCTTATAAGTATCATCAATATCATAAAAGATGTGCCGCAACGCGGATGCAACCGCTTTTGTTTTCTAATGTTTTCGACAGTTAGAGGCAACCCGTTTTCAAAACAGAAAATGGTTTTATGTTCTGCTCCGTGGTACATAAATACACGGCGAATATCCTTCATAAACGAAACTGCCCAAACATATATAACAAAAACAAAAAGTTTAATAGCTTGTTCTATTCCCGAACGGACAACGGGACTAAAATCTGTTTTGAAAAGGAATCTAAGCCCATCAACCGCAAGTCGCGGCAGAAGCATAAACAACACAACTGCAAGGCCTATACCCAAAACTCCCGCTGCTGCCATTATGATGTTCATAACCTTTTCTGAAAGTTTTGTGGTTTCTTTGCCGTTATCCTCTTCTATCTCGGTAAAGCCTGATTTTTCTGCCGAAAACATCAGCGCCTTGTAACCGGTTATCATTGTTTCTATAAAATTTACAACACCGCGCACAACAGGTACGCCGAAAAATTTATATTTGTCGCGCAGATGTTTTTCCTCCACGAAAGACACATCTATGTCGCCGTCTTTAGTGCGGACGGCAATTGCCGTTTTTTCGGGGCTTTTCATCAAAATGCCTTCAATGAGCGCCTGTCCGCCAATTGATACATATTTACACTTGCTCATCACTTTTCTCCTCTTGTGCGGGAACTAATTTTTCCTGTTCGCTAACAGGCGGGATGATTTCTTCTTTTATTTCTGGTTCAATTTCTTTTATGGGAAGAGCCACAGTAACGGTGGTGCCAACGCCCTCTTTGCTTTCCACAAACAGAAGACCGTTGTGCTGTTTAACAATCTCATCCGCTACGGCAAGACCAATGCCCGAACCGCGCACCTTTTTGTTGGATTTAAAGAATTTTTCTTTGACTCTGTCAAGGTCCTGTGCGGGTATTCCCATTCCTGTATCGTTAATTTTTGTTACAACAACGCCCTCTTCCTCGTACTGCGAAACAATAACGTGTCCGCCCTTTTCGGTGTATTTTATGGCGTTATCTATTACATTTATATATACCTGTTTTAATCTGTCGCGGTCACCCATAACAAAAAGTTCTTTAGGAAGCGAAAGATATGTCAGTTCAATTTCCTGCTGCTTTGCAAGTTCAAAATACATATCAACAGCATCCGATAACACATCTCGTACGCTTATTGGTACGGTTTCAATCGACAGTCTGCCCGACTGTATGCGTGAAAAATCAAGCAGTTCTTCAACTAGTCCCGACAGTCTTTCACCCTCGGCCAACACAACATCGAGTCCCTTTACAACGATTTCGTCATCGGTGCCAACCGACATTTTTGCCGTTTCGCCCCAACCGCGTATGGCGGTAAGAGGGGTGCGCAATTCGTGCGAAACAGAGGAAATAAACTCGTTCTTCATCTGCTCAGCAGCCTTTAGCTCACTCGCCATATAATTGATAGAATCGCAAAGTTCGCCAATTTCGGTGCCGCTTTCAATTTCAATACGCGAATCGAAATCACCCATCGCAATCTTTCGCGCCATTTTGGAAAGCTCCTGCACAGGACGGACAATAGAACGGATAAAATATCCGCCAGAAAGCCACGAAAGCAGTAAAAATCCTATGCCGACAATAACGCAGATAGCACACACAAGGAATATTCTGCGATTAGCTTGTTCAAGTGATACAACCCATCGCACCGCGCCGTTAGACCCCTCGCCGAAGTCGGTAAGGATTGTGGTTTCCGCCATAATCCATTCTCCACCCGCGTTTTTACCGCGAAAGCTCCGCGCCGTTCCCGACAAAAGCGCCTGTTCGTAATCGGGCATTTGCTCACTCACGGGCGAAAATCCGTTTGATGTGATAATGACGTTTCCCTCGCGGTCAATAATCTGTATCTCTATTTTGTCTTTGTGTTCAAACTGTTCAACATACTGTTTTGCAACCGCAGGGTAGGATGCCGCATCACTCGTTGCTAGTAACGACAGGCCCTTGCAATAGCCCGAAGCCGCTTCGTAAACCGAGTTGTAGTAACGCGTTTGTATTACAATACAAACAAGAATCAAAAGCACCGAAACAACCGCCGCCATTACAAGAAAAACATTAAGAAACCATTGTTTTGCAATGCTTTTTTTAGAAACCTTGATTTCAAGCTCCATTACTACACCTCCGTTTCGAAATTTTTAACACTTTAGTTGGCTGTGTTCCACTTATATCCCATGCCCCAGACAGTAACAAGATTTTTCGGAGCAGAGGGGTCATCCTCTATCTTCATGCGCAGACGGCGGATATTAACATCTACTATCTTTTCTTCGCCGTAATACGCCTCTCCCCATACCTTAAGCAGAATATCACTTCGTGAAAGCGCTGTATCGGGATTTGTGAAAAAATATTCAATAATCTGAAACTCAACCTGTGTGAGTTCAATGTTCTTCTCGCCCTTTTGCAGAGTTCTTCTGCGAATATTGAGCGCAAAATCGCCAAGTTTTATCTCGTCTGTCGACTGCGCCTGTGTTTTGCCTGTCTGCAACTCAACGCGGCGATAAAGTGAGTCAACACGCGCCAAAAGTTCGCTTGGACTGAAAGGTTTGGTAATATAATCGTCCGCGCCAAGCATAAGACCGCTGATTTTATCCATTTCCTGTGTACGCGCCGTCAGCATTATTATGCCAAGTGTGCCCGAACGTCCGCGCAGATGTTTGCACAAATCGAATCCGTCCATTCCAGGCAACGAAATATCAAGCAACGCAATGTCAAACGGTCCGTCATTTTCAAAAATCTCAATGGCTTCCTCGGCAGAACCCGCCTCAACGGTCTGGTATCCCGCGCGGCCTAAATTAATTGCCTCAAATCCTCGGATAGCCGCCTCGTCTTCTACTATCAAAATCCTTTTCATTTTTTTCGCCCCTATCCAATAAGTTTGAATTCGTTTTGTATTGCTTGGAGTGTAATGCCGTTTTGCTTTGCAAACTCGCTTATTCGCACGGCATACACCGTTGTGTTGTCCTCTAAAAGTTTTTGCCAACCTTGGTTTTCGGTGGTTTCCCAACTGTTAAGGCTGACTGTTTTTATTCGGAAAAGCTCGTGCTTTTCGTTCGCTTCTGCGTCCTCAACAAAATTTACAACCCTTGTGCGCGAAGACAAAATACGGTCAACCGAGATTTTACCCTCGTAGGTCTTTGGGTATGTAAAATAGTACCCGTCCGTATAATTCATAACCGCCGAAAGCGTGACCGCAAGTCGCGCACCGTCAAAGCCACACCATTTTGTGACATATACGCGGTCAGCCTCTGCCGCATTTTCATATCCCGGCATAAGCTGTAACATCGGAACATCCAGGGAGCCGTCACCGTTTATATCCCTTGATGCCACATTATTTTTGCGTTCGGTCGCGGTGGTCGCCTTGCTTTCACGGTCGTAAAAAGGGTTCACAAGTTGGTCATTTTCAAGATAAAACACCTCGGTTATGGTGCTGACGCCCTTTTGCGCGTCCACAAAAACTGCAGGTTTTCCGTTGAGCAATTTGCTCGCCGTTACCTGTAAATAACCCGAAACCGCACCGTCACTCGCGGCTGCTGAAATTTCTGTAACCACTTTGTTTTCCAATTTAAGCAGTCGTGCGGTCGCGGTCTTATCTGCTGTATTGTTATATATAAGGAAGAGTTCTTTTTTCTGGTCGGTGTTAAGGTCGGTGCGCAAAAACTGGGTGTATTTCTCATGGGCATAGGGGGAAAGCGTTGCGCCGTCAAATCCGTATATACCGATTTCCTTGTCAACCGTTCCGAAAACACTCCAGCCGACAATTATCTCGCTCTTGCCATCACCGTCAAGGTCGTCAAATTCCACCCGTTCAACGCCCGAAGCTAAAACAGAAGCATCCCGTACAGCTACCCATTCGCCGTCACGCTTGGTTATGACCGCAATGTGCATAAGCGAAATGTTTTCCGATTCGGTGCTGTAGAAAGCAACCGCATCCTTTACGCCGCTTGATGTAATATCGTACTGTATAATAGCAGAACGATATTCGCCCGCCGTTGGATATTTTAATGTAATTTTGCCCGAAGACAGTGAACGGAGCGCCTTTT
The DNA here is from genome assembly GCA_045601505.1 of Acutalibacteraceae bacterium. GTDB lineage: Bacteria > Bacillota > Clostridia > Oscillospirales > Acutalibacteraceae > SIG589. The sequence continues at coordinate 5,718 of JAZRZS010000043.1, forward strand.
CGATCTCAAAAAGTTCGCCCTGTGGACGCGGCGGACTTAATAAATCTTCCTGCACCGAAAAAAGCTTACATCCTGAAAGCACAACCATAAACGCCGCCACAAGCAAAAGCGTCAAAGCTTTTTTAATTCGTGTCAACAGTCCCACCGCCTTTTTAATATAATTATACAGATACATTATAACACACTGTTAAGAAAAAGTGAACATTTTTATATTAAAATTTTTCCAAAAAATCTCCCCGACAAATATTGCAAGAACGGCATTTCTGTGTTATACTATTTTGTATAAAACTTTTTGGGAGAAATGTTTATGAGCAATAAAAGACCGGAAAATATGACACGCATCACAACAAAAGCACTTGCAGATGAGTTTATTGAAGAACAAATTTCACAAATCAGGGCACAGGTTGCCGACAAAAAGGTTCTACTTGCGCTTTCGGGCGGGGTTGATTCCTCTGTCGTTGCAGCATTGCTTATTAAAGCAATCGGAAAACAACTTGTCTGTGTGCACGTAAACCACGGACTTATGCGCAAAGGCGAAAGCGAACAGGTTATTGAAGTTTTCGGCAAAGAACTTGACGCAAACCTTATTTATATTGATGCCACCGATCGTTTTCTTGATCTTCTTCGCGGTGTAGAAGCGCCCGAACAGAAACGCAAAATTATCGGCGGTGAATTTATTAAAGTTTTTGATGAGGAAGCAAGCAAACTTGAAGGCATTTCGTTCCTCGCACAAGGCACAATTTACCCCGACATTTTGGAAAGTGACGGCGTAAAGGCACACCACAATGTTGGCGGTCTGCCCGAAGGTATGCAGTTTGAACTTGTTGAGCCTGTAAAACTGCTTTACAAGGACGAGGTGCGCGTTATCGGTGACGCACTAGGTCTTCCCGCTAATATGGTTTACCGTCAGCCGTTCCCCGGTCCCGGTCTTGGTGTTCGCTGTCTTGGCGCAATCACCCGTGACAGATTAGAGGCTCTGCGTGAGGCAGACGCAATTTTGCGCGAAGAATTTGAAAAGAACGGTCTTGCAGGTAAGGTCTGGCAGTATTTTATTGCGGTGCCCGATATGAAGAGTGTCGGTGTACGCGATGGCAAACGTTATGAGGGATGGCCGGCTATCATTCGTGCCGTCAACACCGAAGATGCTATGAGCGCAACTATCGAAGAAATCCCGTATGCACTTTTGCACCACATTACAGACCGAATCACCCATGAAGTTGAGGGCATCAACCGCGTCCTCTACGACCTCACACCCAAGCCCATCGGCACTATCGAGTGGGAATAATTAATACGCATCTTTCGGCAGACCGCAAAAACTGCGGTCTGCCGTTTTTTATGAATAAACTCTTGTGTTTTTTCCATTAATATGTAAATAACCATTGTATTTTAGAATGCTTTATGTTAGAATAATCAAGATACCAAATATTAAGGAGATGGTTTGTTCGTGGATGACAGTCCTGCGGGTTATTTAATTGCAATTTTTATTCTTTTATTATTGGCGGCTTACTTTGCCGGGGCGGAAATTGCCTTGGCATCTGTTAATCGAATCCGATTAACCAATCGGGCGGAAGATGGCGACAAGCGTGCAAAACGGGTGCTTTATATTTTAGACAACTTTGATAAAGCGCTTACAACCTTACTCATCGGTACAAATGTTACACACGCCGGTATTGCTACTCTTTCCACCGTTTTTACTTACACATTATTTGATAGCATTGAATCGATGCCGGATTATGCAGTTACGCTTTCCACTATTATTTCAACAGTGGTGGTTTTCTTGCTTAGCGAAATGATTCCCAAAGCATTTGGAAAGGCTTGTAACGAAAAATTTGCACTCGGTGTTTCGGGTTCTTTAGTCTTTTTAATGAAGGTTTTGACGCCGATCAGTATCTTCTTCTCTACCATCAGCGAATGGGCAAGTCGTCCATTCAAGAAAAAGGCAGAGGCCACCCCAACCGTTACTGAGGACGAACTTTACGACATTATCGAAACATTCGTTGAAGAAAATAATGTTGACGAAGAGACCGAAGTGTTGGTTCAAAACGCTATTGAATTTTCCGAACGAACAGCAAGGGCTGTTATGACGCCCTGGAAAAAGGTTCGGTATATTAACGAAAACGACAGCAACGAAAAGGTTTTGGAACTGATTCGCGACACAACACACTCGCGTTTACCAGTTGTAAACAACGAGGGCAAGGTTGTTGGAACATTGAGTATCCGAACTTTTCTTAAGTGTCACTATAAAAAAGAAAAATTCACAGTTCGGCAAATTATGCGCACTCCCACAATGATTACCGCTTCCACACCTGTGGACGATTTGTTGAGCACCCTTTCTGCAAATCGCACCCACATCGCCTTTGTGCAATCCGCAGGTAAAACTCTGGGAATTATCACAGTTGAGGATATCTTAGAGGAACTGGTCGGCGAGATTTACGATGAAGAAGAGAGAGGCGTTGTCAATGCTTAACATTATAATTATTGTCATTTGCTTAATCTTTTCAGCATTTTTCTCATCTTCAGAAATCGCGTTCGCCTCTTCTAACGATATTCGGTTAAAACGCGCAGCCGAAGAAAAAGGCACTGCGGCAAGTAAACTTGCATACAAAATTTACAATAATTACGAAAGCGCTTTAGCGACAATTTTAATTGGCAACAACTTAGTTAACATCGCATCGGAATCGGTTGCAACGGTTGTTGTTATCGGACTTTTGGGCTCTTCAAACGCCTGGATTGCCACCATTGTAATGACGGTAATCGTTCTAATCTGCGGCGAGATTGTGCCAAAAGTTATTGTAAAAACAATGCCAGAAACCTTTTCTACCCTCTTCGCTATTCCTTTGTATGTTTTAATGATTATCACAAAGCCTATCGTTATTGTAGTAGACGGGTTAATTAAAATTCTTTCGCATCTTTGGAAAAACTCGGTAGATTCCGCCCCCATCAGTGAGGAGGAACTGGAGACCATTTTGGACACCGTTGAAGACGAGGGTGTTATTGACGAGGAAAAATGCGACCTTTTACAAAGTGCCTTTGATTTTGGCGATGTACAGGCGTATGAAATTATTACACCGCGTGTAGATATGCTTGCGGTTGATGCGGATAGTGAACGGGCAGAAATTTTAGAGAAGATTTTGGAATCTTCCTACACGCGCATTCCCGTTTATAAAGATACCATCGATAACATCATCGGTATTTTGCATGTTAACTTAGTAATGCGCGACCTGACACAAAACCCCGATGCAGATATTATGTCGTCTTTGATGAAACCCGTTTTCGTATATAAAACTATGCCTCTGGATGATGTTCTCACAACCATGCGCACAGAGCGTAACCATATGGTAATCGTCACTGACGAATATGGCGGCGTAATGGGCATTTTAACAATGGAAGATGTAATGGAACAACTTGTTGGCGACATCTGGGACGAGAATGATGAAATTGAACCTGAGGTTGTTGAACTGTCTGACGGAAAACTTGAAATTGACGGCGATATGCGAATTGAAGACTTCTTTGACGAAGTAGAGTTTGACGACCGCGATTTTGATGACGACAACTCTACAGTAGGCGGATTTGTTGTTGAGCAGTTGGGGCGTTTTGCAGAACCCGGCGACAATGTAGAGTATGAGAACCTTTCTTTTACCGTTCTCGAAACCGACAACCGCCGTATTGAGCGTTTGCAAGTAGAAGTTCTTCCCGAAAAAGAAGAGGAAGAAGAAATATAAATTATACATAACAAAACCCGACCTTGTATAATACAAGGTCGGGTTTATTTTGCTTATGTTTCTATTAGAAAGCAAGAACTTCTATGCCCATAAGATTACCGAAATCGATAATCTGGTCATACAGATCTTCGCCGTAGCCGAGGCAACCGTATTCGTTGTTCCAGTTTTCAACAAGCTTTCCTGCATCGCCTTCAACATTTACGAATGCGTGAGGCCAGAACGGAATTCCGCACTCGTGACGTCTTGCTTCAAGTTCGCTTGCATCAGGTTGTACAACCTCACAACGAACGACAACAATTTTGAACTCTCCGTTTACGCGGCTGATACGAGCGAGAACGCCCTTACCGCTTTTGCAAACGAGGTCGATAGAAAGACCGCCGGCTTCGCCTTCTGTGGGGATTCCGTGTCCAGCAAGGCTTACGCCCGCTTCGTTAGCAAGACAGGGAGGAACTGCGCCGTCACCGATGATTTTGATTTCGTTTTTAGCCTTATCAACATGCTGCAAGTCGCCGTAATAAATCGGGTCGTTACTAAGTCCCATAATCATAATCGAGGTAAGGCATGTATTAAAGTCAGACAGTGTTGCAGTCGGAACACCATCGTTAAGCATCATGCTCTGTGCAAAACAGGTTGCTGCATAATAGTCGCCCATGCCGGGGAATGACTGAATAGTGTAATAGTCAAATCCGTCACGCTCTTTAAGCTCTTTAAGTGCCAGGTAAAGACGGATAGAACGGAGGTTTCCGTCAACTCTTTCAACAGGAGTGTTGAAGTTGCTGTCGATCCAGTCGCACATTTCGTCAACCTTGGACTGAGGAATATTTTTTGCAGTTTCAACAAGCTCGTATGTATCGCGTGTATCGATATCAATACCGAATGTACGCATCCACTGTGAAGGATCTGCAACACCGCAGGTCTGGCCCATTCCGCGTCCGCCGAAAGTGCGAAGAGTGGTAAGTTCCATACTCTTCTTAAGAGCAGAAGCTTTGCAGTAGTTAGCTACGCGCTTTACGTTAGTGATATCACTTACGCCGCCGTAAACAAACTTGTGCTTAATGCCAACTTCATTAAGACCCGCACTAAGAACAAGACCGCCAACCGGTCTCCAACCCTGAGAACCGTCATGTGTCCAGATAACAATGCCTTTTCCTGTTTTTGCGAATTCACGAATAGCACCTACCATATGTGCTGACCATACCCATGTGCCTGTGAATAATACCAAAGTGTCTATGCTGTCATCTTTTGCTAACGGAAGAATTACATCTGCTGCTTCTTTCTTTGTTGCAACTATCAACGACTCTTCCTTTAGTTCAACACCCTCGTTGACTAAAGCCTTTTTTGCATTAGCAATAATTTGTTCATCAATGAACAAATTTCCATCCGGGTCCTTAAGGCCGTCCTTATGAACACCGTATACTACGAATGCTGCCTTTGATTTAATCATAATAAATCACTCCTTATTTTTTTACAGGATAACCCTGTTGTTCACAAAAGTTTTTGATGTTCTCATTACCCGCTATAACGCCGATTTCTACTTTAAAATCAATTTTTTGTCCGGGCGCTAAAAACGGGAGAATACCTCTTTCTCGCAAAACATCGCGCGGCTCACACGGAACATTTGCAGGTTCAAGAGCCAACACATAATCTTTTACGTCTTCAAGCTTCCACTGAGTTAAGTAGGGCAATTGTTGGGGGTCGAATTTAATATATACAGCCAGTCCGTCCGCAATATCCGCATTATGAACCCAAACCGTTGCCTGTTTGCTTTTGGAATCAAAAGTATGTAGGTAATTTTTTTCCAAATTTTCTGCGTTTGGAGAATTAAATATGTTTTGTTCGTCCATTCGCGCCTGTGTATAATCATCATAACCGCAACAATTTTGTGACGGAACATGTATTGCTGTTTTTTCGCTTAAAAGCGGGTAGCCGAAGTTTATATGATACAGAAGATTAAGCGGAGCAGGTCTTCCACCCTCGTTTACTATGCTGTCCTCAACCGTTACAGAAGATTTACCGATTTCCGATGTAATCTTTCTGTTGATTTTGAGCTTGTGGCCAAACGGAAACGACTCACGCATCGTGCCCGAAATTTCAATTTTACCACTTTCAAAATCGCTAAGGTCGCACACTTGTTTTGCAGAAAAAGCCGACCATCTTCCATGCTGACCTAATTTTTCACCGTCATCTTCACAGGGAGAGCTTATGTTGGTGGGGCCGCAGGTTGTAAGCAAACCCGCCGAAAAGGTCCTTAACCATTCTATATCCCGCGAATCGTAAAAAGCGGGGTTGGTTTCCATGTTCTCTGTTAGATATGCAAGATTAATTCCCTTATAAGACGCAAGTGATATATCAAGACCTCGGTCACAGACGACCGTATATTCAAATCCGCTGCCTGTGCGCACATCAATACAGCGACAGCCATCAGAACTTCCTCCGGTAAGTTGGTAGTGACGCGTTCCGCCTACTTGATAGTCATTTCCGATATACTTACGAACTTCTTTTCTATTGCTTTTATCGGCAATATTCATGCATATCATCTCCCGACCATTTTACCTTCTACAGCAATTATATTATAAAAATCAAAATTAGTAAAGGTTTATTTGTGCGATATATGTAATAAATGTTCAGTTTCAAATAAAAAATACATAAAAACACCCTCCTGTAATTGACTTAGGTTTCTCCGTTTGCTATACTTTAATCAGGTGATAATTATGATGAATATCAACGCAACGAACCTTTACAAAGTCTTTCGGGATTTTTATACTTTGACAAACATAAAAATCGTTCTTTTTAACAAAGACAGGGAAGTGCTTTTGGAATATCCCTCTACCAAAAACACCTTTTGCAATATTATTTCAAACGATAAATATTGGGCGGATAGATGTTTGGACTGCGACCGAAAAAACATTGATATATGCTCGAAATCTGGTAAAACATCGGAATATTTTTGTCATCTGGGGTTGTTTGAGGCGGTTACGCCCATATATGACAACAACGGCATCTTAGGATATGTAATGTTTGGACAAGTGTTGGTAGACGGCGACAACTTGGGAAAAACCAAAAAGCTTTTGACGGCTCAGTTTGATGAAGAAAAATTTGTTGGAATAGGCAAAGCAATACATAACATTCCTGTAAAAACAGCCGCCCAACTCAACGCTTGTGTCACCGTATTACAAGCCATTACAACTTATATGCTCTCAAACCAATGGGTTGTTCCTCAGCGCTCGGAATTTATACGGCATATGGATAGGTTTATTGAAGACAACATTGAGAGGGAAATAAGCATAGAAGATGTCTGTGCGGAATTTCATATCCGCCGCACTCGTATGTACAGTATTTCAAAGAAATATTTAGGGTGTAGTCTGGCTTTGTATATACGCAAACAAAGAATCAATTATGCGCGTAGATTGCTTGATGAAACGGACGAACCTGTCAGCGCAATTGCATATAAAGTGGGGTTTTCGGACTACGGCCATTTTTCACGCGTGTTTAGACAATTCGTTGGGGTTTCGGCAACCGATTACCGAAAACAAAACCGTTCTAAATAAGCCTATTATTATAAAATATATAATTATATTAGATACTGTTTTGAACAAATTTATCATATTTTGAACGATTTTATCTTTAACAGTTAGGCTTCTTTTGATAAGATAAAAAAAATACATAGAGGAAGTGTCAGATAATGATTGTTGGCGGATTAGATTTAGGCACAACCGGGTGCAAAATTGTACTTTATAACGAGAACGCTGAATTATTAAGCACATATTACGAAGAATATGATGTCGTTCACGAAAACGGTTGCCACGAAATTGACTTTAACGTTATTAAAGCTAGCGTTTTATCAATACTTAAAAAAACAGTAGACGATTATAAGGTGGATGCCTTAGGCGTTACAAGTTTCGGCGAAACATTTGCAATGCTTGACGAAAACGATAGCGTTTTAGCACCGTCTATGTTGTATACCGACCCGCGAGGCGCGGACGAGTGTGAACAACTGTGCAAACTTTTCGGCGAGGAATATTTGACGTTAACTACAGGCGCCAAGCCTCACCCAATGTATAGCATTTCAAAAATACTTTGGCTTAAAAATAATAACCCTTCTGCCTTTGCCAAATGCAAAAGAATCCTTTTGGGACAAGATTTTATCGTATACACCTTAACTGGCGTTGCCCAGATTGATTATTCACTTGCGGCGCGTACAGGTGCTTTTGATATCGAAAAAAGATGCTGGATGAACAATGTTTTTGAAGGCTTGGATATTGATGTGTCGCTCATGTCCAAACCTGTCCAGATGGGCAGCATTGCCGGCCCGCTAAAAGCTGAGCTAAAACGCGAATTGGGTATTGATTATGACATTTCAATTGTCAACGGATGTCACGACCAGGTTGCCGCTATGATAGGGGCAGGGGTTTTCGACTGTGACAAAGCCATGGACGGAACAGGAACCGTAGAGTGCATTCCGGTAATTCTTAAAGAAAAGCCCAATGACCTAAAATTTTATGAGAACGGTTATTCCGTTGTTCCCTTTATTGATGGCTTGTATGCTTGTTATGCACTGTCTTACTGCGGCGGCAGCACATTAAAATGGTTTAGGGACAACTTTGCCGAGCTCGAGCATAAAGAGTCTCAGGAAAACAATTTGAACGTATATGCCGAGCTGGATAAAAAGGTAAGTGACAAGGCAACACAAATACTTATACTTCCTCATTTTTCGGGAGCGGCAACTCCTTATATGGACAGCGACTCCAAAGCGGCCTTTATCGGCATAACACTGGAAACAACTAAATATGACATATACAAAGCTCTTATGGAAGGTACTTCATATGAAATGAAGCTTAACTTCAACACAATGAAGCCGATGACAGGCGAAATTTGTGAAATAAGAGCAACAGGCGGTGGCGCAACATCTGATTTGTGGCTTCAGATAAAGGCGGATATTCTGAACACAGACATTACTGCGCTTAACTGCAAAGAGGTTGGTGCGGCAGGAACATCTGCCGTTACGGGCGTTGCTTGTAACGTTTATAAAGACCTGTCTTCACCTGTATCAAAAATGGCACCTGTGCGCAAGGTTTTCAAGCCAAACGCCGAAAACAGTGCCGTATATGCAAAGTTGTTTGAAAAATATGAAAAAATATATAGTTTAACAAAGAGTTTGTAAGGAGAGTTATCAATGCTTGTAAATCTGAAAGAAATATTAGAAATAGCAAAAGAAAAGAAAATTGCTCTGGGAGCTTTCAATACTCCCAACATGACCAGCCTTAAGGCCGTTATTTCCGCAGCGGAAGAGGTTAATCTTCCTGTAGTAATTATGCACGCCCAGGTACACGAAGAAGTAGGCGTGTGCAAAATGGACGAAATTGCCGCACTTATGATATTGTTTGCAAAGAACGCAAAAGTGCCCGTATGTGTTCACCTTGACCACGGTGAAGATTTGGATTACATAAAGAGAGCGTTGGATTTAGGCTTTACATCTGTTATGTATGACGGCTCCAAATTAAGCGGTGAAGAAAACATCGAAAACACAAAAGCCGTTGTTGCTCTTGCAAAAAAATACAATGCATCGGTTGAGGCTGAAATAGGCTCTATGGGCTCTAGAGAATGGGAAGAAGAAAAGACCGAGTCGGTTTACACCGAACCTGACGAGGCTGCCGCCTTTGCTGCCGCCACGGGCGTTGACGCACTTACTTGTGCGTTCGGCACCGCGCACGGCACCTACACCGAAGAGCCGAAACTCGATTTTGAAAGAGTTACCAACATTAACGCTGTTATGGGTGTTCCTATGGTTATGCACGGCGGTTCGGGCATAAGCGACAAGGATTTCAAGGAATTAATTAAAAGAGGCGTTAGAAAAATCAACTATTATACATATATGGCAAGAGCAGGTGCAGAGGCTGTTGCAGGTAAAGAGTACACTCAGTTCCACGATATTTTAGCAGATGCAGAAGCGGGTATGCGTGAAAACGTCAAAAACGCTATGCTTGTTTTCTCAAATATAGACTAATTTATCAAGACTATTAAAACAAAAAGAACTATTAGGTTTGTTAATCTAATAGTTCTTTTTTTATTGTAAGCTCGTCATATTGCGAGGGTAAAATAGTTGGTTATCTCTTGCGGAGTTTGTGTCATTCCGTTTTCAATCCACCACCGCACCGTTTCCACAAGAGTAGTGCTTATATGGTTTATAAAAAACTCGCGCGGTAACTGCGCCGATTTTTCGTTTTGGAATAAATGAATCTGACTTTCGACAAGTCGGCATACGCCTTTTTTGAAATATTGCAAAAAGAGGTCATTATTTTGACTTGCAAGCAACTGTAAAATATTGTTATCGTTCTTTTTGATGTGCGAAAACAGATGCAAAAATACCGAGTCGGGAGCATCGCAATCAAAAATGTGAGTGTGCGCAAGGGCGTTGCCATCGGCGGAGTCAAAAATATGCAAAAACAGTTCTTCGCACAACTCGTTTTGTAAAAAATCTTTAGTTTCGAAATGAGCGTAAAAGGTTGCTCTGCCAACATCGGCACGTTCTATTATTTCGCCCACGGTGATTTTGTTTGCGTCCTTTTTTGAAAGCAATTCTATAAACGCCGAAAAAATTGCTTCTCTGGTTTTTCTTTGCCGTCTGTCCATAATGCCCCCGTACAATTATAAATTTTTGTTCGGTAACGAACATTTCGCCCCACATATATGTTGATAATTTTTGGTGTGCGAATATAATAATACCGAACAATATGTTCTTTAACATACATATTGTACCATACTATTTCAAAAATTAAAAGAGGCAACATTATGAAAAGCGAAACAAAAATTTTATTTGCATTTTTACTTAACCTTTTGTTTTCAGTGTTTGAGGCCGTAGGCGGAATTTTAACGGGCAGCATATCAATACTTTCGGATGCAGTGCACGATTTTGGTGACGCCTTAAGCATTGGTCTTTCTTTTGTGTTGGAACATAAAGCAAAAAACTCTCCCGACAGCAGCTATACATACGGCTATACGCGGTATTCGGTGCTTGGCGGAGCTATTACTACACTGGTTTTAATTTTAGGTTCGGTTTTTGTTATAGTGGGCGCTGTGCGCCGGATTATATCCCCGCAAGATATAAACTATGACGGCATGTTGATTTTTGCCATCACAGGCGCCGCCATAAACCTGTTTGCCGCGTATTTTACACACGGCGAAAAATCCATTAACGCACGGGCAGTGACGCTTCATATGCTAGAGGACGTGCTTGGGTGGATTGTCGTTCTTGTTGGCGCGTTGCTTATGAAATTCACGGATTTTTCGCTCATAGACCCCATTGTTTCAATTTGTATTGCTGTGTTTATACTCCTAACCGCGCTTAAAAACGGCAAAGAAATTTTGGATTTGTTTTTGCTGAAAACACCACAGAGCGTATCACATAAAACACTTCTTTCGGAACTCTTGGCAATAGACGGCATATTAGACATTCACCATCTGCACATTTTCAGTCTGAATGGCGATGCGCACATTGCAACGATGCATATTGTAACACAAGAACCGCCTTGTATAGTTAAACGTGCAGTGCGTGAGGTGCTTGAAAAACACAAAATCTACTGCGCCACACTTGAAACCGAAGCTGTAGACACACATTGTGCCGTACCGCACTGCCATCCTCCGCATTCACACACAGGACATTGTCATCACCATCACTGATAAAAAAGCATAGTATTAAAACACATGTTATGTTATACTTGATTGACCCAAGGCTTTTGTAACCATCAGCGAAGTTGCCGATGTTTTTAAAAGCAACGACTAACATCTTAAAAAGCTCTTAACTAAACAATCAAACGGACAGATGTTTTTGCATCTGTCCGTTTATATTTTTAAGAAACCACATTTTTTGGTGTGCCTGACAAAAAGGCTTTTATGTTGTCCTCGACAACACCCATAAGGCGTGTACGCGTTTCAAGTCCCGCCCAGGCAATGTGAGGCGTTATATAACAATTAGAGATACCGTAAAGCGCACAGTCTTCAGACATTGGCTCTGTGCAGAGAACATCTACACCCGCGGCTAACAGTTTGCCGCTCAAAAGCGCGTCACGCAACGCTTCCTCGTCAACAAGCGGTCCGCGCGCGGTATTTATAAACACCGCACCCTGTTTCATTTTAGAAAATGCATCAGCATTCATAATTTTCAGAGAATCGTCATTTAGCGGACAGTGCATTGAAACAACATCGCTCTTGCGTAATAGCTCGTCAAACGACACCTGTGTTACACTTTCGTCACAGACGCGGCTGCGGTTGTGAACAAGCACTGTCATCGAGAACGCTTTGGCAATATCGGCAACGCGGCGTCCTATTGCGCCGTAACCCACAATGCCGAGAGTCTTGCCGCAAAGTTCATAAATCGGGAACGGAAAAAGTGAAAAAGTGCGGCTTTTTTGCCAGTCACCCTCCGCCACAATTTTATTATAATCGCCCACGCGGTTTAGAGCCTGTAGCATAAGCGCTATGGCGTGTTGTGCCACCGCCTCGGTTGAATAACCTGGGGCATTACATACTGTTATGCCCTTATTCTTCGCGTAGGCGGTATCTATATTATTATAACCCGTTGCGAAAAGACCGATATATTTGAGCTTTTTTGCGGCATCCATTTCACGTTTCCCGATATGTGTTTTGTTGCAAAGCACCATATCAGCGTCTTTAATTCGGTCTATTAGTTCATCCTCGCTTGATAGCGGATAAACCGTAAGTTCGCCGTATTTTTCGAATATATCTGCCTTTATTTTGCTGTCAAAAACAGTATCTGCATCGGTAATTACTATCTTCATAATTCCACCTCGCACCTATTCTAACACAAAACCGACCGAATGTAAATCGGTCGGTTTTAATTTTACATATTATCTATGTAGTCACACGCAGCAAGTGCGGCAACGGCGCCGTCTGCTACGGCGGTTGTCACCTGACGGATACGCTTTTGTCTGCAGTCACCCGCAACGAAAATCCCTGCAGTTTGTGTAAGACAGTCTTCTCCCGAATCGGCATAGCCGTAATCATTTAGGGTTAGGACATTCGAAAAAGGCTCATTCTGAGGAACAAGTCCAATAGCAACGAAAAGTCCGTCTACCTTAAGTGTCTGCTCTTTGCCCGTTTCGGCATCGGCAATTACTACACCCGAAAGCGTGTCTTCACCAACAAACCCTTTAACAGTTTTAGAAAGCAAAACGGTGGCTTTTTCGTTAGCATACAGACGGTCTGCAAGGCGTTTTTCACCCGTTAAGTACGGCAAATTTTGTATAACCGTAACATGTGATGCGTTTTCACACAAAAGCAGTGCCTCTTGAAGCGCAGAGTTTCCTCCGCCAACAACAGCAACCTCTTTGCCGTTATAGAATGCGCCGTCACATACGGCACAGAACGAGATACCCTCGCCCACAAATTTTTCTTCACCCGCTATACCGAGCATTCGATGACGGGCGCCCGTTGCGATAATTACTGCTTTAGCCTCAAACTCGCCGTCCTCTGTCACGACAGTTTTAATGTCACCGTCACGGATTTCTAAACAAGCAGAAAGTTCGATTTCTGCACCTTGCGAGAGCACCTGTTCTACTAACTTTTCGGCAATTTCGTTTCCGCTCGAATCAGGTACGGCAGGGTAGTTTTCCACCCTCGGCGAATAGGTAATCTGTCCGCCGAAGGTAGCCTTTTCAATAATCAGCACCGACTTGTTTGCGCGCAGTGCATAGAGCGCCGCGGTCAGTCCCGCAGGACCTCCGCCAACAACTATAATATCATACATAATTACTGTCCGAGATATTTCTTAATTTCCGAAACACCCGAGAGTTTTAAAACTCCGTCACCGTCTGCTACTACGAGCGTGGGGGCTTGTTTAATGCCATACTCGTTAGCTAGGTCGGGTTGTTCGTTTGCAAGTATTTTATCATATTTAACACCCGCTTTATCTAAAAGCGCACAGGCAATCTTGCAGTTGGGGCAGGTTGCAGTTGTGAAGAGAAGTGCGGTTGTAACGGCAGTCGCTACGGTCTTTTCTTCCTCACAACAAGCACAGGTTTCTGCGTGGCTCTTTGTAAGTTTGGACTTGCCGATATCATAAACCTTGCGGTCTTTGTATTCCTGGCTCTTTCCGTCATTCCAGTTCTGAACAGGACGGTAGTAACCAGTAATACGGCTATAAACCTCTGTTGTGCTGCCGCAGTCGGGACACTTGAACTCCTCACCCGCGATGTAACCGTGGTTTTTACATACGGAATAGGTCGGGCTTATTGAATAATACGGAAGTCTGTAATTTTCTGCTATCTTGCGAACAAGGTTTGCGGTTGTGCGCCAGTCAGGCAAACGCTCACCAAGGAATGCGTGGAAAACAGTGCCCGATGTGTAAAGAGTGTGTAATTCATCCTGCATATCAAGTGCGGTAAATACATCCTCTGTGTAGCCAACAGGCAGGTGTGATGAGTTGGTGTAATAGGGTGTAGCATCGCAGTCACCCGCAGTTTTGATGTCGGGATAATGCTTTCTGTCGTGCTTTGCAAGACGGTAAGATGTGGATTCTGCAGGTGTTGCTTCGAGGTTGTAAAGGTCGCCGTACTCCTCTTGATAGTCAGAAAGGCGCTCACGCATGTGGTTAAGAACCTCTTTAGAAAACTCCTGTGTTTCCTTGTGTGTCATATCTTTTTGGAGCCAAGCCGCGTTAAGTCCAACCTCGTTCATACCAACAAGACCAATAGTTGAGAAATGGTTTGCAAAGGTGCCGAGGTAGCGCTTTGTATAAGGATAAAGTCCCTCATCAAGCAACTTTGTGATAACGGTACGCTTTACATGGAGAGAACGCGCCGCAATATCCATCAAATGATCAAGACGCTGATAAAATTCTTCAGGTGTCTTGGAAAGATATGCTATTCTCGGCATATTGATGGTAACAACTCCGACAGAACCTGTGCTTTCACCGCTACCGAAGAAGCCGCCCGATTTTTTACGAAGTTCGCGAAGGTCGAGGCGCAGTCTGCAGCACATTGAACGAACGTCCGAAGGCTCCATATCGCTGTTGATGTAGTTGGAGAAATACGGTGTGCCGTATTTTGCGGTCATTTCAAAGAGAAGTTTGTTGTTCTGAGTTTCAGACCAGTCAAAATCTCTTGTAATAGAATATGTCGGAATGGGATATTGGAATCCGCGTCCGTTGGCGTCACCCTCAATCATAATCTCGATAAACGCTCTGTTTATCATATCCATTTCCGCTTTGCAGTCTTTATACTTGAAATCCATTTCCTTGCCGCCAACAATAGCGTTGAGTTCTGCAAGGTCGGCAGGAACGGTCCAGTCAAGCGTAATGTTGGAGAACGGCGCCTGTGTGCCCCAACGGGACGGAGTGTTAACGCCGAAAACAAACGATTCAATGCATTTTTTAACCTGCTCGTATGAAAGGTTGTCCACCTTTACAAACGGCGCAAGATACGTATCGAAGGAGGAGAATGCCTGTGCACCCGCCCACTCGTTCTGCATAATGCCAAGGAAGTTAACCATCTGGTTGCAAAGCGTTGCAAGGTGACTTGCAGGTGCAGATGTAATCTTACCCGCAACACCGCCAAGACCTTCTTGGATCAATTGCTTTAATGACCAACCGGCGCAATAACCTGTCAACATTGAAAGGTCGTGCAGGTGCAAATCACCGTTTCTGTGTGCTTCGGCAATTTCTTCATCATAAATTTCCGACAACCAATAGTTTGCAGTAATGGCGCCCGAGTTGCTTAAAATAAGTCCGCCAACCGAGTATGTGACGGTGGAGTTTTCCTTAACACGCCAGTCTGTGATATTAACATAACTGTTAACGATATCCTTATAATCGAGGAATGTGCTCTTGATGTTTCTGATTTTTTCTCTCTGTTTACGGTAGAGAATGTATGCCTTTGCAACATCATCATAGCCCGATTTGATGAGTACGGTTTCTACGCTGTCCTGAATTTTTTCAACAGCAATTTTACCGTCCTTAATCTGCGGCTCGTAATCTGCGGTTACTTTGAGCGCCAAAAAGTCAATAATATCTCTGTTATACTCGCGCTCACATGCGTCAAATGCCTTTTCAATCGCACTTGCGATTTTGGAAATGTCAAACTCTACGGTCTTTCCGTCACGTTTGATAACCTGATACATAATTCTTCCCCCTAAAATAAAATATTTGTGCTTGAACATAGTACCATATAATGAGTACTATGTCAAGCACAAATACTATATCTTGTATTTATATTCCACGCAATTCTACTTTTTCTACAAATTGCGACAAACGCTCTTGTGCTTGTTTCATAAAGTCCTTATCGGGAGCGGAAAGCCCCTCGCCAATAAGGTCTCCCGAATCTACAAACCCTTGCAGAAAATAACGTTTTGCCCCCGCTATCCATTCACCCGCAGCCATAAGCGATTCTTTCGTATGCAACTCTTTTGTGACTGTTGTGCGAAATTCGTAATCCACGCGATTTTGGAGTAAAAAGTTCTTCGATTTTTCTACAGGCGCTAAATCTACCGCTCTAAATCCGCAGGTTTTTGCATATAGGTCGGGTGAATTTTTTATGTCCATCGCAACATAGTCCACAAGTCCTGCGTTTACAAGATTTGTTAATTTTTCAGGGTAAAAGCCGTTTGTATCAAGTTTAACGGCAAGTCCCGTTTCTTTAATTTTTCTTATAAAATCTTCTATATCAGGCTGCAACAACGGCTCTCCTCCCGTTATACAAACACCGTCTAACAACCCTTTGCGCTTATATATATATGTAAGCACTTCATTTTCATCAATCTCGTCCTCCGCAACCTTGCGTGTTACCAGACGGGCGTTATGGCAAAAGGGACAACGCAAATTGCAGCCGCTTGTAAATATGGTACAAGCCACTTTTCCGGGGAAATCAAGCACTGTCATTTTTTGGAAGCCGCTGATTTTCATATCTTCACCTCGAAACCTTGTTGTCTTCTATTGTACCACACTTTACATGTTTTAACAATCGGTTTATATTGACAAATCTTGCATTTTTTAATAAAATTAAAGTAGAATATATATGGGAGGTTTTATATATGTGGTTAATTATTTTTGCTGTGATAGTTCTTATCGTTTTTGCTAATGTGCGAATTGTTCCACAGGCAACCGAGTTTGTTATTGAATTTTTGGGCAAGTACCGCGCCACCTGGACGGCGGGTATCCACGTTAAAATTCCGCTGCTTGAACGCGTTGCAAAGCGCATCACACTCAAAGAGCAGGTTATTGACTCTCCGCCGCAACCTGTTATCACAAAAGATAACGTTACAATGCAGATAGACACTGTTGTTTTCTTCCGCATTTTTGACGCTAAACTCTTCGCCTACGGCGTTGTAAATCCCATCAATGCACTTGAAAATCTTACTGCTACTACTCTTCGTAATATCGTAGGTGAACTTGAACTTGACAGCACCTTGACCTCGCGTGATACCATAAACGGTAAAATGACAGCTATTTTGGATGATGCAACAGACCAATGGGGCATCAAGGTCACACGCGTTGAACTTAAAAATATTATTCCGCCCAAGGAAATCCAACAGGCGATGGAGAAGCAGATGAAAGCCGAGCGCGACCGCCGCGAAACGCTATTACAGGCAGAGGGACACAAGGCAGCCGCCATCACCCGCGCCGAAGGCGACAAACAGGCTCTCATTCTTGCCGCAGAGGGTGAACGCGATGCACGAATTGCCCGTGC
>JAZRZS010000044.1:0-2435 GCA_045601505.1 Acutalibacteraceae bacterium
CATCGACACAGATAAAAAACGTGTCAGCCTTTCTATCCGCGCTCTCTTACCTGAAGAGCCTGTAGCAGAAGAGGCACCTGTTGAAGAAGTTGCCGAAGAGGTAGCTGAAGCCGCAGTTGAAGAAGTTGCGGTAGAAACCCCAGCAGAAGAAACTTCAGAATAATTATAATTAAAAAAGCCTGACCATCGGTCATGCTTTTTTAATTTGTAATTTACGGTGTTACCGATTCGGTAGGCTCTGCGCTAACAAACCTGACTTCACAGTCAAGGAAGTTTTGGCAACGTGTCAGTCCCTCGCCGATTAGTGCCGCCGTGCGCTTGTATGAGGCTTTGGCGTTGTTTGCTGTAGCAGTATTAAGTCCTAAAGCCGCAACGGCGTCTGCGTCATTTTCGAGCGGGTAAATCTTGTATTTATTAACCCCGCCTGACGGAAATTTGTTAACCCAAGTCGGCACAATGTCAACAGACGAGAGAATAACCTTGCCGTCACTGTATTTATCAAAGGTGTAGTAGAAAAGCATACCGTCTTCGGTGTGACCTGTTTTACAAGAGGTCATAACCTCTTTGCGTTGGTTGGAAAGCGCGTTACCGAGTGAATATACGCAAACTGTATTGTGTGTACCGTCAGCGGATGTTAGTAGCTCAATTGGCTGAACAACATGGGGGTGACCGCCTACAATAATGTCAACACCAAGGTCGCACAGTTTCTGCGCAATTGTCTTTTGCCAATTATTAGGCTTTGTTTGATATTCCTCGCCCCAATGCATATAAAACACAACACAGTCGGCGTTTTGTTCTTTCATACCATTAATCATTGCAGTCGCTTCGGCATAAAACTCATCAATTTTACCGTATGAAAACGAGCTCAAAAGAGGATTTGCTTCTTCTGCCATAAGATTGCCGTTGATGGATTTTCTGCCGGGTGTGCTTGTGGCATTTTCATAGGTAAAACACGCCATACCTATATTAATTCCGTTAACGTTTTTAACCATAAAGTGCGGGTCTTCCGCCGCTTCACGCGTTCCAAGGTAATCAACACCCTTTTGCTTTAGTACGCTGACTGTGCGTTTGAGTCCGAAAAGACGGGTGTCGTAACTATGGTTGTTAGCGGTAAGCAACATATCTATTCCTGCGCTTTTAACGCCGTCAATAAGCGAGTCTGGCGTGTTAAATGTGGGATAACCCGAGTACTTGCCGGATTCCGTGCCGCCAAGTGTTACTTCAAGGTTGGCAATAGCAAGGTCTGCATCCTTAAAATATGAAGAAACAGGTGTGAAAATATCCGAAAAATCATAACTTCCGTCTGCCTGTTTAGCGCCGTTTAAAACGGGTGAGTGAATTAGCAAATCACCTGTGTTGACAACAGTAGCGGAGGAAACCTTGTAGGGCACCTTCGGTTCACTTGATACATCTGATACGATAGAAGTTGTGTCTTCGCCTTTTGGTGTCAGGTTAAAGAGCTTGTCCACGCCCCAAACGGCAAGAACTACCGCAAGTACTACCGCCAAAACAGCACAAATTGCTGCGGTAAGACGCTTATAATAACTTTTTTTTATTCTGCGTTTTTGATATTTTCCGCCCATTTTAAAACCCCTTTACATAAATTGACAAAGAATAATTGGTATAAATATTGCAGGTATGTAGTTTGCAACCTTGATTTTGCAAATGCCGAGCATATTAAGGCTAAGCGCAATAATGAGAAGTGAGCCAACACAGGTCATTTCATTTATAATTGTGCTGTTAAGAAGCGGTGCCACAAAGGAGGCAAGTAGCGTTATAGCACCTTGATATATAAGAATAGGTATAGCCGAAAAAATGACACCAAAACCGAAATTTGCGGCAAAACAAACGGCAGTAATACCGTCTATCAGAGATTTGGTGTAAAGTGTGTTGTTGTCACCCGAAAGTCCGCTATCAAGAGAACCGACAATCGCCATAGCGCCAACGCAGAATAAAAGTGTGGCAGAAACAAAACCCTGTGCAAACTTAACATCTCGTCCTTTTGAGGAAAGTTTATCCTCAATTCGTTTTGCGGCTTTGTTTATAAACCCGTCAATATCAAGCATTTCGCCGATAACGGCACCCACGGCTATCGAAATAATAGCAATCAGCGTATTTTCGCCCTTTAAGGCGCCGCTTATGCCAATAAGCATAACGCAAAGCGCCATTCCGTTTAACAGTGCGCGTTCAAAGCGTTCGGGCAATCCGCGCTTTAACAAAAGCCCCAATGCACCGCCTAATATAATGCTGAAAAAGTTAACAATAGCGCCCAAAATATCATCTCCAAGTCATTACTTTATAATGATAACACAAGGGAAAAATAATTTCAATAAAATATACTTTACTTTTGCTCTTTTTAGTGTTAAAATATTAAAGTGATAAATCGCTGATGCGAAAGGATAAAAACTATGAAACAGTTAAAAAATGCTTATATT
>JAZRZS010000045.1:0-9477 GCA_045601505.1 Acutalibacteraceae bacterium
AAGTAAAAATCCCCGTACTATCGTACGAGGATTTTTGGTGGGAGAGGACGGATTCGAACCATCGAAGCGATTACGCAGCAGATTTACAGTCTGTCCCCTTTGGCCACTCGGGAACTCTCCCATATTAAATTAAAGAATGGAGCTGGTGGACGGACGCAGCCTTTATAAAAAGTCTGCCGTGTTTGTGGCATAGCCACTGCACACCGCGCGTCTAAAAACATCACACCGTGATGTTTTCTTAACGCCACGCGCCCTCTCAGGCTTCGAGTCCGTTTCAGAACTCGTTAGAAAAATGGAGCTGGTGGACGGACTCGAACCCCCGACCTGCTGATTACAAATCAGCTGCTCTACCAACTGAGCTACACCAGCGCTTAACAGCAAAAATTAATATATCATAATAGATATGGTTTGTCAACACTTTTTTAAAATTTATATTTTTGGCAGTTTTATTGATACATTTAATATCCTTTTTTAAATAATTTTGTGTATGCGTCTTGTTTTTTGGCAAATTTATGGTAAAATAAATATTATGAAAACTAAAAAGAAGGAGAGGTTCTAATGAATATTGCTGTTGCGCAGTCAGGCGGACCAACCTGTGCTATTAACGCGTCTCTTTTAGGCGTGTTTATACACGCAAGAAAATGTGCGGAAATTGATAATGTTTACGGCTCAGTAAACGGAATAGAGGGACTTATATATGGCAACCTTGTCAATCTGTCGGACACTATAACGACTGATGATGACATTGAACTTATAAGACAAACACCATCTACCGTGCTTGGCTCTTGCAGATATAAACTTCCCGATTATGATGCCGATACATCGGTTTACGAAGAAATTGTCAAAAACCTAAAGAAAAATGACATTTCGGCGTTTTTCTACATAGGCGGCAACGATTCGATGGATACGGTTATGAAACTTGACGCTTATTTTAAGGCGAACAATATTGATATAAAGGCGATAGGGATCCCCAAGACAATAGACAACGACCTGCCCGAAACCGACCACACCCCAGGTTTTGGCTCGGCAGCAAAATATGTTGCCACAACAATGCTGGAAATCACACGTGACAGTAGCGTTTATTCTATTCCTTCTGTCACAATTGTGGAAATAATGGGACGTGATACAGGTTGGCTAACTGCTTCAAGCGCAATTTTGCGCGCATGCGGAGAAGCCTCTCCACATTTAATATATCTGCCTGAAAAACCGTTTTCCTGCAAACAGTTTGTAGAAGATGTAAAACAGGTGCAGAAAAAACACAATTCGGTTATCGTTGCGCTTTCAGAGGGTGTAGAACTCGACCCCGATGAAGTGCAAGAAAATTTTCAGTCAGGCAAAAACGACACCTTTGGACATAAATATCTTGCGGGTGTTGCAAGGTCGCTTGAAAAGGTCGTTACAAAGGAAATCGGCTGTAAGGTGCGTTCTATTGAGCTTAATGTTATGCAGCGCTGTTCATCACACCTTAGTTCCAAGTGCGACATAACAGAGGCGGAGAGTGTTGGCGCTGCGGCGGTATCGGCGGCGATTTCGGGACAAAGCGGTGTAATGATGGCGTTCAAACGCATTTCTGACCACCCGTATAATGTTGACATAGAAAGTGTTGATGTTAAGCTTGTGGCCAACCGCGTAAAATATTTTCCGGCGGAGTGGATAAATGAACAGGGCAACAACGTTACGGAAGAAGTTATAGATTACTTTTTGCCGCTTATACAAGGAGAGCAAACATTCCGTATGAAGAATGGTTTGCCGCAACACTATGTTTTGCAGACCAAAAACTAACAACCTGCTTTTTATCTTGAACACACATTAGCTAGCGGCAAAAAATAATTTGTGTGCTTCATTATATTTTTTAGTGTGAGGTTTTTTGATGAAAAATGCAATAAAAAAATACCTGTTTGCAGTTTGTATTACGGCGTTTTTGCTTTTGGCTAATATTATTTTTACAGTAATTATTGCTTACACAAAACTGCTTTCATTCGGGATAATAGCTGTTTGTGCGTTGCTGTCGGTAATTGTAACAGCGGGTGTGTTTTTCCTTTCCAAAAACACAAAAAGGCGACTGCTTGTTGTATTGGCTTGTGTGCTTTCTGCGGTTTTATTGTTTGTAGAGGCAGCGGGTTGCTATTTTGCCATAGTCGGCAGCGAGGCTTTAAAAGAAATAACAAGTCAGGAAGAGGAATATAGTGAAATCAGCGTATATGTCCGCAAAGAAGATGCCGCACAGAGCATAGAGGATATAGCGAATTATAAAATCGGAATATTGCAAATACAAGACCGCGCCGCAACCGATTTTGCGTTGGAAGAAATGAAAACGGCGCTTGGTAAATCGCTCGAAACCGGTGAATATGAAAGTATAGAACGGCTTATGGACGGGTTGCTTTTATCTCAAAAAGTAAACGCAATAGTGATTAATGAAAGCTTTTTAGAGCTTTTGGAAGACACCGAAGACCATAAAAACGATAAAGAGAAAATACGTAAAATCCATACTGTTAAATGTCTTATGGAAACGCCTGAATATAAAGAACCGCAGAAAAACGAAAATGTTTTTACGGTTTATATAAGCGGAATAGACTGTTTTGGCAGCATAAAACGTCGCAGCCGAAGCGATGTCAATATTTTGGCAACCGTAAACATTGAAACAGGGCAGATTTTGCTGCTTTCCACTCCGCGCGATTATTTTGTGCCGCTGTCTGTATCGAACGGCAGCCTTGATAAATTAACCCACGCGGGAATATACGGAATAAATGTCAGTCGCGATACTCTTTGTATGCTATACGATATAAATATCGATTATTATTTTAGGGTTAATTTTGACGGCTTCCGCGAGATTATAGATGCGCTTGGCGGAGTGACAGTAAACTCGCAATATGCTTTTTCTGTGGGCCGATACACATTCCAAAAAGGCGAAAATTTATTGAACGGCGAACAGGCGCTTAAGTTTGCGCGCGAACGCTATTCATTAGCGGGCGGTGACCGTCAACGCGGTAAAAATCAAATGGCGGTAATCAAGGGTGTTATAGATAAAGCGACAAGCCCTGCGATAATCACCAACTATAAACAAACGCTCGACAGCCTTTCGGGAGCGTTTGAAACCGATATGCCGTACGAACGGATTACAGAACTTATAAAGCGCCAACTTGCAAACGGCACAAAATGGAATGTAACCTCATATTCGGCGGACGGCACAGGCGCGTGGCGAAAACCATATTCTCTTGGATTCAATGCCTATGTTATGTTGCCCGATATGTCAACAGTAGAACGCGGCACACAACTTATGAAACAGGTGCGTGACGGACTTGTTCCCACACCGTAAAAGAAAAAAGACCTGAAAAACAGGTCTTTTTTTATGCTTATTTTAGTCTTCAACTTCAATTCCTGCGTTGCGCCGATACTCTTTTGGGCTTACGCCTTTGTGCTGTTTGAAAACGCGGAAAAATGTGGAAATTGAGGCGAATCCTGCCTCGTTAGCAATTTCCGTAACCGTCAGATTAGAACAAAGCAAAAGTTTTTCTGCCTGTTCAAGTCGCGTCCTGCAAATGTACTGCGGAATTGACATACCAAACGTGCTTTGGAACAATTTGCTTAAATGGTTGTGCGTATAGGAAAAGTGACTTGCAATATCCTTAAGATTCAACTGTTCCCGGTAGTGCAGATGTATGTAAAGTGCAACCTGTTGGGCAATGCTGTTAGTTTTATTGTTGTCGTTTTGCGGAACACTTAATGTCTTTTTGCGGATAACGTCCAAAAGAATCAGGTTAAGCAGACTTTTTTGATAAAGTGTACCGTAAAGTTTGTTTTGTTCAAACTCGTCATGCAGGAGTGTAAGTAAGCGGTCATCTACGTTGTCCACCACAAAACCTGTTGTAAGGTCGGACAGCAGTTCGGGACTAACAAAAGCCTCAGTAAAAACAACGTTAATCACAGTAACACTGGACTGCACTTCAAGAAACTCAACATCTAAAGGAGTGCAAAGTTTGAGAGAGCCTTTTTTTAGCAAGAAAGGTCTGTTGTCGATGTATGTGACGGCTTCGCCTTCAATAATATATTCAAGCTCAAAAACGCTGTGCAAATGTGTGGGGAAGCTGGATTTAATAGAGCGTTTGCGAACGGCAATGCCGTTTTCACCTGCGTCACTTTTGGGAATTTCCAAAACAGAACTCGTCATCCGTGCCACTCCTTTCAAAAAATTAAACAGCTTATAAAAATGTTTTAAGATAAAACCTAATATACATATACAAGGATTATAACACAAGCAATATGCAAAAGTAAACAAAAAAATTTAAATTAAATTATAAAAATTCACTATTTTTGATAATGCGCTTTACTCATTAATATTACCTTTTATATAATGCGCAAGTTTGTTTTTTTGGAGTGTTTTTGTGGTGCAAATTACACAAAAACACAAGATATTGTGTCAAAAAATCACATTTATGAATATTTATCTCAAAAAGTAAAGTTATTTTTGCAAAATGAGATAGAATTATCGTCATTTTGACGAAGAGCGGTGGAAAAGTAAGTCACTTATTTCACAAAAGTTCCAAAAGCGTTTTTGTGCAAAAAGGTAAATTTTGCCCCAAAAAAACGCCAAAAAATGAAAATATAATGATTTTTGAGAGTGTTTTAGTGAAAAATGAGAAGACACATATAAATAATTGTGTTATAATGCAGTTGTGATATTTTCGGCAAATTTTCTTTTGAAGGAGGAAAAACTTATGAAAAATGTCAAAAAAGCTGTAAGCTTGGCGGTAGCCTTGATTATGGTGTTTTCCATTTTGGTTGTGCCTGCCATATCGGTCAGTGCCGCAGAAACAACGGAAAAAGAGTGGAAAACATTCGAGGAACTCGTTAAAGAAAAAGGATACCTCAATGGCATACAGCAACCGTGGATGTTAGAAACTTCCACAGGTAACGATATTGGACGCAGTGCGGTATATCGTTACGGACGCACGAATTTTAACGAAGAGTCGTATTACGAACTTTTCCGCAACAGCAAGGCTATGGGCTTTGAGATAGTTCAACTTTGGATAACCTATTCGCTTGGCGGAATTCAGTTTGATGACGAATGGCAGGTTACGGGTCTTGAACCTGAATTTGCAAAGAACTTCCCGCGTGTGCTTGAAATTGCCGAGGAATGCGGTGTATATCTCTGCCTTACGATAGTAGAGCACGAAGAATCTGCATTTCCTATATATGCTAACAAGACGCACCGCTATGAAGAGGTTTACCGTTTCTTGCACAACGAAAAGTCGACAAAAATGTTTGTTGACAACTGGTTGGTTCCTGTGCTTGAAATGACAAAGAAACACGAAAACGTAATAATGGCAAACGTTTTTGCAGAGCCTGAAGCAAACGGCGGCCGCTGGGGCGTTGACACAGGCGCAAGTTGGGAAAACATGACCAAGTTTCTGAAAACCGTCAACGATGCAATACATAAGCATAATCCCCGCATAACGACCTTTGCGGGTGCAACAAGAGACGTGCCGGAGACGTTTACTTATTATGAAGATATCGACCTTGACTGCTACGGATATGACTATTATTCGAAAGGCGATATAGCTCATGACACATCAGAGCTTTTGCTTAACAAACCCTTAGTTTACGGTGAGTTTGGTATTGACCCTGCTTATTCATCGTATACAAAGGATGATGACTACATGCAGGGATACTTCTCGAACTATCTTGAAACTGCTGCAGTACAGGGTGTTAAAGCAGGTTTCTTCTGGTACTATGGCTTTCCTGGTAAGGTGCTGAGTACAATCGATGCAAAATCCCGTCTTCGTCCGTTCACTTGGGCAATACGTTCCTGGGCGCTTGATAACGAATACAAACAAACAGGATATGAGGGAATAGACGCTCCCGCGTTTATGTACTCAACGAGTGAGGCGATACGCTGGTACGGCTCACGCGGCGCAACCAAGATAATGATGCAGCGCAGCAAAGACGGCAAAGCAGACTGGAAAACGGTTTTGACTTTTGACCCTGACTCAGCCGAGACACAAGAAAAATATGAGTACGGCGCAATGATGTACGAATGGATCGACCCCGAGGTTAAAGAGGGCGAAACATGGTACTACCGCGCAGTTGCCGCAGATGATGAGGGTAACGAACGCGAGTCAGAAGTAATGTGCATTAAGGCGGCTATCGTAACATGTTCTGAGGAAGAAAACCTTATTAAAAACGGCGGTTTTGAAGAAGGTCCGATTAGTATCTGTAACTTGTCTACCGGTAAATATAGCGAAGGTGCAGAAGGCTGGCAGGTTGCTAACCAGTGGTACCCCGCAGGAGAAGAGAATCAGTTTAAACATTTCCAAAACGGCGAACATGCGCGTACGGGTAAAGGTTCGGCTGGTGTTATAACAAGACTTTTCCAGACCGTAACACTTAAACCGTATACGGATTATACATTAACATATTATTATAAATATGACGAGGTTGAAGGTCTTCACTATTCGCTAACCTGTTTCACGACTAATTTCCCTGCAAGCGCTCCTGACAACCCCGAATCGTTTAAGAACAATCTTATTCCCGCAATTGAGATACCCGATAAAAACAAGAAAATAGGTTGGCAGCGCCAAACCGTAACGTTCAACAGTGGCACCGAAACAGAAGTACAATTAATGTTCTACGCTTCGCAAGGCTATGAAAAATGGGGCGTTATCGACTGGCATATTGACGATGTTTACCTGTTCGAATCTAAAAAATAATAATAATAGAGGAGTTGTTTTATTGTGAAAAATTATAAAAAATTCATTTCCCTTGCACTCACCCTCGCAATGATTTTGTCTGCAGTTTTCTGCACAGGTGTTATAGCAAACGCTGAAGACACTCTGGTACCTACTGCAAACGATGTAACAAAGGTTGACTTTTCCACAACCGAAGCGGATATGGACTGGAGCGATTTAGGTCCCAACCTTATCCCCGACTCTACTGTTTCAGAGTTTAATGCGGATGGTACATATAAAAAATACTATACCGAAGAAACTTATGATGCTGTCAGCGGACAACACATTCTCAACCCGAACGCTTGGTGGTCGTCTACTACGGAAGGTAATATGGGATATTCCGGCGCCGGCAACAGTTGGTATAAAGGTATTGGTGCCCTAGATTCAGGTACTACATTGAACGAGACGCATACAGATGACGGCACAGGCGCTCTTGTTTGCACAACCACAGGAAGTTACAACGTGCGCATGCTTCCTATGAATGCTTCTACCACAAATAGTTATTATTTGCTTACTTTCTGGATTAAAACTACAGGTGGCTCAAATGTAACTATGCATTTCAGAGCTGCTGGTGACAATCAAATAAAAGATAACGTAAGCGTTCCAACAACTACCGGCTGGACACGTGCAATGTATATCGTATCTGTCACAACCAGAGGTTTAAACAAAGTATCTGTTGTGTTCGATAAATCCCAGGATATTTATATAGACGAAGTTGAACTTTATAAACTGGACGGCAAGTATGCACAAGACTGCCTTGCGGCAGGCAAACTGCTTAACGGAAAAGAAAGCTATGCCGATGCTATAACTAATCAGTCTATAGATGTATATAGCTCAGGCAAACAATATAAAGATATTGATTTCAGCGCTTTTGGCACAAACCTTTTCTCCGACCCGACCGTTAGTGACTTTAATGGCGATACTTATAACGCTAGCGGCGTTTTTGGAAGCGGATTCTCTTGGTTGCCTAAACTTGGAGGCTTTGCTCTGAACGATAACTCTGAATCACACACCCAAGGTGATAACTCAGGTGTTTTGAAAATTACAACTAAAAACAATCGTGGTTTTACGCTTCCCAATTTTGAGGAAAAAAGTGCTTACTTAATAACATTTTGGGTTAAGGCTGAAGACAACTCTACTCATAACATAAAAATTATGACTGAAGGCGGTACTAATCCCCTTGATACAACATATGTGGCGTCTAATTTTGGGGGTTATGATAAATGGCACAGGGTTAGTATCATAGTGTCTCGCGCAACAGCAACAAACTTAGGATTGCAAATATTTAATAATGGAACTTTATATGTAGATGATATTGCTGTTTATAAACTCGACCCCGAATATGCATCCAAATGTATAACAGCAGGTGCTTTGCTCTCAGAAGACGACCTTTTGGCAGAAACAAGACCTGCAACATCTTTCGGTGCAAAACTGTTAACCAGTGAAAAGACTAATGAATTTGACTATGCCCAGTTTTCTGCAAGTCAAAACCTTGTTCCCGACCCAACCGTTGCACAGTTTAATGAAGACGGAACATATAAAAACTATTATAAGAATGCTTCAGAAAACTCAACTGCAGGTAAAGCAGTTGTTGACGCAGACGCTTGGTGGGGCAAAGCAGGTAGTTATCACTTTAGTCAGGTTCTAGGCGGTGGCGCTTGGGCAGCTTATGTAAGTAGTCCTGCATACCGCGGTTTTGCAAATAGCGATAATACGCTTTCTCGCACACAGGGTGACGGAAGCGGTGCGTTAGTTGTTAATAGTAGTACAGGACAGTCATTTGCAATACCCGACCTTGAAAAAGGAAGATATTATTTATTGACAATGTGGGTTAAGACCACAAATGCTCCTAGCGCTAAGGTATCTATAATAACAGGTTCTACGAGCGTGGTTGTTGCTGAAGAAACAATACCTGTTACACAATATGAGTGGAACAGAATTTCCTATATTATACGTACAGAGGGCGATCTTAAAGACCGCTTTGTACGACTGAACATCTCTAGCGAATTTTATGTAGACGATGTATCGCTTTACAAGCTTGATTACGACTATGGTAAAAAATGCTATGATGCAGGCAAAATGTTTGACAACAGCGAAGTGATGAAAAAGGATGCTGTAGGTCTAACTGTAGAAACTGCTAAGAGCACTGTTGACCTCACAGTAGAAAACGACTATTTTGTTCCTTACGGTGCCTTTGCGAAACAGGACGGCACTATGGCAGAGAAACTTGGTAACGGCCGTTTCTATGTAGAGAATGCAGGCGACTATTCCTACACCCAGTTCAAATATCCCACAGGTATTGTTGGTACATTTGGCGCTTCGGCAAAGTCTACAGGTGAACAAACAGGCATCCAGTTCGGCTCACTTGTAACCGATAATCTTTCGATTAAAGAGAATGGCACTGGTACTCTCCTCTTCCGTGGCGATTTCGATGCTTTCTGCAAAACATTCCCAACCAAGACAAGAAAAGAAGTTGTAGAATATATCTATGAAATACTTAAAGCACAAGAAGAAGAGCCCGGATCTCTTGAGAAAAAAGGTGTTAAATTTTACAACAAGGGCGAAGCAGTTGTTGTTATGTATGTTCCACAGACTAAGTATATGTGGAAGAACTCTGAACAAACCCAACTTCAGTACGCAGTACGCGTATGGGGTATTACAGAAAACGAATTGGCAGACATAGACTTCACTGCAATCGGCTATGTAAAAACAAAAGACGGTAATATGGTATTCTCTAACGAGCTCAAGACCA
>JAZRZS010000046.1:0-4902 GCA_045601505.1 Acutalibacteraceae bacterium
AAAAGTTCAAAAAGCGCAAAGGTGAGGTAGCGTTTTGCATTGCCATACACCTTACTTGCGGCGGCAACACCCGAAAAATCGGGGTTTTCTTCACACGATTTTGAATAGTTGTGCGCTATGCTGGAAACAGCCACTACCCTACCGCCATTTTCGCGCAACTGCGGCAACAATGTATTTATTATGTAATAGGGTGAAAGAAAGTTAATTTGATATACATTGTCGAAACCGCTTAAACATTTATAGCGTGGTATGCTGTACGCCCCTGCATTATGAATGAAAATATCAATTTTTTCTGTATTCAGTTTTTCACAAACCGAAAACACAGATTTTTCATCCTCTAAATCCACTTTATATAATTTGATATTTGTTTTAGGGTATTTAAACAGTAATTTTTCTTTTAACGCAGTCGCTTTATTTTGGTTGCGGTCAAGCAATATTAAATTTGCACCAAGCTCTGCCAAATATTCACAAACATGTACCCCGATACCACCTGTACTGCCTGTTATTGCAACGGTTTTATCATGCAAGTTGTGTGCATTCTTTTTAAGCCATCTATTCAAAATATCACCTGTTCTTAAACAAAGCCACGATGAATTCATCGTGGCTTTTAATTACAGCGTTGCGGCAAGTTTCATCTCTTCAGAATCTTGGGCATGTTCATTTAATTCGCTTGGATCAGCATAGGTTGGAACAACCTCTAACATAGCCTTTTTGATTATAGAAGAATCTATCTGCGCTTCCTTAAGTTCAAGCGCTTTAGAAAGAACCGCGAGTTTTTGCTCTACATTTTTACGTGTATGCGGCGCATCCTTTTCTATAAATATCATATCGTTTTTAGTTTTATAAAGGGTATCAGACTTCATAAGTAACTCTTCGTAAAGTTTTTCACCTGGACGAAGACCAATTTCCTTTATCTCAATATCTCTATCAGGCTCATATCCCGAAAGACGTATCATATTTACAGCAAGGTCATAAATTTTTATGGGTTTGCCCATATCAAGCACAAAAAGTTCGCCTTGTTTCGCCATAGCGCCTGCCTGCATTACAAGTTGACTCGCTTCCGATATGGTCATAAAATAGCGAATTATGCGCTTGTCCGTAATTGTAACAGGTCCGCCACGTGCAATTTGTTCGCGGAAAAGCGGTATAACAGAGCCGTTTGAGCCAAGCACATTTCCAAATCGTACAGCCGAGAACGAAGTTTTGGAATCGTTACGGGACTGCACAATCATTTCGCATAAGCGTTTGGATGCACCCATTATGTTTGTGGGGTTAACCGCTTTATCGGTTGAAATTAAAATAAATTTAGAAACACCGTATTTTTCTGCTAAATCCGCCGTATTAAGAGTGCCGAAAACATTGTTTTTTACCGCTTCACAAGCACTATGCTCCATAAGCGGAACATGTTTATGCGCTGCGGCGTGGAAAACAACATCAGGACGGTATTTTTGGAAGACGCTTTCAAGTCTTTGTCTATCGCGCACCGAGCCGATTTCAACAACCAAATCAAGTTCATCTTGATATAGATAACGCATTGACTGTTCAATCTCATACGCGTTGTTTTCATAAATATCAAAAATTATGATTTTTTTAGGCTTCAGTCTTGCTGTCTGACGGCAAAGCTCACTTCCTATTGAGCCACCGCCACCCGTAATAAGAACGGTTTTACCCTCATAAAACTCTGCTGCATCGGTACCACTTATCATAAGAGGTTGGCGGAAAAGCAAATCCTCAATTTCAAAGTTGCGGATTTTAAGTTTACCACTTTTGCCGCTGTCACTAACAGGTGTGTCATACACTTTAACGCTGCATCCAAGGGCGGTATAATGATTCCACAAATAATCGATCTGGTCGCTGTCTATCTTGTTTATAGCAAGAATAACCTCGCCTATCTCTTTATCTCTTATAACCCGTTCCGCATCCTTTGCATCATAAACAGGAAGGTTTGCTATAGTGTTTTTTATCTTTGCATTGTCAATATCAAAAAAACAAACTGGTTTGTATTTTGATTTTGGAGAATTGCTGAGTTCACTTGCAAGGTAAGCGCCAAGCTGTCCCGCGCCTATTATTGCAACAGGAATTTTAACCTTAACTTTTTGAATATAATTTGGATTATTTATGTTAAGGTATTTATAAACCATACGGTATGCAAATCTTGCAGTAAGGGAAGCCAAAGTTGCGAGAGCGGTTACTGTTATGCCGTACCAAATACTTATGTAAAAACCAGTGATAAAACGATTGAGCAGTCGACTAACAAGTATTGAAGCACCACTTGCTATCAAGTCAGACAGTACAAAGCGAAAATATGCCGAAGTGCTCGCATAACGCCAGATGTTACGGTATATTCCAAAAACCCAGTGTCGCAAAGGGAACATAAAAAAGCCAAGGAGTAATACATTTGCTAAATAATATTTAGAATCGTCAATGGGGGAATCAAAAGAATCGTACTTGAAAAGCAAATAACACGCCGTATTAACAAAAGCAAAGACAAACAAGTCAAATAACATAAGTATTCTATGACGCGCTTTTCCGCGCAAAAAACTTAAGTCCAAAACTGCACCTCCTTGTCAAACAATAATAATACAGTAATATTATAATACATTTGTTAAGTTTAGTCAAACTTTTTTGTAAATATAGTATTTTTGTCTTAATTATACGAAAATCATCCTAATTTTTCGAAAAAGGCTTGACATCATATAGTTTGGCGCTATAGCATTTGTAGTTAGTAGGGGCTAACTACAGTTTTTTATTAAAGAATGCCGCAGTGTTTTTACGCACTGCAGCATTCGGTTTATTATTAAGATTTTGCGATCTCTATGCTTTTGTATACCATCGCCTAAAGCTTTGAAAAACCGTGGCTGTTTACAAGCGCATCAATTTTCTTGCCCGATTTACAAAGAGGACATTCGTGTGCGGGATAACAGGCGTAACCTTCTAAATCGTTAGGGTCAAACACCGAGCGAACAGGCATACCACAACATTCCTTTGCTGTTGAAAAGATTGCCGAAATGCCCGAAACTGTTCCGCCATAGTATTTAACGGCATCCACAGCAGCCTCAACAGTTTTGCCCGATGCTACCGAAACTGCCAAAATCATAACATTTTTACCCGCTATCATAGGAACAATGTTATCCCTGAAAAGCAGTTGGCTTCCACCCGTTGTTTCGGGGGTTACAACATATATTGATTTATGCGCATTCATATTTATAAAATCCGCTTTCGAAAGACTGTCTGCAAGACAGGCGCCGATAACCTCTGTTCCGTCAAGACAGAGAATGGTATCAACTATTGTATCGGCATAATAATACGAACGAAGTTCTTCCGCAACGGCTCTCGCTTCCGAAAGGCGAGTTTTCTGCGCCACAACATCTATGTAATAGTTACTATGGCAGTTGCTTGTGGCAAAGTGTCCCATTGCAACGCGCAAATATAGATTATTGCGTTTAGTAGCGTGTTTCATAATATGTAATGTTGGCATATTGGTTCCCCCTTTTGTTTTATATAATAATTTTACACTATTTTACCATTTTGCGCAAGAAAAAAATGAAAGAGCAGGATTGTATCCTGCTCTTTCATAAAAACTCGCGCATATTAGTGGAAAGCTCGTCCTCAAGCGCTATGAGCCGTTTGCATATATCCTTGGATTTTTCGTCTGCAGCGGCATATTGGTTTAGATATTTGCTGAGCGACTTGACCCCCATATCACAACCATCTGTCATAAGCGCGGCTATGGTATTATCCGATTCATTGACAACAAGTTTCATATTAGTCTTAAGCCAGGACATTCCCTTGGCAATCGGATTCGGTTCTTTACCGTCATCCCCGTACTCTTCTAAAAGTTTTTGCAGTTCCCTGTCAAGCTTATCATGCTCGTCACGGCATTTTGAAAGATACTCTTTTAGTTTTTTGGAATCAACATAATCTAGTACATCATCAATTGACGACACGCCCATTTTTATACCTGCATCACATTCGCGCAAAAGTTTTATTGTATCTTGTTCTATCATATAAAAACCCCTTTCTTTCATATCATTACCATTTTTTCGGCAAATATAAGAAGAAAGGGATGTTTGTTTATTCTACACACGCTTTACAAGGTGAGTAACCATTTGCGATTAGCGTTTCTTTACTATCGTTTGACATCTTTTTATTCTGCGGTTTCATTTCCGCAACGCTTTCGCAATCAGGTTTGTGAAATTTCTTGGTATTTTTATTTATAACATATCCGTCCTTGGTACTCTCTGTACTGACAGTTGGTGAACGGCTGGGCATTTTATCGCCTAAAGCACTTTCACCCGTTTTATAATCTATTGTAATACCAGGCTGATTATTATAAACATAAACATTAAACTGTACGCCTTTGCCGCCGTCCTCGACCGATTTTGCCTCCATCTGCACACCACGCGCCAAGAGGTTTAAGCCATCATAGACAGGGGTTACACGATACAGCACATGGTTTCCCGTATCCTTTACATAGTCGGCAACCATATTTTCAAACGGCAACATTCCGTCCACATTTAAGTAACGCGTTCCTGTTATAAGATTTTCGGTGTTGGCATTTTCGCCCGTTAACTGATACCCTATCAAGTGGCAACGGTTGTAAAGATATTTACCATCGACAATATCATATTTTACGGTATGCCAACCTGACGGTTTAACCATTCCTATTGCGCCGCGTTCCTCGCTCGGCATTATATCGGCGCCAACACAAGCCTCTGCTACGCCGCACCGCCCCAAAAAATCAAGATTTGAGTATTTTTCATAAGACTTTGCTGTCAGTTCGCTTTCCTTAAATTCAGGAACGCCACCGTTAATCTCCACATAGGGCGTTTCGCCGTCAAAGGCTGGAACATCATTAACCGTTGCAATAAAGCCGTGAACATTACTTGTGGTATTTCCGTA
>JAZRZS010000047.1:0-7845 GCA_045601505.1 Acutalibacteraceae bacterium
TTTTCTTTGTGGAAATCATAGTCCTTGCGGAAAACCATATATTTAAGGTTATGCTCAGTGTCGACAATAGGCAAAGCGTTAAGTTTGTTGTCCCAAATAATATCGTTGGCTGCTTTAAGTGTGATATCATCATAGGCGTAAATAAGGGATTCAAACGGAGTCATAAACTCTGCAACCTTTTCGTCACCTGTCATACGGCTAACTCGATAATCACGGCTTGTAACTATACCAAGCAGTTTGCCATCTGCCTTTCCGTTGTCTGTTACGGCAACGGTGGAATGGCCTGTGCGCTCTTTAAGTTCAAGAATATCTTTGAGTGTCTGGTCGGGACGGATGTTGGAATCGCTTACAACAAATCCTGCTTTGAAGCCTTTAACACGGGCAACCATTGCAGCCTCATCCTCAATCGACTGTGAACCGTAAATGAAGGAAACGCCGCCCTCACGTGCCAGAGCTACGGCCAACTTTTCGCCCGATACCGACTGCATTATAGCCGATACCATCGGTATATTCATCATAATTTCGGGTTCAGTACCCTTTTTATATTTTACAAGGGGTGTCTTAAGGCTTACGTTTGCGGGAACACATTCAGCAGAAGAATAACCCGGAACTAACAAATATTCGTTAAACGTATGCGCTGCTTCTTTGTAATAGTATGCCATTCTATCGACTCCTTACATTATTTTATTAAAATTCATTATACATTTTATAAACTATTAAGTCAACAACGATTTTTTAAGATTTATAATATTTATAATATAAGTATTGTTTTTTTGCGGAAAATATTGTATATTTATATTGTAATAAGTTTACGAGGTGATTCTATGAATAAAATTATAACCATCGGACGCGAATTTGGTAGTGGAGGACGCGAACTTGGACGCCGTCTTGCCGAAACGCTTGGATTTGAATATTATGATAACGAAATCATAACTGAAATTTCAAAACATACCTCGCTTTCAGAGCAATATGTTAAACAGATAATCGAACATACACCGCATCAACTTTATCCCATAACGGTTGGCCACAGCCTTGACGTGTACTATGATGAAACATTCTTTCACACACAGACGGTATATGCCGCACAGGAAAAAATAATTAAAGATTTGGCAGAAAAATCCAACTGTGTTATTGTTGGCCGTTGTGCCGATTATATTCTTAAGGACTACAAACCTTTCCGTCTTTTTGTTTATGCAGATATGGACAGCAAAATAAAGCGTTGTATGGCGCGTGACGACAGTCTGCCCGAAAAGAAGCTGCGCCGTAAAATTCGCGGTGTTGATAAAAACCGTGCAAGATATTACGGTTTTTATACAGGCAACACATGGGGCGTTAAAACTAATTACGACCTTTGCATTAACACTACCAATACAGAAATTAAGGAAATTGTGTCCGTTCTTTCAAAAATTTTTGAATAACAGCGCACATTTGGAGGGCCTTTTAGGATGTTAGACATTAAATTTTTAAGGGAAAATCCCGAAATTGTAAAAGAGAATATAAGAAAAAAGTTCAAGGATGCTAAATTGCCGTTGGTTGATGAGGCAATTGAACTTGACACTAAAAAACGTGACGCAAATAACGAGGCTAACGCTCTCCGTGCTAACCGTAATACCATATCAAAACAAATTGGCGCTTTGATGGGACAGGGCAAACGCGATGAAGCTGAAGAGATGAAAAAACTCGTAAGTCAGCAGGCAGAGCGACTTCGCGAACTCGAGGCGCTTGAGGACGAATACGAGGCCCGTCTTAAAGAAGTTATGATGAAAATTCCCAACATAATTGATGAGTCGGTGCCGATAGGCAAGGACGATTCCCAAAATGTTGAGGTTACACAGTACGGCGAAAAAACTAATCCCGATTTTGAGATTCCTTACCACACCGATATTATGGCGAAGTTTGATGGAATTGACAAAGAGGCGGCGGGACGCGTAGCAGGTGAAGGTTTTTATTATCTTATGGGGGATATTGCCCGTCTGCATTCTGCCGTTACTGCCTATGCGCGTGACTTTATGATAGACAAGGGCTTCACCTATTGCATTCCGCCCTTTATGATTCGTTCCAACGTTGTTACAGGCGTTATGTCTTTTGAAGAGATGGACGCTATGATGTATAAAATAGAGGGAGAAGACCTTTATCTTATCGGAACATCGGAACATTCTATGATTGGTAAATTTATAGATACCATAACCCCCGAAGAAACCTTACCCCTAACGCTTACAAGTTATTCGCCCTGTTTCCGTAAAGAAAAGGGCGCACACGGCATTGAGGAGAGGGGAATTTACCGTATTCACCAGTTTGAAAAACAGGAAATGATAGTTATCTGTAAACCTGAGGAGAGTATGGACTGGTTTAACAAGATGTGGAGTTATTCGGTAGAACTTTTCCAAAGTCTCGATATTCCTGTGCGTACGCTTGAGTGCTGTTCGGGTGACCTTGCAGACCTCAAGGTTAAGTCGTATGATATTGAGGCATGGAGTCCTAAACAGAAGAAGTATTTTGAGGTTTGCTCTTGCTCAAATCTCGGCGATGCACAGGCGCGCCGACTTGGCATACGCGTTCGTAAAGAGGACGGCTCGAAGTATCTTGCACATACCCTTAATAATACTGTTGTAGCGCCGCCGCGTATGCTTATAGCGTTGCTTGAAAACAACCTGCTGTTTGACGGAGAAAAATATTCCGTACGCATACCAAAAGCACTAAGACCGTACATGGGCGGTAAAGAAATAATAAAGCAGAAATAAAAATTGCGTGTTACACCTAACGGATACCACGCATCGAGATAAATCCCTTTCCGGATTTTCGATATATGCCTATGGCATTCGATATGTGCTGATGCACTCGATATGTTTGCTTCGCAAACGAGAGGGTTTATCTCATATCGAATTGACGCTCTGCGGCAATATATCGAGGTTGAGCGTAGCGAAAGCATATCGAGTCAACAGCGTTGACATATCGACAGAAGAAAAATGAGAGCAAGAATAAAAGGACTATTCCTTTTACTCTTGCTCTGTTTTTTTAGTCCTTATTCGGTAATTCACGGTAGAGGTTGAAGCGGAACATAAGGCTTTCGTCCTCTGGGTTGGCGCAACGAATAGTCATTTCTTCAACGTTTGCACCCTTTAATATATTGGCAATACCAATCATCTGGCAAAGCTTTGATTTCAGGTTAAGCACATCGCCCTCGCTTGTTTCAAGGAAAACATCGCCTTTGCACATATCAACGGCTTCCATAAATGCGCCGAAATCAAAATCGTGCAGTTCTATATTTCTATCCATATGTCATTCTCCTTTTATAAATTTTTCAATGAAATTATATATCAAAACACTCGTTTTGTCAATGCAAAAAGCCTTGACTTTAGGGCGTTTTGGCATTATTATTATATTTGTTAAATTATGTGTTCTGTGGAGGAAATATGATGAGTACCGAAAAAACGATGGAACAAATAGTCGCTCTTGCCAAGGGACGCGGATTTGTATATCCGGGCAGTGAAATTTACGGCGGTCTTGCTAACTCGTGGGACTATGGTCCGCTTGGCGTAGAACTTAAAAATAACATCAAAAAGGCTTGGTGGAAAAAGTTTGTACAGCAATGCCCGTATAATGTCGGACTTGACAGCGCCATTCTGATGAACCCTGAAACCTGGGTAGCATCGGGACATCTTGGCGGATTTTCTGATCCCTTGATGGACTGTAAAGTCTGCAAAACCCGTCATCGCGCCGATAAACTTATTGAAGACTATGTTGCCGAAAACGGTCTTTCTGACAATCCTGCGGGTTGGTCGGACGAGGAGATGCTTAACTATATTAAGGAGCATCACATTGTATGTCCCTCCTGCGGTTCAGGTGACTTTACCGATATCCGCAAGTTTAATCTTATGTTTAAGACCTTCCAGGGCGTAACAGAGGATTCAACATCGACCTTATATCTTCGCCCCGAAACCGCACAGGGTATTTTTGTTAACTTTAAAAATATTATGCGCACAACACGCAAAAAAATGCCTTTCGGTGTAGGACAAATTGGAAAATCGTTCCGTAACGAAATTACACCGGGTAACTTTATCTTCCGTATCCGCGAGTTTGAGCAGATGGAGCTTGAATTTTTCTGCAAACCCGGCACCGACCTTGAGTGGTTTGATTACTGGCGCGCTTACTGCCGCAAGTGGCTTTTGGATCTCGGCATTGAGGAGGAAAATCTGCGTCTGCGTGACCATGACCCTGAAGAACTTTGCTTCTATTCCAAAGCAACAACCGACTTTGAATATCTTTTCCCGTTTGGCTGGGGCGAACTTTGGGGAATTGCCGACCGCACCGATTACGATTTGTCACAACACGCCAATCACAGCGGTGAGGCTATGGAATATTTTGACCCCGAAACAAACGAGAAGTATATACCTTATGTTATCGAGCCGTCTTTAGGTGCCGACCGCGTAACACTCGCATTCCTTTGCGATGCTTACAACGAGGAGATTAAACCCAACGGCGAAAAACGTACGGTTATGAAATTCCACCCCGCACTCGCGCCCTTCAAGGCGGCTGTTCTGCCTCTTTCCAAAAAACTCTCGGAGAAGGCAATGGCTCTGCGCGATATGTTGTCTGAGGAATTTAACGTGGATTATGACGAAACAGGCTCTATCGGAAAACGTTACAGCCGAGAGGACGAAATCGGCACAGTGTTCTGTATCACATACGACTTTGATTCGGAAGAAGACGGCTGTGTAACCGTTCGCGACCGCGACACAATGGAGCAGGTGCGCATCAAGATAGAAGATGTTGCCGCATATATCCGTGAACGCATTAAATTTTAATAAATAAACGGGAACCTCAGTTCCCGTATATACGCGCCCATAGCTCAGCTGGATAGAGCGTCCGCCTCCTAAGCGGAAGGTCGGGGATTCGAATTCCTTTGGGCGCGCCAAAAAACCCGTCTCATTTGAGACGGGTTTTTCTTTAATATTCAGGAATTTGTTTGCCGTTTGCAAGGTCGTTTTGATAGTTTATAAGTTTTTCAACATAGGTGGTTGAAACAAGTCCTATCGGCTCACCGTTAATTTCGAAATAATAGCGGCGGTCGGTACTCTTTATAAACTTGAGTGTGAAATCCTTGTGTGAATCCCTTGCTTTACAGAAAACCGTAAAATCAGCCTTGCCTGAAACCTTTTGGAATACTGCGTCACTTGGCTGTGTTCCGACAAGGTACTGATAATAAGTCTGGAACTGCGCAACCTCAACATCCTTGCCGTTTGCCTTGACAGCACTTATTTCCTCTTCGCCGTCTTCGTCCTTTTGGTAGGATATCGAGAAGACGTTTTTGCCCGTTTCCGATTCAAAGGTCATACTTTCAAAATTAGTAATCATCTCTATAAACGGCATAGAACTGATAAAATCCTCAAGCGCCGAATCTGCAAAGGAAAGGTTGGATGCCGCCACTTTGAAAATAATTTTACTGTTTTCGGGCGTCATTACCGCATAGTCACCGTCTGCCTGTTTTGTTGCAGAAAATTTTACGGTATTGCTTCCGTATTTCAGTTCAAATACAAGGTCAGGTGCGGTAAGTCCGTAAAGTTGCAAATCCTTTGCGGAGGGGTTAAAGGCGTATGCCGAGGTGGCGTTAAGTCCGCCCGATACGAGTTTTACAAGGCCCTCGACCGCGTTTGTATCGGCAGAGCGGTTGATGGGCGATGTCATCGTGTACGGGAGCATTTGGTTTGTATCTTCATCAAAACTTGATATAAACGAAACGGTCTTTTCGCCCTTGCGTGTCAGAGTCAGCGTATCAAAGAAAGTTAGTTTGTCGTCAGAAAAATATTTCTCTGTTTTGGCTGTGGATTTGTGTGCCGAGATTATAGAGGTTACCGAAAACTCTTCGTTTTTACTATCAAGCAGTTCTGCAAATTCGGTTGACACAAGATAAATCTTGTTTTCGTCAAGCGTTTTAGCGTAGAAACCCGATGCGCTGGGGGTTTTGTTGCCCAATAGCAACTGTTTTTCGCCGCCGTCACGCAGTTTAAGAGAAAGTTTATAAAGCGGGGAAGAAAAGCCATAATCGGCGCCATTCTCCATTACGATTTCGCGCGTGGCGTTTATAGTTATAAGCGATTCCATATGCGAAGAAAGGGCAGACGCATCAATAAGTGCGGAATCCACGCCGTTTATTGACCACACGGCCGCCGTACTGCTTTCGCTTTCGGTCTCGGTTTCCACGAGGGCTGAGGTGTAAACAACAGTGCCGCTTGTGCGTTCGACCGTAACTGTTTCTACATCGGTATCCTTATAAGCAAAAATTGTAGTTTGTTCGGTCTGTGGTGTTGTGTCTTCGTCTGTCTTTTCAGGAATAAGTTTTATAACAGCAACCGTACCGCCCACAAGAATAGCGAGTGCCAAAAAAGCGGAAAGCGCGGTTTTAAGCATCTTATTCTTTTTGGGTGATTTGCGGTTTTCGTCCTTTACAGGAGATGCACCAAAAATGGTAGACTCTTCTTGTATATCTGTGGTTTTGTTTTCTTCAGGGGTTAAACTCATCTGTTTTTCCTCCTAAAGAAGACAACTATACCTGTGGCAATAACGGCTATTGGCAATAGAACTATAAAGATTATTCTGAGTAGGTTAGCGGAACTCGCGGTGGGTTGCATAAATGCAAAGTCAACAACAGTTTTGTTGGTGAAAGAAATATCGGTGTTTTCAGAGCCGCTAATGTTTTTAAATAGCGTGTTTGTAAACGATAGGTTTCCAACCGCATCATAGGCGGTCCAATTTTGAGAAATAAAATCGGTACTGCTGAAAACGGTAACATGGCTTTCGTACAGGTCATTATTTTCGTCATACACCGATTCGGTCGTTACAATAATATTGGGGAAAGCCTGTTTTTTATGTTCGCTTGTGGGATTAAACGAAGCATCGGCAGAAAGCGGTGCGGCAACAACCGTATCACTCGTTTGCATAATGACCTCTGTCTTGCGTTTGCCCATAGTTTCAAAGGAAGTGCTGAGCTCTACATTAGCATCAGCGATATAAAGCATATTTGAGGAGTTTATCGACTGTGTGAAGTCACTTTCATTATTATTAAGGCCCATTGTGGTAGGTGTGTCCGTAAGGTGATTTTCCTCGCTTGTTTCAAAAAAAATAACATCCTCGCGTATGCTTGTGCCCCATTCCTCTAAAAACGCGTAGAGGTTGGGAAGAGAGCCGCTCTTAGTATCGCAGAAAACAAACAGGCTTTTGCCTTTTTGTCCGCCATTGTCAAGAAAGTTTTCAATAGCCGAAATTTCACCTGCGGAAAAATCTGTTGTGGGCGCGGTGATTACAAGAACGTCTATTTCATTATCGATTTTTTCAATAATTGAATCGGGAAGTTCCACCGTCTCAAAACTGTTGAGTTTAAGGGTTGATGCAAGTGCGTCATAACTGCCCGACTTGCTGTGTCCTGTAAGGAACGCAACGGTCTTAAGGTCTTCGCTTGTTACGGTGTAAAGTGCACTCGTAAGCGCCGTTTCTATTTTGCTACCCGTAACAGAGTAGGAGCCGTAGCCCATCTCTGCATAGCCGCTTTCATCATAAAGTTCATAAATATCGTTATAGCCCAAGACTTTGAAATTGGTAACTTCCTCGCCGTCAATCTTGAAGGTGGAATAAACCAAAATATCGCCGTATTTAAGCGAGGTATCTCCTGCAATTTTCTGAATTTCAGAAAAACTGTTTGCATCGGGATCGGCAAAAGTAAGGTTTATTTTTTTGTTATGCTTTTCGTAAAGTTTAAGCAAATTAAGGGTTTGTTTATAGTAATTGCCTGTGCTGTCCTGTGCAAGATATATGCTGTTGGCATATGATTCCATATAACCGCCTGTGTAG
>JAZRZS010000048.1:0-5995 GCA_045601505.1 Acutalibacteraceae bacterium
CACCGTCAAGGTCTTTATAATACTGTTCAAGCTGATATTCAAGCACTGAAATCTGTTCGTCTGTAAAGGCACTGTAGGAAAAAAGCACAACCTGAGTATCATACTTTTCGCGGGTGACACATTGTTTTATAATTATACCAAGCGCAATTGTAAGCAGCGCACCGAAAATTACGAAAAACTTGTTGTAAAACCAAAAATTCTTCAATTTGTCGGTTATAGTTATAGGCGTGATTTCCTTGCTTTCTTCCTCTGGCAAAGGTTCAATATTCTGACGCGCTTTTTTAACGGCAATAAGTTCTTGCTGACGGCGTCTGCGTTCTTCAAAAAAATCTTTATCAGGCATTTTATAATTCCTCACGCTTTAGTTTTTTGATGTTTGTACCTGAGGTGCTTTATCGGAAAAAGTGGGATTAAACCCGCTGCCCGAACAACCCATAATGCCACAAATCAGCAAAGTAGCTAAAATAGAGGCAACGAGAGCTTTTATAAATTGTTTCATAAAAATCACTTCTTATCAGTCAATATTTTTTCCGCAGCAACGCTTGTATTTTTTGCCGCTGCCACAGGGGCAAAGTGCATTTTTGCTGACAACGCCTTTGCCGCGTATAGTGCGGCCCTCTCCGCCTGTTTCCGTTTCTTCTGCAACCTTTTCGCGTTTTATCTCTTCATCTTTTCTTATGCGGACTGTAAGCACAAGACGGGCGGTTTGTTCGCGAATGGTATCGGTCATTGCGCTGAACATATCGTAACTTTCATTGCGGTATGCAACAACGGGGTCGTGTTGACCGT
Source organism: Acutalibacteraceae bacterium (assembly GCA_045601505.1). Classification (GTDB taxonomy): domain Bacteria; phylum Bacillota; class Clostridia; order Oscillospirales; family Acutalibacteraceae; genus SIG589. Next base: position 790 of record JAZRZS010000048.1, read on the forward strand.
ATGCGCGCAGTCCGATACCCTGTTTAAGTTCATCCATATTATCAATATGGTCCATCCAGTTTTGGTCAACGCTGCGTAAAAGCATAACGCGCTCCATTTCACGAATGGTGTCGGTGCCGAACTCTGCCTCGCGTTTTTCGTAAATCTCTATTGCGCGATCCTTAAGAAGACTTGCAATATCTTCTTTCTCTATGTTGCCAAGCTCTGTGGGCGAATAATGGAAATCGTTGCCCGTTGTCAGCCAACCGAGAAAATATTCGCGCAGTGATGCGAGATTCCAATTGTCGTGAATCGGGTCCGAAAGGTAGAGGGCTACGGTGTTGTCAATAGTCTCAAACACCATATTCATAACTGTGTCGTGAATATCGTCACCGTTAAGGACACGGTTGCGTTGGTCGTAAATAAGTTCGCGCTGTTTGTTCATAACATCATCATAGTCAAGAACATTTTTACGTATTGCAAAGTTGCGCGATTCGATTTTCTGTTGCGAAGATTCAATAACGCTCGTTAACATACCGCTTGAAATGGGCATATTTTCGTCAATGCCGAGGCTGTTCATAACGTTTGTAACGCGCTCTCCGCCAAACAGGCGCATAAGGTCATCCTCAAGCGATACAAAGAACATAGTCTCGCCCGGGTCGCCCTGTCGTCCTGCGCGTCCTCTAAGCTGGTTGTCAATTCGGCGTGATTCGTGGCGTTCGGTGCCGATAATGTAAAGACCGCCCACCTCACGCACTTTTTGTGTTTCGGGTGCAATTTCTTCACGGAATTTTGCGTAAAGAGATGCATATTCTTCACGCGCTTTTTGAATGTGGGGGTCGGATATTTCACCAAAACCTGTGGCTTCGGCAATAATCTCGTCCGAAAGACCTGTGCGCTTCAGCTCGGCTTTAGCAAGATATTCGGCGTTACCGCCAAGCATAATATCGGTTCCGCGTCCCGCCATATTTGTAGCAATTGTAACGGCACCGAATTTACCCGCTTGTGCTATGATTTCCGCCTCACGCTCGTGGTGTTTTGCGTTAAGAACATTATGTTTTATACCGCGCTTTTTAAGACGAGCGCTCAAAAGCTCGGACTTTTCAATGGTAATGGTGCCGACAAGTACAGGCTGACCTTTTTTGTGGCACTCTTCAATTAAATCACAAACCGCGGAAAACTTGGCGTTTTCGGTTTTATAAACAACATCGCTGTGGTCAACACGCACAACAGGTTTGTTGGTGGGAATTTCCACAACATCGAGTTTGTAAATCTGCGAAAATTCAGCCGACTCGGTCTGTGCGGTACCCGTCATTCCCGAAAGTTTGCTATAAAGACGGAACAAATTTTGGAACGTTATAGTTGCTAAGGTTTTAGACTCACTGGCAACCTTAACGCCCTCTTTAGCCTCAATAGCCTGATGCAGTCCCTCGTTATAGCGTCTGCCGAACATCAGGCGTCCTGTAAATTCGTCAACGATTATAACTTCGCCGTCTTTAAGCACATAGTCAATATCACGGTGCATAATGCCATGTGCGCGTATTGCCTGTGTTATGTGGTGGGAAATGGTTATATTGTCAGCATCACTTAGGTTTTCAATGCCAAAATATTCTTCTGCCTTTTTAACACCCTGCGGTGTAAGCGTACAGGTTTTTGCCTTTTCGTCAACAACATAGTCACCGTCAAACTGCTGTTCCTCGTCTGTGGCTTTATCGTTGGTTTCGACAACCTTTATCATTTTGAGTCCGCGCGCAAAGCGGTCTGCCTTGCGGTATAGGTCGGACGATTCGTCACCTTTGCCCGAAATTATAAGGGGGGTACGCGCCTCGTCTATCAAAATCGAGTCAACCTCGTCAACAATGGCAAAGTTGTGTTCGCGGCATACCTTTTGTTCTTTATAAATTACCATATTATCGCGCAGATAATCGAATCCAAGTTCGTTATTGGTGCAATAGGTTATATCTGCGCCGTAGGCTTTTCGTTTTTCGTCCCCCGTCATTCCATGGACGATAAGGCCCACCGAAAGACCTAAAAAACGGTAAACCTTGCCCATCCATTCAGAGTCACGCTTGGCAAGATAATCGTTGACCGTAACAATATGAACGCCCTTTCCTGTCAGTGCGTTAAGATATGCGGGAAGCGTGGCAACAAGGGTTTTACCCTCGCCAGTCCGCATTTCGCTTATTCTGCCCTGATGAAGAATAATACCGCCCAAAATCTGCACAGGGAAGTGGCGCATTGAAAGTATGCGGTCACTAGCCTCGCGACAGGTGGCAAACGCCTCGGGCAGAATATCGTCAAGTGTTTCGCCGTTTGCAAGGCGGTTGCGGAATTCATCCGTCTTGCCACGCAAATCCTCGTCCGAAAGGGCTTTATATTCTTCCTCTAACTGCAAAACTTTCTGCTGCAAGGGGATTATTCTTTTAATTTCTTTTTCACTGTAATTACCAAAAAGTTTTTGAAGCAGACCCATTATGGCACCTCACACACAAAATAACTAATAATTATAATTATTATATCAAATCTAAACGCAAAAATAAAGAACAATTTGTTAACTTGTAATCTTAAAGGTTTTTTGTTATAATAATCTTTGAGAGAAGGTGAAGCGGTGAAAAAACTGTTGCGCGGACTTTTTAGCAAGAATTTTCTTGTGTATATTTTAATCGGTACTTTTAATACCTTAAGCACGGCGGTTTATTCCACCCTGTGCGCCGTTGTGTTTAATGAGCATATTGCAACCTATGCGGGTTTTATACTTTCGCTTTCGGTGGGGTATTTGCTAAATGCCAAGTTTAATTTCCACCATCGTATAGCCTTTGTGGAATATCTGCGGTTTATGGCATCGTACATTCCGCATTTTATAATATTTGCGTCTATTTCTTCTTTTGCACTCGGCGTACTCGAGTTTCCACCGTTTTGGGCAACCGTTGTTGCAAGTGCGGCAGGCGCCCCTGTTACTTTTCTTATAATGCGGTTTTTTGCCTTTAGCAATAAAAAGTATGAAAACGCACAAGATGAAGATATATAAAAAGCCTTTACACAAATGTGTAAAGGCTTTTGTTTGTTTTAATACTGTTTTATCGTTATGCTTTGTGTAGCTCAACACATCGCTTGAAACCATATATAGTTTTAAGATTTTCAAACGCGTCAATAAACCATTTCAATTATATGTTTCTCCACAAAACGTCTATTTTTGTTACAATGTCGCGGAGTTTGTTTCCGTCTATAACATACTCTAAAATATCATCGATAGTATTTTCGTGTTTTTCAGGATATTTTTCCGCATAGTTTCTTCTCGTGTCAACATTAGGTCCTATAAAGATTTGTTCGGGCGAATCGGCATTCTTTTTTGTATACTTAAAAATGCCGAAGCCTTTCCCTTCCCATTCAAACTCAATTTCGCCACCAAATTCTAAACTTCGTTTAAACTCTGACAGAGATTCAAATTGAGAAAATTCTATATTGTGTGTCATAAGAATAACATCTTCTTTCTTTGTTTTTTTCTTCGTTGGAAATAAAAGGTTGCGGTTTTTCAAAAAAAGGAAAGCCTTTATTCCAAGATATATTGTGCATATGTGGATTCGTGTGATTGGCGGGCGAAAAGTGGTTTGTATAATGCACTTCATATTTTGCGCGTCCATCGTTCGCGATTCTTGTTTTTACAACATATTTTTCTCTCTTGTTTGTTAAAATGCTGGTCTTTGTTTCTCCGGGATTACCCAAAAATCGCTTATCTGCTTCCTTTTTAGGTTGCCATTCGCCGCCATAGGCGCTTCCCATTCCTTTTTCTTCAAATGCCGACTGTACGTATCCTTGTTTTATAATTATATCATTTTCTTCTTGCAAAAGCAAATGTCGATTGGTGTACTTAATATGTTTTGTTGGCTTTAAGTTGTTGCTTTGATATTTCCAAGACGACAATTCATAATCCACAAATACTATGTTTCCCTTCATTTCAGGAAATGGGGTATTATAACAAATTATTCTTTCGGGTTCAATTCTTTTTAGCATTTCATTATAACCTTTTAAGAAAAACTCTTTTTGGTCTTTGTGGTTTCCGTGTTCTGATACCATATAGGTAGAAACTGCTACGGTGCTACCTTTGGGTATTCCAAGAAAACAAAAATCAAACGTGTTTTCGTCGCCCCAACTTACCGTAGGTATAACTTTTATACCTTTGCTTGCAAATAAGCACCGCACCAACGATTTCTAAAGACGTTGTAGAGTTGTTGTGTGGGATTCATCTCTCTATACATGCTAAAATCCGGAGACAATATTGCTTTATAATTTTGCAATTTTTCTATCACTTTATCAGGCGCTTTCCAAACGGATTCAAATTTATAATCATACAAAAAGAAATGCACCATTCTTTCGGTCATCACAGTATCTTCTGCTCTTGCCCTATCAAATCCGAGTAACAACAAATCGTTAAAATCATTGCTTGAAAATTCCGCTTTAGGAATAATAGGGATTTTGATTTTTGTTTCCGAAAAGCAATCAAATTGATTGCGCAAAAACAACGGGTCCGTTCGATAATTAAAATTTTCTAATGTCATTTTTTTACAACTCCTGTTTTGTATTGAGAAAGTCTCTCATAAATACCCTATAAAAAAAGTTGCACAAAAACGTGCAACTTTTATGCAACTGAATTTAATTTTTATAAATCGGGGTCTTTTAAGACTTCCACGGGCGGTGTTTCAAGCAATTCGGGGTGGGTGAGATAATGTTTAAATCTGCGGAATGCTATTGCAAAATAACTGCCCGAACAAATACGTTCATCCATAACAACTCCCAAAGGCATACACTTTTCAAACACAATTTCTTTACCCTTGCGCTTTGGCACCTCTCGCGTGTTGCCCATTGTGAAAAATACGCTGGATGTGCCAAATTCGTAACAATGGTGGTATATGTGGTTGGTGCGGATGGATGCAAGGTTAGAAATCACAAGGCTATTGTGAAAAGGAGACATATCAATAATCTTTTTGGGTAACAGGTTATGTCTGTCAAGCCATTTTATAAGCGCAACGCCAAAGGTGAGAAGACCCGGTAAACTTAAAAGGAATTTAATAAGTTTTTCGGTGCCGTTATTTTCGGGCGCGGCGCGGTTTTCTTCAACATATTTATTTATAGTGTTGTTAACATCAAAGATAGTGTCTTCGGGGTTGAACCACATTTTAGACATGGTTCCGTTATCCGCCTGTCCCGCTTTAAGCACCACCATTGCAAC
>JAZRZS010000049.1:0-2583 GCA_045601505.1 Acutalibacteraceae bacterium
ACGGCGGCGCACAGAAGAACGTTGCTCCCGCAGGACTTACGATTGTTATCATCCGTAAAGACCTTATCGGTAACGCAATGGATATAACTCCCACAATGTTCAACTATTCAACACATTATGAAAACGGTTCGATGTTCAATACACCGCCCTGTTATACTATATATGTAGCAGGTCTTGTGCTTGAATGGATAAAAGAACGCGGCGGCCTTGAAGCTATGCAGGAATATAATATTAAAAAGGCAAAAATTCTTTATGATTTCCTTGATAACAGTAAACTCTTCAAGGGTACAGTTGTACCTGAAGACCGTTCACTTATGAACGTTCCGTTTATCACAGGCAGTGATGAACTTGACGCTAAGTTTGTTGCCGAATCAAAGGCTGCGGGTTTTGTAAATCTTAAGGGACATCGTTCGGTTGGCGGTATGCGCGCATCTATTTATAATGCAATGCCAATTGAAGGTGTAGAAAAACTTGTTGACTTTATGGGCAAGTTTGAAAAGGAGAATATCTAAATGTTTAGAATTAAAACTTATAACAAAATATCAAATAACGGTCTTGGTCTTCTTGATGCCGATAAATATGTTGTAGGTGACGACCAGAACGATGCAGACGGTGCAATAGTTCGTTCGGCATCCTTGCACGATACAGAGTTTCCTGCTAACCTAAAGGCTATAGCCCGTGCAGGAGCAGGTACAAATAATATTCCTATTGACCGTTGTTCAAGTCAGGGTATTGTTGTATTCAATACACCCGGTGCTAATGCAAATGCTGTTAAAGAGCTTGTTTTAACAGGTCTTTTTCTCAGTTCGCGTAAGATCGTCGCAGGTATAGAGTGGGCTAAAACTCTCAAAGGCAACGGCGCTGATGTTGGAAAGATGGTTGAAAAAGGCAAAAGCGCCTTCACAGGCCCCGAAATTCTTGGTAAAAGTATTGGTATTATAGGTCTTGGCGCTATTGGTGTCCGCGTTGCTAATGCTGCTAATAATCTTGGAATGAAGGTTTACGGATATGACCCGTATCTCTCGCTTAATTCTGCTTGGAGCCTTACTTATAACGCAATTCACGCTATGAGTCTTAAAGAAATTTATGAGCATTGCGATTACATTTCAATACATGTTCCGCTAACTCCTGATACGAAAGGCTTTATAAATGACGAATCAATCGCACTTATGAAGGATGGCGTACGCATTCTTAACTTTGCGCGTGGAGAACTTGTAAACAGTGGTGCTATAAAAACTGCACTTGAATCGGGCAAGGTTGCATCCTATGTAACAGATTTCCCATCTGATGAACTTCTTGATGTTAACGGTGTAATTTCTATTCCTCATCTTGGCGCATCTACACCCGAGGCAGAGGAGAACTGTGCTGTTATGGCAGTTAAGGAACTTTCCGATTATCTTGAAAACGGCAATATATCTAACTCGGTTAACCTGCCTGAAGCAGTAATGCCGCGTAGTGCTGCAATGCGCATCTGCGTAATCCACAAGAATGTTCCCAATATTATTTCTCAGATTACCGCTGCTGTTTCAGAGAGCAATGCCAATATTGAAAATATGGTTAACAAGTCAAAAGGTGACTATGCATATACAATGTTGGATGTCGAGCCTGTTGATGAGCAAAAGGTTTATGATACCATTACTGCAATCGGCGATGATGTAATTAGAGTAAGAGTAATTTAAAGTTTTGCAAAATAACTCTTGACAAATAGGATTTTTGTGTTAAAATAGACTTACAACAAAGCAGAATACGGTTTTTCCGTTCTCACCCTCAGGTTTACTAAAAGGGTTAATAGGTTTTTATTTACACAAGGACTTATTATGCGTGAACGGTTTTTCCGTTCACGCTTTTATTTTGGAGGTGTTTATCTATTAGCAGTAAAGAGATAGCAATCAATGAGGAAATTCGTTTTAAAGAGGTTAGAGTTATTGACTCTGACGGTTCTCAACTCGGAATTCTTGAATTGAAGGATGCATTAAAAGCAGCGTACGAAAGAGACCTCGACTTAGTAAATATTGCCCCAACGGCAAATCCGCCCGTATGCAAAATTATGGACTACGGAAAATACCGTTTTGAGCAGACTAAGCGCGAAAAAGAGGCCAAAAAAAACCAAAAAGTTGTTGAAATCAAGGAAATTAGGCTTGGTCTTAGCATTGATACACACGACTTTGAAACAAAAGGCAATCAAGCCAAGAAATTCTTGAACGCAGGAAACAAGGTTAAAGTTTCAATAAGATTCCGCGGTCGTGAAATGGGCCATCCCGAAATCGGTCTTGAAACAATGAATCGCTTTGCTGAGTATTGCGCCGAAAATTCGGTTGTCGAAAAACCTGCTAAGATGGAGGGCAGGAATATGCTAATGTTCCTTGCTCCGAAACCTACAAAATAGTCAAAAAAGAAAGAGAGGACTAAATATGCCTAAGATTAAAACACACAGCGGTGCAAAAAAGCGTTTTAAACTTACTAAAACTGGTAAAGTAAAACGTGCACATGCTTACAAATCGCACATTCTTAACAAGAAGACTACCAAGCGTAAGAGAAATTTACGTAAGACTGTGGTTGCGCACACAACAAATGTAGCAGCAG
>JAZRZS010000050.1:0-15895 GCA_045601505.1 Acutalibacteraceae bacterium
CACAGGCTGCCATCAAGGGCTAAGATTTAACCCAATAATGAATCCCCACCGATTTCTCGGTGGGGATTTTTGTGTCTGTTGCAAAATATCTTCTTATTTGTTATAATACTAAACAAGAGGTGATTTTATGGGATTGTTTAATATTTTTAAGAAAAAGAAAGTTGAACTTACCGAAGAACAACAAAAATGGAATAAAATGTGGGAACTGTGGACAGAAGAAAAAGTCGAAACCCCTTATGCGGAACTGATGACCTATCAAAGTGAAATCAATAATGGTGGACACAGCCAATATTTTACCAATGTTGAAAACATAGGCGATTTACAAAAAGAAATGTCTGCCTTGGAACAAATCTTATCGAAAAAGTTGGGCACAAACTTAAAGAAAGCATACAAAGCATATCTTGTTTTGGAAGAAAACGAGGACGATGAAAAAGCAGAAGAAACATTAGAACAATGTGATGATGTGTTCTACGAAAACGAAGAAGAAATCAATTACGCATTGGAAGAATATGCTTCAAAAATCGAACTGTAATTTCCCTCTTTTGCTGATAGCACCACAGGCTGCTATCAAGGGCTAATATTTCAAATAAAAATGCTGACCTTTTGGTCAGCATTTTTATTTGAATAGTCCTAAAGTTTTATTTGTCTTTTTGAGTGAGTCTCGATTCGGCTTTTTCTTCTAAATGAATTTCCCAATGAATGATAAACGCGAGCAGGGCGCGAATTATAATTACTATGCCGAGAATGGCTAGTTCTTCTAAATTGTGTATTATAACCGTTTTAATAATTTCGGCACCCATTTTAAATTCTAATGCAAGGGAAAGCGCTTTTCCAAGGTCGGTAGCCACGTGGAAAGGTCTTTTTTTTATTATGTGTTCAAAGAGTCGCACTAATGCGCGGAAAGAACCGACTATAATGATAATAATACCAACGAGTTCTAATATGTTGGCAGAAATCTCTGCTACGGGATGCAGAAAACCTTTAATGTATGTTGAAATTTGCTCCATTTTTATACCCCTCCTTTTGCACAAGTCGGCGTGAATAGATATTATTACATTTATATATTATAGTATAAAAACGGCGTTGTCAACATATACATTATACCTTTGCGCCCAAACGGAAATTAGTTGTAATGTAAGGTCAAGCGTGGTATAATTACCCAAAAAGCAAGGAGAAGATATCTATGTATACTATATATGTTAAATTCGAATGCGTGAGCGATAAGCGTGAGGCGTTTATTAAAAAGATGAAAGAAACGGGAGTTTTAGAGGCGATTCGCGCAGAGGACGGTTGTATTAAATACGATTATTATCTATCCGAAAAAGACCCCAATGAACTCTTGCTTATTGAAAAATGGGAGTCAAAGCAACATCAGCAGATACATTTAACACAACCCCATATGGCAAAAATGCGCGAATTTAAGGACAACTATATCACAAAAACGGTTTTGGGCGAAATAGAGCTTCACTAAATAAAACTTAAAATACAATTATTTTTATGTATGACACATTCAGAGACAATAACTATTGCAAACGTTTATGGAAGGTGCTATAATGCTCTATATTATGCAACAAAAGGACTGATAGTATGTTAAAAAAATTAATTAACAGCAAAGCGTTTGTAATATTCGGTGCGCTTTTCTGTTGTGCTTTATGGGGAATCTCCACACCTATTGTTAAAGTGGGATATAAATATATAGACCCTTCGCACGTTCCTTCGCTTCTTTTGTGGGTGGGGTTACAGTTTATAGTGTCAGGCGTTGTTACAATTGGCATCTACAGTATTTTTTCAAAAAAATTCGTGTATCCCAAAAAACAAAGCGTAAAAGGCGTTGTAATTGTTTCAGTTTTACAAACGGTTTTGCAATATGCGCTTCTATACATAGGACTATCGCAAACCACGTCTGTAAAGGGTGCCATCCTTAAAAGCACCGATGTGTTTTTTGTTGCGTTAATTGCAAGTTTGATTTTCAAATTAGAAAAGCTTACAGCAAAAAAACTGATTTCATGTATTATCGGATTTTTAGGCATTGTTATTATGAATCTTGACGGTTTGAGCTTTAATATAAGCCCTGTTGGCGATGGATTAGTATTGCTTGGTATCATATCCTACTCTTTTTCTGTAATTATGACTAAGCTTTTCGCCCAAAAAGAAAATCCGATAACCTTGTGCGGATATCAAATGACATTCGGCGGCGTTGTGTTACTTTTAATTGGCATTATGTTTAACGGTAAATTTGATTTTGTTCATATGTTGCCTGTTTTTATATGTTTATCGCTCATTTATGCGGTCTCCTATACGCTGTGGACGGTTTTGTTAAAATACAACCCAGCATCAAGTGTTACAATTTACAGTTTTATGACCCCTGTTTTTGGCGTTATCTTTTCTTCTTTGCTTTTGAGCGAAGACGGAGGGGTTGCTATAACAAATTTAATAATAGCACTAGTTTTGGTATGTGCAGGAATTATTCTTTGGGGATACGAGAAAAAACCAAAATCAACGCAGTCTAAAGATTTTAAATAAACAAGCTATTACCCCTGCCAAAACGGGAGTTGCGGTTAGGGATTAAATGCCTAAAAAAGCAACTTTTTGCGGTCTAATGTGTTAAAACCCCACGGTACGCGTCAGCGTTACCGCGGGGTTTTGTCTTTTATCCCACTAAAAAGTTATCTTTTTTAGGTGCTATGCAGTTTTGTAAGAATAAATTTGCTACTGTTTCGATGATGAGAAAATGCAGTAATACTTTGTGTCTTACAAGTTTTCACAGCGAGAAAGAGTGCAAATTTATCTGAAAAACCAATTTATCCCTAATCGCAACTCCCGAAAGACAGGGGTTTCATTATTAGTTGATAATTTTTTCCAAAAGTGATACAATAATAAAAAAGTCTTTGTCACCCACTTGACAAATACTGGGTTAGTAAGGAGAAAATATGTCTGACGTTCTTTACATTGTAGTCCCGTGTTATAACGAAGAAGAGGTGCTTCCTACAACGGCAAAACACCTTGCAAAAAAGCTGGAAAAATTAATATCCGATAAAAAAGTGTCAAATAAAAGCCGTGTGCTTTTTGTCAATGACGGCTCACGCGATAAAACTTGGGATATTATTACTGCTTTGCATAAAGAAAACCCACTTTTTTCGGGCGTTAATTTGAGCCGCAACAGAGGTCACCAAAACGCACTTTTAGCGGGACTTATGACCGCAAAAGATAAGGCTGATGTTACTATTTCTATGGACGCGGATTTGCAAGATGACATAAACGCGGTTGACGAAATGCTTGAAAAATACTATGACGGCTGCGATATTGTTTACGGTGTTCGTTCGACCAGAAAAAAAGACACATTTTTCAAGCGTTTTACCGCCGAATTCTTTTATAAATTTATGCGACTTATGGGTGCAGAAACGGTTTTTAACCACGCCGATTACCGCCTTATGTCCAAACGCGCACTTTATGACCTTTCAAACTATCGTGAGGTCAATTTATTTCTGCGGGGAATAGTGCCGATGATTGGATATAAAACCGACACGGTTTATTACGCACGTGAGGAACGCTTTGCGGGAGAAAGCAAATATCCGCTTAAAAAGATGATTGCCTTTGCGCTTGAGGGCATTACCTCTTTAAGCTCTAAACCGATTCGTTTTATAACGCTAGGCGGATTTTTGGTTTCGTTTATCAGTATTATTATGATAATTTATTTTATTGTGCGGTGGGCTATCGGCGCAACCGTTGCGGGTTGGGCAAGTATGGTTTGCTCCATTTGGCTTATAGGCGGACTTATAATGCTCTCTCTTGGGGTTGTGGGCGAATATGTGGGCAAAATTTATCTTGAAACCAAGGCGCGTCCCACATATATAATAGAGTCGGTATTGGATGATGAAGATGAAGATGAATAAAATTTTTGACAAATCTTTAATTATGTTTTTGATAGTGGGCGGAGTTAATACGCTTGTTTCTGTGGCTATTATGTTTTTGCTCGAAAAAGCAGGGTATTGGATTTCCACTGGTGTTGCATACGTAGTTGGTGCAACTTCTAGTTTTTTTCTCAACAAAAAGTTTACCTTTCAAAGTAATGAGAACGCTGTCAAATCCGCAATTAAGTTTACAATAAATGTAGCGGTTTGCTATTTAATAGCATATGCTCTTGCACAGCCTCTTGTAACCTTTGCGCTGTCTGCTACGGCGCTATCGCGACTGTGGATAGAGCGCGTTGCAAAGCTGTTTGGAATGTGTATTTACACGTTCATAAATTATTTCGGGCAAAAATTCTTTGCCTTTAAAAAATGAAAAAAACACCGATAGGTAAACCTATCGGTGTTTTTAATCTTTAATATATTCTGCTATGTCACACAGTTGGCAGGAAAGCGCATCGCAAAGCTTGTTTAATGTTTTAGTTTCAATGTTTTCGTTTGCCCTTAAACGCCGAATGGTTTTGCTGTCAATACCGCACCTTTCGCGTAATTGATATGTGGTTACGTTTTTCTCCTTCATCGTTTTCCAAAGCTTGTTAAATACAATCATTTGCCTTCCCCCTTGACACTTTTTATTATGGGGGTTATAATCGTATTTATTAAGGGGATATAATCCCCATATGTTGAGGAGGATTATATGAAAAGCAGAGACCATTCTGTGAGAGGCTATTTAGAAAGATGTTCCACAAAAGAAATAAAACAAATTTTAAAAGAAGGTAAAACAAGGTTTGATTCTGCTATTTTATATACAGCAAAAAGGTTTTATTATCACGTAAAAAACAAAAAGCTTACAAAATCAAATTAAAAATTTACCATAAAGTAAAATAAAAAGAGTAAAGGTAGGATTTTTTTGTTTATAAAAAAACAAGATAGCCGTTTGGCTATCTTGTTTGTCTTTAGAAAGAGTATCCCTCTACGCTGTAGTATGCCATATTTGGCTGTCTTACATCAAGTCTGCCAAAGCAGGCGCAAACGGGAACATTACTTTTAACCCAAACGGTGTACTGTACCGCTTCGCCGAGCATAATTCCCTGTTCGCCGAGAGGTTTGTCAAGACGGACACAGGTCATACGTTCGCCTTCAATGGTCAAATGAATTTTGTCCACAGGCGCTTTGTCCTCAAAAATGAATGAAAGCTCAATATTTGCTGTCTTTTTGCCAAGGTTGGTAATCATCAGCGCTTCGTGGCCCTCAAAATCGGGGTTATCGCCGCGCGGGGGAAGATATCCGTCACAAAATACCCAATTCTTCTTACCTTTTGTTGCCATTTTTATTTACCTCCAAAGATACGCGGAATAGCGGTATCGTTATATGTTGTCATACGTTTTGCGCCGTCTTTTGTAATCAAATAGCAGTCCTCAATTCTGAAGGAGCCCCATTCCATTCCTTTGAAATATGCATCGATACAGATTGCCATATTTTCTTCAATAACGCGCTTGTTTCCAACAGTAAAGGTCGGTGCCTCGCACTCAAGCATACCTGTGCTGTGAAGACTGCCGTAGGGGCAGTAATCTATGTAGCCGTATTTTGTAAGGTACTCTGTATATGCGTTAAGAACAACATCACAGGGTGTACCTGCCTGCATCTTTGCAGATGCATAGTTAAGTGCATCATAAGCGCACATAACAGCGTCCTTGATTTTCTGCGGAATTTCGCCAAGTACGAGCGGACTGCAGATAATACCGTTATATCCTTCATACGAAACACCTGCGGCAAGGTTTAAAATCTCGCTCTCTTCAATCTGGCGCAGAGTGTTGCGGCACATGCTGATATAGGAGTTTTGTACACCGGTTGAAACCATCGGTGCAAAGGACTGAACATAGCTTTCGGCGCCAAGGCTCATCATTTCAGCCTCGAACATACCTTCGATATGACGCTCGGTCATACCAACGCTGATTTTCGGTACAACAGCTTCGAATGTCTTAGAAACCATTTCCCAGTTGGTCTTAAGAACTTCAATTTCAGCATCGCTCTTGCGGATTCTCTGCTCATAGTGTGCGTCATCGAAATCCACGATTTCTGCATTCGGGAATGCAGCGCGAAGCTTATCCATTATAATAGAGGGGAAAATAAGTCTGCCAATGAAACCAATGCGTTTAGCGTTCGGATTCTTAGCCTTAACCGATGCAAAAAGTTCTGCAAAGTCAAGCTGACCTTCGGTGTCATACTCAAATCCGCTAACCTCGCCGATTTCGGGAAGAATAGCAATTTCGCTACCCTCGAGCTTGTTCTGAATCAAGCAGTAGTCGTACGAAGCCTGACCGCTGCAAACCGTAACCTTATCATTAAGGGGGATTATAATGGCAGAGCTTTCGTTAACGGGTGCAAAGCCACAGTAATAGCGGACAATGCCGATTTCCAAAAGATTAGAAAAACCGATTACTAAATCAATATTCTGTTTTTCCATCTCTTTGCGAAGAGCGTTTACTCTCGCGGTATATTCTGCTGCGGGAATAGTTGGGTAATTCATAATTTTGTCTCCTTATCTTAAAAAGTTTTTAACATTTTCAGTTAACAATGTTTGATAGGCGTTTTCGCTTATGCCGCTTTGCAGCGCCATATCCTTAACTGTACGCAAAATGTGGGCATAGCCAAGTCCGCCATACTTTTTCCACATACTTTTAAGGCATATATCGTTGCAAATCAAAATTTGGTTGCCGTAACCCTCGTCAATAAGGGTTTTAAGAACCTCAATACGCTCAAGGTCATAAGCAAAACGGCGTTCTTTAGACACAAAAAACTCTTTTCCGAAGTTATCGAATTCTACAAACGCGCCTAGGTTTAACAGTCCGCGAATATAGTCGGGACGGAGCCAAACATCAATATGGTCAATACAGATTTTTTCGGGTTTTACACCCTCGTCCTTAAGAATTTTTATAACCTCATAGCCGTTTTCGGTGTAAAGGTCGGTATGCACATGAATTGCGCTACCCGTTTCGGCACCTACAATACCTGTGGCCTTAAGCACTTTTTTCTCTGCATCGGTCATAACGGCACTTGTGCCGATTTCGCCGATTATACCGGCTTTGATATCGGTGCCTTGTATGCCAACCGTTAAATCGCGGTGCATTTCCTCCGCCAAGGTTTCAACCGTTGCATCCTTAACATAGGGAAAATGCGCTTTATCATAATAATGTCCGCAACCCAGAATAATGTTGACACCGGTGCGGTCGGCAACCTCTTTAAGTTTTAGTGCATCTCTGCCGATTTCGTCCTGTGTACAGTCTATAATGGTCTGTCCGCCCCATTTTTTGAAATATTCCATTTCATAAACGGCATCTTCCATATCGGACTGTAAAGCGTTATCTAAAATGGCATAAGGGTCAGCCCAAACGTCTGCACGGTTTTCGGCGGAAAAATCGTCATAAAAACCGTCCGGCTCGTTGCCTGTTATGTTCACGCAGTTACGCATATCAATAAATATGTGTTCGTGCGGAGATGTTACGCCAAGCGAATCTATAGGCAGGGGTCCATTGACGGTGTTAATCATTCTGCCACCTCACGCTCACCGTATTCTGCGATATATTCTTTAAGGATTCTGCAGGTATCCAAATCAGCATCGCCAAGGGTGTTGGAGCAGACTATAATACCCTCGATTTTGCCCTTTTCAAGCAAATCGAAATAGCGTGAAAGCTGTTTTCTGTAGAGTGTTTCATCCATCGGGCAGTTATTTGCATAACAGAAGTCCCAAAGATAAACGCCGAGCATAACTTTCTTGCCGTTTGCCAACTTGAAAACTTTTTCTAAATATTCATCCATATTGACGATGTCTTTGCATTCCCAAATCCAGAAAGAAATGCCGTCAAAACACTCAAAGTAAGGAATAAATTTATCATCAAGTTCATGGTTGTAAAGTACGCACCAGAAATCAAGGTCGTTTTTGTTAAGTTCACTCTTCATTTTTGAAAGCACTTCGGGTGTAAAGCGCTCAACACGCTCAGGCGCAAAGAAATCGTCCACAACGCCGCCTGTTATGTTATTTACACATTTTGCAGTCTCAATAACATCTTCGGTGTTGCCAAGTTCGGCTTCGGGCAGCGGAGATGTAGAGTCGCCTATTACCGACCATTTGATTTGATTAAGTGAAGACATTCTTTTTGCAAGGTCGCAGAAGGGAGGCTGAATGTTTCCGCCGTATGACACTATAAAGGAGTTTCTAATGCCATATTCTTCTGCAAACTGTTCGGGTGACATATTGCACTCTACTTTGCAATATTTGTTGTGTGAACCCTCAAGATGTCCCCAGTTCCAAAGTTTGTCAATTACTTTTGCCATTTTTATTTTCCTTTCTATATAAACTAGGTGTTGTTCCCATCACCTTTTTGAAAAGTGTATAAACCGTTTGTAAATCCGTTATCTTATACAAACATTCCAAAATATTCTTTAATAAAATATTAGAATAAATTTGCAGAACTGTCAAGTAAAAATAGTTGAATTTCGTAAAAAAATGATGTATCATATATTGTAAACAAAAAGAGAGGGGGGATTTGCGTGAAACGTATTCTTTTTTGCGACCTTGACGGAACGCTGTTACCGCGTGGTAAAAAAAGTATATCCAAAGAGATTTTGGCAGAAGTTAAACGCATTATAAGCAAGGGTACCGTTTTTGCCGTTGCAAGTGGAAGAGGATATGATGAGTTAAAAGCGCTTTTCCCTTCAATTTCACAAAACATTGTTTTTATTTGTCTTGACGGCGCACTTGCGTTTTACCGCGATTGCGTTATATACAAGAACCGCCTTTGCAAGATAGAGGCAGGTAGGCTTGTGTCGCTCTCCCCGTGCGCTACAGTGTTTGGCAGAACCAAAAAACTACAGTTTGACGAAAATGTTGACAGCGCCCTGCGACAACAAATGCTCAATACCTTGGGAAGTGAGGTTTTTAAGGTTGCGGTTTTGGATACGCCAAAAAAATCAGAAATTGCGCGTGTCTGCTACAACCGTGACGGCATTTGCGAATATGTAAACCACAGCGCCGACAAAGGTGCGGCGGCAAGGGCTGTTATTAAGAAATTTTGTATAAACTCTGAAGACACCATAGCGGTTGGTGACGGCGATAATGATGTAGAGCTGCTTTCTGTTGTGAATTCACCATACAAAATGGCAGACTGTAGCGAAGCACTTAAAGATTTTCCCGCAAAAACAATTCCCGATATATTAGAATTTCTTAAAACCATATAACAAACGGATGCTAAGCATCCGTTTTGTTTTTTTGCGGTATTTCGATTTCACAAAACAGGGCGGAAAAAAGCACCAAGACACCACCTAAAATAGCAAAGGCGGACGTTTTTTCCGCCAAAACTATCCACGAGATGAACAGCGCTGTTACGGGGTCAATATAACTTAAAATGGCGCTGGTACTAACCTTTATTTGGCCTATAGCACCGAAATAGAGCAAATATGTAATGCCCGTATGCACAACGCCAACAAGCAACAGTAAAAGCGCGGAGGTAAGGTCTAATTTTATCGCGTCAGCCTTTACTGTGAACAGACAATAACCCCCCATAACCACCGCTGAAACGCCAAGTTGTACGATGGTTTTATCGTAGGATGAAATATCGGCAATTTTTTTGTTAAGCAAAATAACCGTTGCATAAAGAGCGGCAGCAAGCGTGCCAAACAAAACGCCCCGAAGTTCGTTTGTCGGAATTTTGCCGTTTGGCAAAAAGCCCGAAACGCCTGCCATTCCTATAAGTGCAAAAAATGCGCAAAGTGCTTTTTTTGCCGTCATTTTTTCGCGGTATAGCGGGACCGACAGCAAAAGCGCCGCAATAGGCGCCAGGTAATAGCATAGTGTTGCAGTTGCAACCGTAGTGAAACGGTAGGCTTCAAAAAGCAGTACCCAGTTAAACCCTAAAGCCACGCCCGAAGATAAAAGCCATACTGCATTTTTTCGCACAGACGCAAAAGAAATGCGGGATTTTTTAACCGCCGTAACCAAAAGCAAAAACAGCATACCAAGCAAACCTCTTGAAAATGCGATTATGCTAGAGGGCAATGGTATGTAACGGACAAAAAGCCCGATTGTACCAAAGAGCAGCATTGCCGTAATAAGTCTTAATTTTGCGTTTTTTAGCATAACTTTTATACCCCTGTCAATATGTAAACGAATTATATTCTAACATAAAATTTTATCACCGAAAAAACAGACCTATTATGCAAGTGAGTTTTTATTTTTGGGTGGGGCTACGGTTTCGCGCAAAATAAGTTCACTTTTAAACATAATTTGTTTTTTACTGCGATAATATTGATTCTCTTCTTTTCTTTCCATCAGTTCCCAAGCAAGTCGGCAAATTTCCTGTGTGTTGCCGCCTATTGTAGAAAGCGGCGTTTGGGAGTACTGAGCAAGAGATGTATTATCGGCGCCGATAACCGAAAAGTCGTCAGGTACAGTGAAGCCTTGTTTTTTCAGTTCTTGTATTGCGCCCACCGCAATTTCGTCATATGCGCATACAAAGGCAGTACATTTTGTGCCGCTTTTTAGCAGTTTGCGTATGCCGTCTTCACCGGCTTTTTGAAAGCGATATTGGCTTGTAAAAACAAGCTCATCATCGTATGACAGTTTTGCAGCGTTGCAAAAAGCCTTTTTTCTTCCCGTTGTAAGATTTTCGCCAATAAACGCAATTTTTTCATGTCCCAATTTGTGAAGTTGTAAAACAGCATCTTCCAGCGCTGAATAAATGTCAAGATTTATGGCGTCACGCATAGTGTCAAAGGCGGTTAGAATGGCTACAACGGGTGTGTCATACCCGCGCTTTAGCGGTTGTCTTTGGTGAACAATGAACAGACCGTCTACTTTTATGTAGGAAATATAGTAATCTATAAGTTCCTCTTGTGTGCTGCTCTCAAACTCATCACTCGATATAACCGAAATACCGCCGTTTTCGGTTATAATTTTTTGTAGTTCGGTGACATAATTAACATAATTCTCACCATGCATTTCGGGGCAGATTATGCCATATACTTTTTTAGGGAATTTGTCTTTAGAAAACTTTGTAAAGCATCCGTTTTCTTTAGCAATGCGAAAAATCTTTTCCCGCGTTGCTGCGCCGACATCCTTTGCGCCGCTAAACGCTTTTGAAACGGTCGAAGGTGAAACCTTCGCAAGTTTTGCAAGTTCGCGTACGGTCATATAATGTCACCCTTTTTCTTAGTTTATATTAATTATAAAAGTATTTCTAAAAAAATCAAGCATTATAAAAACAATTTAAGAAAATACGCATTACGAAACAGTTTCGTGCGCTTTGGCATTGTTTTTTTAAAAAGGGTGTGATATCATTCGTTGGGTGATTAAAATGAAGATTAAATCAAAATACAATTTGAGCCAAAAGATGTATATATTGCAGTCGGGATTTGAATATCTCGCAACGATTTTAATAACAGGCTCTTTTTTGGCGACGCTTACAAAACACCTGGGAATGTCGGATGCCCTCACGGGAATAATCGCTTCCTTTGTTTCGCTCGGCAGTACATTTCAGCTTTTGTCGCTTTTACTGCACAAGCGCCGCTATAAGCCGCTTGTTATCGCGTTGACCATTACCAATCAACTTTTGTTTTTATTCCTATATATCGTGCCCCTTGCTTTAGGCAAAACGGCAATTAAAATCCCGATTTTTGTGTTTTTGATTTTTACGGCATACATAATATTTTATCTGATAGCCCCTAAAAAAACCAATCTGCTTATGTCGGCGGTTAATGACGAACACCGTGGAATTTTCACCGCCGATAAAGAAATAGTATCGCTTTTAGCGGGAATGGCGTTTTCATTTTCTATGGGCGCTGTTTTCGACCATTTTATTGCGAAAAACAATGTTCGCATAGCCTTTTTAATAGCCGCAATCGTTATGTTGGTTATATCAACATTACAGGTTTGCACATTTATATTTATCAAAGAAAAACCTATTATAAACGAGAAAAACAAAAAACCATTTTTCTCAATTAGCAAATTTATAAAAGATAAAAACATACTGTGTATCATGGTTTTGTTTTCGTTTTATTATATAATTACCCACAGTGCGTCGCCTTTTTTCTCGACGTATATGCTGGGCGAACTCGGGTTTAGTCTTAAATTTATATCACTTTTGACAATGGTTTCAAGCATATCGCGTATTTTGGTTTCGCGTTTTTGGGGATCCTATGCCGACAGAAAGTCGTTTGCATCTATGTTTGAAAAATGTCTTATTCTAATGGGAATCGCCTTTCTTTGTGCCACCTTTGCTACCCCGCAAAACGGAAAAGTTATGTTTGCGCTTTATTATATTTTCCACGGTGCCGCAATGGCAGGAACAAACAGTGCGCTTATAAATCTGGTGTTTGACTATGCAAAGGTTGAAACCCGCTCAGAAGCACTTGCCGTTTGTCAGGCAATACCTGGTCTTATCGGATTTTTGGCAACACTTGTTTTCGGTTGGCTTGTTTCATATGTGCAACAAAACGACAACCATTTTTTAGGACTTCCGATTTACGCGCAACAGATAGCGGCGGTAATCACAGTGCTTTTAATTGTCATAACAATAATTTTTGTTCATACAGTTGTAAAGAAAATGAAAAAACAGAGTTAGCAACGCTAACTCTGTTTTTTGTTAGTATGACATATATGCTTTGTGTTAGCTGATAGTTTTGTCCCGGATTTCTTTCAGAACAAAATTCATAAACTCATCAAGCGTCTGTGCGCCGAGGTCAACACCGCCGCGTTTGCGGACAGAAAGTGTGCCGTTTTCAGCCTCTTTGTCACCCGCTACAAGCATATATGGAATTTTAGCGAGCTGTGCTT
Organism: Acutalibacteraceae bacterium; assembly: GCA_045601505.1. Classification (GTDB taxonomy): domain Bacteria; phylum Bacillota; class Clostridia; order Oscillospirales; family Acutalibacteraceae; genus SIG589. The sequence goes on from JAZRZS010000050.1 coordinate 12,739, forward strand.
CGCGGATTTTGAAACCGATTTTTTCGTTGCGGTCGTCAAGCTCAACGCGCATACCTGCTTTTTCAAGCTCTTCTTTTACATTTAAAAGATACTCTTTATGGCGATCTGCAATGGGTAAAAGCTTAACCTGAACGGGCGCAAGCCAGGTTGGGAAAGCACCGGCATATTTTTCAATAAGGAGTGCGAGTGTGCGCTCGTAACAGCCGATAGAAGTGCGGTGAATGATATACGGATGCTTCTTTTCGCCGCTTGAGTCGACATATTCCATAGAGAACTTTTCGGCTAAGAACTGGTCAATCTGAATGGTAATCAGCGTGTCTTCCTTGCCATGAACATTCTTAATTTGAATGTCAAGTTTCGGGCCATAGAACGCCGCCTCGCCAACGCCGACTTTATAGGGGATTTCGAGGTTGTCAAGGATTTTCTTCATAGTATCCTGTGCCTCGTTCCAGTCATCCTCTGTTCCGATATACTTTTCGCGGTCTTTGGGGTCCCACTGTGAGAAACGGTAGGAAACATCTTCATAAAGACCGAGAGTTTTAAGCATATAAATTGCAAGTTCCAAACAGCCCTTAAACTCGGCTTCCAACTGGTCGGGGGTGCACATTAAGTGTCCTTCAGAAATGGTAAACTGACGAACGCGGATAAGTCCGTGCATTTCGCCGCTTGCTTCGTTGCGGAAAAGGGTTGAAGTTTCGTTATAACGCAGGGGCAAATCCCTGTAAGAACGCGGACGGTTGAGATAAGCTTGATACTGGAACGGACAGGCCATCGGACGCAGTGCAAAGCATTCCTCTTCCTCGTTTTCTGCGTCACCCAGCACGAACATACCGTCACGGTAGTGGTCCCAGTGGCCCGAAATTTTATAAAGGTCACTCTTTGCCATAAACGGAGTTTTGGTAAGAAGCCAACCGCGGCGCTGTTCCTCGTCCTCTACAAAACGCTGTAAAAGTTGGATAATTCTGGCACCCTTTGGAAGCATAATAGGAAGTCCCTGACCAATAACATCACTTGTTGTAAAGAGTTCAAGTTCGCGGCCTAATTTGTTGTGGTCGCGTTTTTTTGCTTCTTCAAGTTGCAAAAGATGCTCTTCTAACTGTGATGCCTTGGGGAAAGCGGTGCCGTAAACACGCTGAAGCATTTTTCGGTTTGCATCACCGCGCCAATATGCACCTGTGCAGGAGGTCAGTTTAACCGCCTTGACAAAACCTGTCGAAAGCAGGTGCGGTCCCGCGCATAAATCAACAAAATCACCCTGTTTATAAAGACTGATTTCGGCGTCTTCTGGTAGGTCGGCAATAAGTTCGAGTTTATACGGCTCGTCACGCTCTGTAAAAAGTTCTATCGCTTCTTCTCGTGAAACAACAACCTTTTCAAGTATGATTTCCTCTTTTATGATGTTTTTCATTTCATCCTCGATATCAGCAAGACGCTCGGGCGTGAACATAACATCGGTATCGAAATCATAGTAAAAACCTCCATCAACTGCGGGGCCGATGGCAAGTTTGCATTCGGGGTAAATGCGTTTTACCGCCTGAGCCAAAATATGACTTGCGGTGTGGCGGTAGGCGCGGCGACCTTCCTCATCATCAAAGGTGAGAATTGAAAGTTCGCAATCCTCGTTTATAGGTGTGCGTAGGTCGTAAACTTCACCGTTTACGGTAATAGCACATGCGGATTTTGCAAGACCCGCGCCAATGGATGCCGCAATTTCGTATCCGCAAACACCCTTTTCATATTCGCGTACAACGCCGCCTTTTAATGTGATTTTAATCATTTTCTTATCCTCCAAAAAAAATAAGCCCCATCCCACAAGGGATGAAGCATAAAACTCCACGGTTCCACCCAAATTGCACATAAAGTGCCGCTTTATAACCCATAACGCAGGTCGGACGTCCCTGTTCACAGGGCACTCGGGGGTGGTGTTCGCCGCAACGTCTTTTATGTCGGCTTTCAGCCCGTGGCCGACACTCTCTACAAAACACAGTTTGCGGTTACTGTTCCCGTCAACGCTTTAACATATATAATATATAACCTTTTTTTAAAATTGTCAAGCAGCAGTTGAATAATCTGTAACTTTATGGTAAAATCACTTTATTAAGGGGCGGTGAATAATGTTTTGGAAGAAACCGAAAAAAGAATTCGGCAGTTCGTATGATTATATGCTTGTTGGCTTGGGAAATCCGGGCAGAGAGTATGAGGATACGCGTCACAACGCAGGATTTTTAGCGCTTGATGCTTTTTGCGAAAAACACGGCTGTGAGATAAATAAACTAAAATTTAAGTCGCTTATAGGCGAGTGTAAAATCGGCGAACATCGTGTTTTGCTTATAAAACCGCAGACATTTATGAACAATTCGGGTGAGGCGGTGCGTGATGCCGCCGCGTTTTATAAAATACCGCCCGAGCGTACTATCATTATCTTTGATGACATTTCTCTGCCGACCGGTAAACTGCGCCTTAGAAGAAAAGGCTCGGATGGCGGTCATAACGGAATGAAAAATATCATATACCTTTCAGGTAGTGATGCGTTTATGAGAATAAAGGTCGGTGTCGGCGCCAAGCCCCATCCTGATTATGAACTTAAAGATTGGGTGCTTTCGCGCTTTAGAAAAGACGAGGAAGCGGATATTAAAAAGGGACTGGAAAACGCCGCATCAGCCGCTGAATGTATAATAAAACTCGGTATTGACGAGGCTATGAACAAATTTAATAACCGATAGAGGTTTATTTATATGAATTGTATTGATAGAGCCTTTTGTGCTCTACCCGCGCACCAAAACCTCCTATCTTCCGAAAAACGAAATAAATCTGCCGCCGTTACGGGTTTGTCGCCCGTACACCGCGCCGCCTTTATTTCAGCGGCTGTGGAAAGCAGTGGAAAACGGTCGTTTGTAATCTGTCCTGATGAGGCAGAGGCTACTAAAATGGTAGCCGATTTACAAACGCTCGGCAAGGATGCGATATTGCTTGTGTCAAGAGAGTATTCGCTTTCTGTATCTGCGGCGTCAAAGGAATGGGAGCATAAGCGTTTATATACCCTGTCTGCTATTGCAGACGGGGCGTTCTCGGTTTGTGTTGGTTCTATAGAATCGTTTTTACAAATCACCGCCGACCGCCAAACTTTGAAACAAAACACATTCAAAATAGCGGTAGG